>NZ_JANSIS010000006.1:0-154855 GCF_047462135.1 Synechococcus sp. O70.2
AAAGCCTAACTTCCCTGTGGAAGTGCGAAGATGGACAACCTAACCTTAATCCAACCGTTAAGTTCTGTCAACTCTCCCTCAGCAAATCCTGGCTCAGCGGAGGGTGAGGGAGAAGAGGGCTTCTAGAGCCTGGGCGAGGGTTGGCTCCATGACCACCCGGTCTTCGTAGGCGGCGATGACCCGGGTAAGCTGAGGCAGGCGGCTCTGTTCCGCCTCCAGGTAGAGAGGCTGGACATAGAGAAGGGAGGTCTCGATGGGGATAACCAGAAGGGTACCTAGGTTGACCCGCGACCCGTGCTCGTTCCAGAGGGCAATTTGCTCGGAAATGGCGGGATCCTGGTTCACCCGCGCCTCCACCTGCTCCGGGCCGTAGATGAGACGCTGCTTGGAAAACTCGTACACCAGCAACTTGCCGTAGTTTTCCCCATCGCAGCGGGCGGCCATCCAAGCCACCATGTTTTGCTTGTTGAGGGGGGTGAAGGGAGAGAGCAAGACAAACTCAGGTTCGTTGGGGGATCCCTTTTGCCGCTCCTCCGGCAAGGTGAGGATGAGGTACTGGGGCTGCATGGGGAGGCGCCGCCCCTTGCGGAATTGGTTGGGGATCTGCCACTGGTCTTCCCGGTTGTAGAAAAGGCGGGGATCCGTCATGTGGTAGGTGGCAAATTGCTGGGCCTGCAGTCGGAAGAGATCCTGGGGGTAGCGGAGGTGCTGCCGCAGCGGCTCCGGCATGGCCTCCAGGGGCTTGAACAGCGTGGGGTAGATGCGGGCGTAGGCTTGGATGAGAGGATCCTGAGGGTCAGCTATGTACCAGTTGATGCTGCCGTTGTAGGCATCCAGCACCGCCTTGACGGAGTTGCGGATGTAGTTGAAGGGAAAGTCAGGCAGGTACTCGGAGTAGGGGTAGTGGCTGCTGGTGGTGTAGGCGTCGAAAAACCAGTAGAGCTTACCGCCTTGAATCACCAGGTAGGGATCCTGGTCGTAGAGCAAAAAGGGCATCACCTGGCGCACCCGCTCGCGGATTTGGCGGCGGTAGAGAAAGCGGGTGTTGGGGGAAAGCTCACGGCTGAGGAGAATGCGCAGATCCCGGAAGTGCCAGGCATAGAGAAAGCGCTGCCAAAGGTGAGGAATGGGGACACCCCCTGTGCCGCGGTAGCTGCTGTAGACGTAGTGGTCGGCAGCAGGGTAGTCCAGCTCCCTTGCCTCTGCGCCGACAAACACCTCAGTGGTGGTTAGCTCGCCGTAGTAGAGGGCCGGCTGATCCACCCGCAGTACCTCCGCTACCTCCGGGTAGCGCGGGGAAATCCGCGGTGGGATATCTGCCAGAAAAAAGTCTGGCAGCCCCTCCGGAGTAACCACGTTAACTGGGCTGAGGGTGAGGCCATAGCCGTGGGTGTAGAAAAAGCGCCGGTTAACCCAAGTTTGGGCCGCTGGCGGTACCTGGGCAAAGTCCAGCTCGCGTGCTGCATGCATGACTTGGCGCAGCTCTCCCCCTATGCGGTAGCGATCCACATCCACATAGGGAAACTGGTAGTAGGGGCGGATCTCCTGGAGCTGGCGGTAGGTGGCCAACAAGGGCTCCGCATCCCAAAGGCGCACGTTGCTCAGGGTAGATTGATTTTGCTGCAGGATCTCCCAGGTAAGGGATCCCTCCTCCGGGAAGGGCTTGACCTCCACCTGGGTTAAGCCAAAGCCGGCGCGGGTAAAACGGATGTTGTGCTCGAGGTAGGGGCGTTCCAGCTCCAGCTCGTTGGGGGTAACCAAGAAGGTCTGCACCAAGTGGGGGTAAAGCCGGGTAGTTAGTAACCCAAACCCCAGGTAGGCTCCCCACAGCAGAGCTGGCGCCAGTAGGGAGCTGGCCCAGGGGGGGCACCAGGATTTGAACAAGGGAAGGTTGAGGCGGATCCCTTGGCGGGCCAAGGCCCAGAAGCCAAGGGCAGTTAGAAAAGCTACCCCACTCATCAAAGTGGTAGCTGGCAAAGTGGCGTGCACATCGGTAAAACCGGCTCCAAAAACCACGCCGCGGGTGGAGTAGAGTAACTTGTAGCGCTCCAGCCAGTGGCCCCAGGCCCGAAGCAAAAACAGAGCTCCCCCCAGGATGAGCAAGTGCCGCTGGGCAAACAGGGAAAGGGCCAGCGTCAGCCGCTGTTCCGAGAGTCCCAGCTCCACAAAGTAGATGAGAGCAACGGCAACCAAGGTCAATAGCACCAGGTTGAAGCACCACTGCTGGAGCTTTTCCCAAAAGGGCAAGCTGAAAAGAAAAAAGCCCAGATCGCGGTTAAAGATTGGATCCGACTCTCCCACAGGCACTTGGTGCAGCCAAAGCAGCAGCGTAAACCAGTGCTGGGAAAGAAACCAGGCCAAGCAGCCGCTCAGGCCCAACGCAATGGCCCAGGCCCAGGCTGGGTTTGTTCCCCGCCAGCAGGCGCGGATGTTGACTCCTACCACTGCCAGGGCAAAGACAAAGGCGCCTAGGCCCAGTCCCCAGCGGGCAAATACCCGTGTCCAGAGCACTGGCAGGGCGTTTAGTTCGGCAAACCAGGCCAGATCGACGTAGAAAGAGGCCAAGGCTGTAATGGCCAGGATCCCTAGCCCCCCCCAGAGCAGCAGGAGCACGCCTCGCCGCAGCCATTGCATGGCTTCATGGCAGCTTGTTCAAACTTGCCCTCGATCCTAGCTGCTGCACCGCCTCCAACAAGCCCGCTGGACCACCGTCCACCCGCACCACCGGGATCCCAGCCTGGGCTTGTAGGTCTTGCCAGGTGAGGTCATCTAGGAAGCGCTCCCCATCCTTGAGGGTAATCTGGGGCAGAAGCAGGCCGTCGTAACTTGCCAGGTTCTCAACCGATTTCAAAGCGTTGAGGATGTCCTGCCCTGTCAGCAGCCCGGTTACCGTCAGGGTTTGTCCCCAGAATTGGCTGGCAAGGGGCAAAAGATGTAACTGCAACCTGCGGATGCGGTTCATCCGCTCCACCACAGGCTGGAAGGCTCGCTCCACTGCGTTGCCCACCACCCAAAGCAATTTGAGAGGAGCAGGGATCTCCAGCGGCAGTTTGAGCTGCTCGAATTGGCTGAGAAAAAGCCGCAGGGATCCCACCCCGTTGCCCAGTTGGGGGTAATCTTCGTAGTGCTTTTCCGGCGGCAATTCCCGACCCGCCAGCAGATACCACTCATCAGCTAGCCAGGCAAAGGTGGATCCCAACTCTTGCCGAAACTGCGCCTGTAGCGCTTCCACCTGATCGATCACCTCCGCCGCCTTGGCAGCATCCACCGGGATCAGCTCATCATTGGGGGGGCGAAAGCGGGTCAGCCCCACTGGCACCACTGCCGCCGAGAGGACGGTTGGGATCCCTTCTTCTGGCCGACGAAAAGCGGCTAGATCCAAGAGCGTGTGGGTGAGGTGCTCCCCATCGTTCCAGCCTGGGCAGACCACCACCTGGGCATGCAGTTGCAGGCGGTGTTGGCGAAACCAGGCCAACTGCTCCAGGATGAGGCCGGCGCGGGGGTTTTTGAGCAGGCGGCTGCGCAGCTCTGGGTCGGTGGCATGCACAGAGACATAGAGAGGAGAAAGGCGCAGGCGGGCGATGCGATCCCACTCGGCAGCGGTCAAGTTGGTGAGGGTGAGGTAGCTGCCGTAGAGAAAGCTGAGGCGGTAGTCGTCGTCTTTGAGATGCAAGGTTGCCCGCATCTCAGGGGGCTGTTGGTCGATAAAGCAAAAGGGGCAGGCGTTGTTGCATTGGATGAGGCCATCGAACAAAGCCGTCTCAAACTCCAGCCCCAGATCCTCGTCAATGTCTTTTTCCAGCTCAACCGTGCGCCGGATCCCTTGGCTGTCCAGGATCTCCAGGCAGAGATATTCCTCAGCAATGAGGAAGCGATAGTCAATGAGGTCGCGGGGCCGCTCGCCATTGATGCTCACCAGCGCCTCCCCCGGTTGAATGCCTGCCTTTGCCGCCAGGGATCCGGGCAGGACGGCGCTGATACGGGCGGGCTTGACGCTAGCGCGGGACATAGCGCGCCCAAGAGGCGGGACTGCGTTGCCAAGAGAACTCAAACCTACTCTAAACAGCGGCGAATCGCTGCTTCCAGCTCCGACTGGCTGAGGTCGGTAACCACAAAGACCTCCTGCACGCTGCTGCCTTTGCGGGCAACTAACTTGTACCCACCTCGAATGGGCACAGAAACCCGCAACTGCAACTGCGGGATCCGCCCGCGAGCGCAAAATAAGGCACCTGGCGTTACAGTTTTAATGCCGGGTTGTCGGGTTAAGCGCTCCAGAACAGGGATCAAGCCAGAGATGTGAGTGGAATGGTTCCAAACTAAGCGACCAGAAGGCTCAGACATAGTGGCAGACTAACGGTAAGGAGAGGCTAGACTTCCATGATAGGCTCTCGCCTTTGCGACTGAGAACAAAGAGACTGGCCTCCCTCAAGCTTTAGCAAACTTTTAAGTACAAGTACTTTCAGAAGGTTTTCTTGGTGCTAGTCTGATGGCCCCAAGGACAAGGAGCTGCTGATTTATGGTTGCTGAGCAAGTCATCCTAGACATTCCCGAAGCCATCCTGAAAGGCCTGCAAGATGGCACCTATGAGCGCATAGGCGGTGTTGTGAGAGAAGTGGCTTCTAAGCGGGTGGTAGCCTGGCTGAGAGAAACTGGAGGCCTGACACTTGCAGATAGCATTGGTAAATGAATTCCCGGGTTGGACATTGTCAACGGGATTATTGCCAACATTCATTTGGGACAAATTAACCTAAAATTAATCGCTATCGGGAATACACTGAATACCATCTTAGGCTTGACTCAATTCAACACCGCTCTTGGTCTAGTTAACTTGGGTTTGTCTGCCATAGGCTTTGCAGTCGTCATCTCCAAGCTTAATCAAATTGGTTCACGGATCCAAAATCTTCAGGCCTCCATCTCTGAAATCAAGAACAAAATAGACAGATTGATCTTTGCTAAAACTAAGTCTGCGATTGAAGTTGCAGAGATAGCTCTAAAGATGTCTTCTTCGTCCAGCAGGAGGCGGCTGGTGAGCGAGGTCATTCAACCCTTACTTGAGGCTGAGCACTATTATCAAGCTGCTTGGGATTCTGACTGGAATGAAGGTAACTGTATTTTGTCCCGTGAGTACATCTTAATCCTATCTTTAGTCTATGTTACAGAGACTAAGTGTTACTTAGAGCTTGAAGAGCACGAGATGGCTCTTAAGCGCTTGGCTGAGGCCGAGGAGATTCTGAAACCTCGTATTAGAAAGTACGTCAAGCTTCTTTTTGAAGATCCTTCAGGATATCTTCACAGTGCCTGTCAAGGAGTTAGACTGTCAAGCATTTTGGAAATTCTTAAGTATGTAACGGCTGAGTCAAATGTAGATAAGCTGTTTGATGAACATATACGCACGGCTATTTTCAACACATGTAGCATCGAATCCTGGACTGATAGCATACCGCTAAGACCTAGGAATGCTATCCTTGCCCTCGTTGCCCCATCTTTGGGTAGAATGGACGTTATGGGATCGCATGCCGTGGAACACTGGCGCTCGGAGAGAAGTCATCCTCGGTTTGATGTCTCGAGCTAATCAAGTTATAGCGGCTGCCCAGTCCATGATTGAATTGCACAGAAGATTGGAAGGCTACAGACACGAAATCAATGAAATGGTTCGGCTTGGCCTTAGCTTCCGGGAATGGCAAGATCTGGTTTTGCCGCCAAAAAGCTCGTCTGAGGATCAGGACTCCAAGATTTTGCTCCTCCTGCCGGCCTAGGATCAATGCCAGGGGGATTCTATTGCTGCTTTAACCCCGTCCTAAGTATCAGCCACACTGGAGAAAGCTGCCGTCCCAACAGCTCTCTGAGTATGGCTGGCTCTTCTTCCCAGGCCGTAGCTGTCTGTCCCCAACCGCTTGCTGACAGAAAGGGATCTAGTCCCTCTCCTCCCGGCGCAGCCGCTGCAGGGCAGAAAGAGGCTTCTCCTCTTCCGACTGCTTTTCTGGGGTTGCTACCGGCAGAGGAGCTGTTTTGTTTTTCTCGGGTTCGGGCGAAAGTTTGCCTGCTTCCGAATCGACGGCTAGAGGAGAAGGGAGGTCGTTGGTCTGTTGGCCAGGCAGAGGGATCGACTCCAAGGGGGCCAGCAGGGATTGAATGTGGCTGTAGGTTTCGGGGTTGCTGCGGGCAGCATGGGCCAAGAGGGTAAGCTGCTCCTTGGCCGCCACCAGGTTCCCTAACTTAAGATCCACCAGCGCCAACTGGTAGCGGGCCTTAAAGCTAGTGGGATCCACCTCCACTGAGCGTTGAAAGGCGGCTCGCGCCTCTGCCAGCTTGCCTTGGCGGGCGTAGATCAAGCCGAGGTTAAAGGGCACGTCAGGATCCCGCTCCCTGGGAAGCACTTGGGCTTTGTCTTCTAGTTCAAGGGCGGCCCGGTAGGCGTTGATGGCTAGGGTGTAAAAGCCCATCTGCAGGTAACGAGCTGCATCTTCCTTGAGTTGGGCCACTGTTGGCTCGCCGGTGAGCAAATTCATAGGCGGCTGCGCATAGGCAGGCAGGCCCACCGCCAAACCCAGCAGGCATACTACTGAACTCAGGCTCCAGGGTGCAGCCTGTCCACCGGTTTGTTGCCTATTCATCACCATGATCGGTTTCCTCCAGCCACCTCAACACCACTTGTTCCACCCCTCACGGCCGGGAAAGGAAGCGAACTGGATCCCAGGCCCACCGAGGCAACGGCCTCACTCCAGAGACTATCCGCAATTGGACTGGGAAGCACGACTTTCCACTCGATCCAGCGAAAAAGGCCAGATTGAGATACCAGTGCGAAGGGCTGGCTGGGGCCTCCTGGTGGGCAAGGGCTGCCTTTAGGGTGGCTAGATCCCCGAAATAGCTAAAAATCTCGCTGTACTCACGCTGTTGCGCCCGTTCTGGTTCTTCACCAAGGGATCCCCGTGGCCGCTGCCAACTCCGGAGCTGTTCAGTCCCCAAATCGGAACCTCTTGGGCAAGCAGCAACGGAACTCAAGTGCCAAAAGCGCGATCCCCAGCATCCCCTAGCCCGGGCAGGATAAACCCCCGGTCGTTTAGCCGCTCGTCGATCATGGCGCAGAAAACTTGCACCATTGGGTAATGGGATCCCAGTCGCTGCAGCCCTGGCGGCGCGGCCAAGACGCTGACAATCCTCACCAAGCTGGGATCCGCTCCCCGTTTTTTCAGCTCATCCAAAACCCACAGCAAGGTACCCCCCGTGGCCAACATTGGCTCAGGGATGAGAATGCGCATCTGATCTGGAATCCGCTCCGGCAGGCGATTGAGGTAACAACTCACCTGCAGCGTCTCCTCGTCCCGCACCAAGCCCACATGAAAAATCCGTGCTTGGGGCAAGAGGGCCTGACAGCCTTCCAGCATGGCCAGGCCAGCCCGCAAAATGGGCACGATGGCTAGCGGCGTGTTGGGGGCGATAACTTCTGCTGCCGCAGCTTCCAGAGGAGTTTGCACCTGCACCGCTTGGGTCGGGATCCACTCCCGCATCGCCTCGTAGGTCAGCCAGCGGCCTAACTCCACCAAAGCCGTGCGAAAAAGAGGCATGGGGGTCTCCCTATCGCGGGCCACGGCTAGCCAGTGCTTGATGAGCGGGTGAGGAGGGACGTAAACCCGTAGTTGCTGACTTGCCACCGGAGGATGCCTCAACCTGGGCGGTAGCATAGCGGCTTGCAGGGGTAGGAGGCAAGCCTTCTTCTTAGCCTTCCCCGCCGTTCCCCAGCTGCCAGCTTTTCCTCTGGCTTCCTCGCCGCGTTTAGTTACAATAGCGCCAGCGCCTCCTCCAGTCTTCTGTTCGCGCCAGTGGGACGGGATGATCTCCCTCAACTTGCGGCCCAGCCTGGAGTTGACGGATGAAGTTTTTGAACAGCTCTGCCGGCAAAATCCTGAGCTGCGCTTGGAGCGCACTGCCCAAGGGGAGCTAGTGGCCATGGCCCCCGTCGGCAGTGAAAGCAGTCGCCAAAACTTGAGCCTCAGCGCCCAACTCTGGCAATGGAACCACCAAACTCAGCTTGGCGTAGCCTTCGATGCTTCTGCCGGCTTTGCCCTGCCCAACGGGGCCATTCGCTCTCCCGATGCCGCCTGGGTTGCCAGGGAGCGCTGGCAGCAGTTGACTCCAGAGCAGCGGCGCCGCTTTGCACCCCTTTGTCCAGACTTTGTCCTGGAACTGCGCTCCCCGAGTGATGACCTGGCCACTTTGCAGGCCAAGCTGCAGGAGTACCTCGAAAACGGCTCCCAACTGGGCTGGCTGATTGACCCGGAAAGCCAAAGGGTCTACGTCTACCGTCCAGGCCAGCCTGTCCAGGTTCTAGAGCGGCCCACCTCCGTAGAAGGGGATCCCGTCCTCCCCGGCTTCGTTGCCGATCTCAACCTCGTCTGGGAATAGTTCCTAACCGCTTATGATTGCCCTTAACCTGCGACCCAGCCTGGAGTTGACGGATGAAGTTTTTGAACAGCTCTGTCGGCAAAATCCAGAGCTGCGCTTGGAGCGCACTGCCCAAGGGGAGCTAGTGGCCATGGCCCCCGTCGGCAGTGAGAGCGGACTTCGCAGTGCCGACCTGCTGGGCCAGCTCTGGCAGTGGAACCGACGCACAAACTTGGGACTTGTATTCGACTCCTCCACGGGTTTTGCCCTGCCCAACGGGGCCATTCGCTCTCCCGATGCCGCCTGGGTTGCCAGGGAGCGCTGGCAGCAGTTGACTCCAGAGCAGCGGCGCCGCTTTGCACCCCTTTGTCCAGACTTTGTCCTGGAACTGCGCTCCCCGAGTGATGACCTGGCCACTTTGCAGGCCAAGCTGCAGGAGTACCTCGAAAACGGCTCCCAACTGGGCTGGCTGATTGACCCGGAAAGCCAAAGGGTCTACGTCTACCGTCCAGGCCAGCCTGTCCAGGTTCTAGAGCGGCCCACCTCCGTAGAAGGGGATCCCGTCCTCCCCGGCTTCGTTGCCGATCTCACCTTAATCTGGGAATGACTGGCCTGCCCATGGCCGTCGGCAACCCCGAGCGTGCTGGCACCTATCGGGCGGGAAATGCAAGAACTGGATGAGCCCGAGAAAGCCCAGCGCCTTGCTGGCCCAGCAACTAGGCAAACTGGCCCACCACCTGTAGGGCAAAACTCAGCAAGAGGAAGGCCAACCAGGGGGAGAAGTCCAAGCCGCCGATGGGGGGAATAATGCCGCGGAAGAGGTTGAGATAGGGATCCGTAAGCTGGCTAAGCACCGACAGGAGAGGGTTAGACCAGTTCAGTTGCGGGAACCAGCTTAGCAAAATCCGCACGATCAGCAGGGCGTTGTAGATGACGATGAACTGGTAAAGGGAGCGAAACAGTAAAGAGACCGCACCGCTGTAGACCGACCCCAGAGGGAGATCGTCTAGGCCAGCAAGAGAGGACAACACGTGGCTAAGCATATGACTGGAAAAGGGAGAAAGGACTCATCCACAGCTTATCGGCAGAGCAGTCGGCTTAGGGTAGCGCCGGCAGAACCTCTGCCGCCTCTAGTTTGGCATGGGCAGGGATCCTTTGCTCAAGACTTTTCCTCCACAGCTCGGGAGGAGGTTTCCTTGATGAGCAATTGGGCCCGCGTGGCCTGAATGGCCTCGTTGAGCTCGGCAATTTTGGCTTCGAGGGTGCGGCGAACCTGGGCAATCCGTTCTGCCTCCTGCTCCCACTCCCTCCAGCTCCTCAAGCTGGACTCCGTTGCTTTCCCCAGCCCTCGAGAGCGGGGGCATTCAGGGCTAGTGGCGGTGCCGTCGAGGCGCTCGGGATCCCGGCCTTGACCTTCAGCGGATTCCCTACCTAGCTTGGGGGCGAGCACAAGCCCAAGGATCCCGCCGAGGATCCCTCCCACCACAGCCCCCGCTACCACACTAGCAATGAAATCACTCTGCCGATCTGCCACGCTTGCGTCCCAGTCAATTGAGTCTCCCTTCTTTCGTTCTAGCTCTCTTGCCCCGCCCCTGCCAGCAAACGAGGCCAGAGCTGGGGGAGTCGCCATTGGCTCAAATTTTCCAGGTAATCTTGCATCTGCTCCCTCAACCCGGCCAAGATGGCCTCCAGTCTGTTGGTCAAGGGCAAGGAGGCCAGAGCGGCTTGCCAAAGGTGAGCTAGTGACAAGTCAGGGCTGACTACCCGCCACAGCCGCTGTAACTCCTCGAAGTGCAGGCGATCATCTTCTGTAAGCGAGAGGATTAGCTGGCGGCGTAGCTCCCGTGCTTCCTCCGACATGAGATAGCGCAAGCCCATGCGGGCAGCAGGGATCCAATCCAGCCCACCATCGCTGCGGGCAACTTGAAGCAAGTTCTCCAGGCGGTTCCAGCGGAACTTGCCATCCTTAATCAGCACTTGCAACAGCCGCTGGCGAATACGAGGGGATTCATCGGTCAGCAGGCGCTTGGCCACGTAGGGATAGGCCACGCCGACGATGCGAAACTGCGGATAGAGACTGAGGGCCACCCCCTCCTGGGTAACCAAAGAGCGGATCACCAAGGCAAAGTGGGAGGGCACCTGGAAGGGGTAGCGGTACATCAAATCGGAGAACTGGTCGGTGGCGGTTTTGAAGTTGAAGTTAGCCACCTCCTGCCTCAGCACATCCGCCAACACCGTTTCTAGAGCAGGGAGCAGCTCTTGCCGATCTACATCCGGCTGTAAAAAGCCCAGGTGAATGAAATCGTCAATCAGGGCGTTGTAGTCGCGATCCACCAGGTGGACCAGCGCATCCACCAGGTACTCCTTCATCTGGTCGGTGAGCTGGTCCATCATGCCGAAGTCGATGTAGGCCAGGCGGCCATCCGGCAGGGCAAACAGGTTGCCCGGGTGGGGATCGGCGTGGAAAAAGCCGTATTCCAGCAACTGCTTTAGGCCGGCTACCACACCGATGCGCACCAATCGTTTCACCTCCAAGTTGGCGGCCCGAATGCGCTCCACATCGGTGAGCTTGATGCCGTCAATCCACTCCAGGGTCAACACGCGGCGGGTGCTGTAGGCCCAGAAGATGCGCGGCACATACACATCGGGATCGTCGCGAAAGTATTCGGCAAAGCGCTCGCAGTTCCGTCCTTCCTGGAGGTAGTCAATCTCCTCAAAGAGCTTGCGGCCAAACTCGTCTACCACCGCTGTCAAGGTGTTGCCCAGGTTGAGGGGCAACCAAGGGCCCAGCCAGGTGGAGGCCCAGCGGATGAGGTAGAGATCCAGGCTCAGCCGCTCCCGCAGGTGAGGCCGCTGCACCTTGACCGCCACCCATTCGCCGCTGTGCAACTGCGCCTTGTAAACCTGGCCCAGGCTGGCCGCAGCCACCGGCTCGGGCGAGATCTGGGCGTAAATCTCGGTAATTGGACGGCCCAGCTCCGCCTCAATGCAGGCAAACGCCTCCTCTGAAGGAAAGCTGGGCAGTTGATCCTGCAGCTTGGTCAGCTCCTCCAAGTAGTCTTTGCGCACCAAGTCGGGCCGGGTGGAGAGGGCCTGCCCTACCTTGATGAACGTCGGCCCCAGGTCGGTGAGCAGTTTGCGCAGCTGCGCCGCACGCTGGGGCACCTTGCGATTGCCCTGCCCCCAAAGCTGATCCCAGCGCAGGCAGAGAACAAACCACAAGAGAGGGCCAAGGATGGCCAGTGCCCGCGCCACCACTTGGGGCAGACGCCAGCGGTAGTAACGGGCAATAACCTGCGGATCGTAAACTTCTAGGTCAGCAACAGAGACAATCTGGTTAGGCACGCTCCAGGGATCTCACCGTCGTCTTAAACGAGCAATACCTATCGTAATGGCAAAAGTTACCTGATTTTTCTTCACTTTCTTTAACAGCACCTCCTTTAGCTTCGGCCCGCTGCAGCCACGACCTTGCTTAGATGACGGTGTTGTCCGGGATCACCGAGTCCTTGATGATGGTGACAATGCCGTTGCTAATCCAGATTCCTTCCTCTTCCCGCTGGGCTTCGGTGACGTGATCTTTGTTGATGATGCGGACGTTACGGCCAATGCGGGCGTTCTTGTCCACAATGGCGTTGGCAATGTGGGAGTTGGGCCCGATGCCCACCGGCGGGATCCCGGCCTCCAGCTTGGCCTGCCGCTCTTCTGCCGACTCGTAGTAGTCGGCCCCCATGACCAGGGTGTTTTCGATAACGGCATTGGCCTCTATGCGGCTGCGAATGCCGATGATGGAGTTGCGAATTTGGGCGTTTTTGATGATGCAGCCGTCGGCAATCATGGAGTTGACAATGTGGGAGTCGAGGATCTTGTTGGGAGGCAAAAAGCGCGGGCGGGTGTAGATGGGCATGTCCCTGTCGAAGAAGCTGAAGGGCGGGTTGGGCTGCTGCACCAAGGCCAGGTTGGCCCGGTAGAAGGCCTCGATGGTGCCGATGTCCTCCCAGTAGCCCTTGAAGGGGTAGGCCTGCAGGTGGTACTTGCCGATGGCTGCCGGCAGCACTTCTTTGCCGAAGTCGGTGTGCTCCTTCACCTGCAGCATCTCGATCAAAGCTTCCCGCTTGAACACATAAATGCCCATAGAAGCGATGTAAGGCTTGGCTTTCGCCTCTTCTGGGCTGAGGCCGAGGACTTGGGTATCGACTCGGCAGGCTTCTAGCAGCTCCCCTTGCGGCTTTTCCTTGAAATCGATCACGCGCCCCTCGGCGTCAATCTTGAGCAAGCCAAAGCTGGAGGCCACTTTTTCTTCACAGGGGAGCACCGCCAGCGTCGCATCCGCTCCAGTTTGCCGGTGATGGTGAATAAAGGGGCGGTAGTCCATGCGGTAGAGGTGATCCCCGGAGAGGATGAGGAAGTCACGCGGCTTCCAGGAGTCCATCAGCCAGAGATATTGGCGAACGGCGTCAGCCGTGCCCTGGAACCAGTCGGGGTTATCAGGGGTTTGCTGGGCCGCTAGGATATCTACAAAGCCGCCGGTGAAGGGAGACATGCGGTAGGTATTGATGATGTGGCGGTTTAGCGAGGCGGAGTTGAACTGCGTGAGGACGTAGATCTTATCGATATCGGAATTGATACAGTTGCTAACCGGAACGTCGATAAGGCGATACTTGCCTGCTAGAGGTACAGCCGGCTTGGCGCGGCGCTTGGTTAGAGGATAGAGGCGGGTGCCCCGCCCACCGCCTAGGATAATTGCCAGTACATCGCGCATGGTGGTTCTCCACCAGGTTACACCCAATAGCATAGACCGCGGTGAGGGGAAGCGGCTGCAACGGCCCTGGGGAAGCTGATGGCACGCATCCTGGCCTTTACCAACAACAAGGGCGGCACTGGCAAGTCCACCCTCTGCGTCCACGCGGCCCAGTTGACGGCCCAGCGGGGCCATGCCGTTCTGCTAGTCGATCTCACCTCCCAAACCACCGCCAGCAGCTTTTACCTCGAAGAGGCCGGATCCCTTCCCCCAGAGGAGACCGTTTGGGCTAGCCTCCACCCTCACCACCAGCGGCCTCTGGAGGAAGTCATCTATTGCACCGACAAGGGAGTGGATGTGGCGCCCTCCCACCGCACCATGGCCGAAGTGGCAGCCCACCTAGCGGCTGCCGGGGAGGCGGGCCAAAACCTCCTCCAGCGTCAACTGGATCCCTTGCTGTCGGAGTACGACTTTATCTTTCTCGACACGCCAGGGGAGCTGAATGCCCTCACCGCCAATGCTTTGCGGGCAGCCCAGCGGGTGTTGATCCCGACACGGCTCAACCGCGCCGACTTCTCCTGCACAGAAGAGACCCTGCGCTATATCGAGACCCTCAAGGGCGAGCTGAGCCAGGCCCGCGCTGTCCTGACCATGTTGGACGACCGCTACCTGCCCGGCGGCATTTGGTCGGGATCTCACACTGGACAGTTGTACGTGCACGCGCAACAGATTTTTGCGGATGTGCTCTCACCCGTTACCATTCCAGATAGTAGCGACTTGCGCACAGCTTTCGATTATGGCCTGACGGTCATGGACTATCGGCCTGGGGCGGCCGTGTGCGGGCGCCTGCTGCAGTTTGTTGAACGTGAGGTGCTCCTGTGACTGGGTCTGAGCGTAGCTTGTTTTCTCGTGCGGGAGGAGCCCCCCGCCGCCCCGCCCGGCGCAAAGTAAAGTCAGAGTCCCCCTCCACCCCTGGACGTGAGGAAACGGCAATGTCTACCGCAGAAACGTCGGAACTCGAAGCCCTCAAAGGCCAGTTGGCGGAGGCCCAACGGCAGCTTCAGGAATACCAAAACAAAATCTCCAGCCTACAGGCTCAACTCGAGCAAGTCACAGCCCACCGCGACGAATTGCAAAAGGCACTGGTCCAACTCCAGGCAGTGGCGGATGAGCGGGCCAAAACCATCCAGGAACTGCAAAGCCGCCAAGGGCAGGCCACGCTGCCGGTTAAGCCCCAAACCTCTGCCTCCCCCCTGCAGGCACCCAAGAAGATCCTCAATCGGCCTATCTTTGACAATGTATCCCCCACCGACGAAGACATGCCTCCCTACATGCTGGACTAGGCCACGCTGGGATCCCCTGCCCAAGCAGTTGGGTATTGCACCCAGGGGAAGGGGGGTGTATGGTTGGGGATCCCTAGTCTTTACGCTATGACTGCGTCCCAGGCAAAGATGACGGTTTCTGGCGATGCCATTCCACCCCACGGAGGTACTCTAATTAACCGCATTGCCTCGCCTGAGGAGGCGGAGGAGCTCCGCTCCAAGGCCCAACACTGCCCTGTTATCCGCCTCGACGAGCGGGCTCAATCGGATCTCGAGATGATTGCCATCGGGGGCTACAGCCCGCTGACGGGCTTTATGGGGCGGGAAGATTACCATTCGGTTTTGGAGACAATGCACTTGGCCAACGGCCTGGCATGGTCGCTGCCGATTACGCTGCCAGTTTCGGAGGAAATAGCTGCCGGGCTCAAGGAAGGGCAAACCGTGGCCCTAGCCAATGCTGAGGGCAAGCTTTTGGGCGTGTTGGAACTGACCGAGAAATTTACCTACGACAAAACCCGCGAGGCGCAGCAGGTCTACCGCACTACGGATGAACAACACCCAGGGGTGAAGGTGCTCTACGAACAGGGATCCGTTTACCTAGCCGGCCCTGTCACGCTCCTGCAGCGGGATCCGCATCCCCTTTTTCCGGCCTACCAGATTGATCCAGCTCAGTCGCGGCAACTGTTTCGGGAAAGAGGGTGGAAGACGATTGTCGGTTTTCAGACTCGCAACCCCATCCATCGCGCCCACGAGTATATCCAGAAGTGCGCTCTGGAAATTGTGGACGGCCTGTTTCTCCACCCGCTGGTGGGAGCCACCAAAAGCGACGACATTCCCGCCGAGGTGCGCATGCGCTGCTATGAGGTGTTGATTGAAAAGTACTACCCCAAAGAGCGGGTGATCTTGGCCATTAACCCTGCAGCCATGCGCTATGCAGGACCGCGGGAAGCCATCTTCCACGCCCTTGTTCGCAAAAACTACGGCTGCACCCATTTCATTGTGGGCCGGGATCACGCTGGGGTAGGCAACTACTACGGCCCCTATGACGCCCAGCACATTTTCGACGAGTTCCGGCCCGAGGAGCTGGGCATCATCCCCCTCAAGTTTGAACACGCCTTCTACTGCACCGTCACGGGCACCATGGCCACGGTCAAGACCAGTCCCAGCCAGCCCCACCAGCGCATTCACCTCTCGGGCACCAAGGTGCGGGAAATGCTGCGCCGTGGCGAAGTGCCGCCGCCGGAGTTCTCCCGCCCTGAAGTGGCCCAGCTCCTTGTGGAGGCCATGCGAGAACGCAGCTCCTCCTAGCCTCTTGGTGGGAAACCACCCAGGCGCTGGATTCTAGACCTAGCCGAGAGCTCGAAGGCACGGGGCAGATTTTGCAGAGGTTAACGACCTGGCCTATCGACAGTTGCCGATTTTGGGTTTATCACTGAGGGGAGAGTGGTGCAAGCTGCCCACCTAAGCCTTCCGCTACCTACCCTGGGCTAGTGGCTCGACCCCAGCGCGCGGCGGAGGCAACTGTGTTTTCTTTGCCGTTTCCAGGGTCAACCTATGCAGAAATCAACCCTTCTTTCCAGGCTTGCCCTCGCCCTGCCCGCCTCCCTCCTGCTGGCAGAGGCTGCTCTGGCCTACCCCTGTAACTGGGTTGGGGCTGAAGCCTACAACTTCTCCAGCCCCACGGTTGAGGTTGACAGCTTCGAAGTGTTGCCTGCCTCCTCCTTTGCAGGTAACGGCTTCATTGGGGTGGCTATTGAAACGGTAGATGAACAGGCACCTCAAGGCGCCATTAGCCGCCGCCTGTTTGGCCCTGCCCCTCGCCTGCAAGGGATACGGGTCGTTGGCCTCCTCCAGAATGGACCGGCCCACCAAGCAGGTCTGGCGCAGGGCGACATTCTCCTCGGGGTCGACGGACAGCGGGTCACCTCGGTGCAGCAGGTTCAGCAGCTCATCCAAAACACCCCTGTGGGCCAGCGGCTACCGATTACCTTCCGGCGCGGCGGGCAGGTTCTATCCACAGTGGTGGTGGTGGGCGATGGCCGCGTGTTGCGCCCCCTGATGCTGCAGCAGCGGTAAGCGGGTGACCGCTGAGGTAGGCCTAGCAGAGACGGTCTGGGTGGTCTGCGGCCTCAACGGCTTGCTGGCTCTTGGCCTGCTTGCTTTAGTTCGCCCAATCTTGCGCTTGCGCACAGCGCTTTGGGTTACGGAGCGGGCTCTGGACAACTGGCAAAGAGCAGCAAAGCCGGCTTTGGCCCTTACCTCGGCTGAGCTTCTCCACCTGCGGGCTCGCCTGCAAGCCAATCGCACCACCCTTGGCCGCTGGCGGCGCCGGCTCCAGTTCTGGCAGGGGATCCGCCGGCTAGCGCTTTGGCTGCAACAAAGGCTCTATGGATAGCTGCTCCTCCCTACCCAACCCCATCCGCTTGCAGGTCATGGCCAACGCTCTGGCCGGGATTGCTGAGGAGATGGGGGCACGTCTCATTCGCGGCTCCTACTCTGCCAACATCAAGGAACGGCGGGATTGCTCCACGGCTTTGTTTGACGCCCAGGGGGCTTGTATTGCCCAGGCGGCCCACATCCCGGTTCACCTAGGCGCTCTTTCCCAAGCCGTGCAGGCAGTGGTGGCAGCTGGCCCCCAGCCGGGAGAGGTGTTTGTCCTCAACGATCCCTATCAAGGGGGATCCCATCTGCCGGATATCACCGTGGTGGCGGCCATTCCCGGCCTGCGGGATCCCAGCCAGGTCTGCGCCTATGCGGTAAACCGCGCCCACCATGCCGACGTCGGGGGGATGCGCCCCGGCTCCATGCCCGCTGATTCCAGCGAGATCTGGCAGGAGGGTTTGGTGATCCCACCCGTACGGCTGGCCAGGTTTTCTCTGGAAGGAGAGTTGCGCTGGCAGGAAGATCTGCTGCGCTTTATTCTGGCCAATGTGCGCAATCCTGAGCAGCGCCGCGGAGACCTGCAGGCCCAAGTGGGAGCCAACGTGGTAGGGGCAAGCCGGTTTCGCCAGCTGCTAGCCCGCTTTGGCGAGGAGGAGGCTTGGCAGCTCATTGCGGAAGTGATTGCCTATAGTCGGCGGCGGATGCAGGCCCAAATCCGCGCGCTGCCCGATGGGATCTACAGGGCTGCAGATTGGTTGGAAGGGGAGGGGGATCCGCCCAAGCCGCTCCGCATCCAGGTGCAGATTGAAGTGCAGGGGGAGAGGTTGCGGGTGGACTTCAGCGGCACGGCGCCAGCCACGGCAGGCAACCTAAACGCTCCCCTGGCCGTGACCCGCTCGGCGGTGCTCTTTGCCCTGCGCTGCCTTTTGGATCCCACCGCTCCCAGCAATGCCGGGCTAGAGGAGCCCATCGAGATCGTGGCCCCACCCGGCTGCCTGGTCAACGCCCAATTTCCGGCGGCGGTGGTGGCCGGCAATGTGGAAACCTCGCAGCGCATTGCCGATGTGGTGTTCAAAGCCCTGGCGCCGGTGGCTGGATCGCGGAGCATGGCCCAAGGGCAGGGCACCATGAACAACTGTGTCCTGGGCAACCGCCACTTTACCTACTACGAAACCCTGGGGGGCGGCCAAGGGGCCAGTCGCCAGCGGCCAGGCCTGGATGGGGTGCATGTGGGCCTGAGCAATACCCTCAACACCCCCATCGAAGCCCTAGAGCTGGAGTATCCCCTGCGGGTGTTGCGCTACGAGCTGCGCCAAGATTCTGGGGGCATTGGGCAGCAGCGGGGCGGCTGGGGGCTGATCCGCTCCCTCCAGGTGTTACAAGACTGCACCCTTTCCCTCCTCACCGACCGCCGCTACTACGCCCCCCAGGGAGAAGAGGGCGGCGGAGCCGGCCAGGTGGGGATCAACCTTGTCAACGGGGAACCCCTGCCCAGCAAGATTAGCCGCCCCCTGAAAGCTGGCGATGTGGTGACCCTCTATACCCCTGGCGGCGGCGCCTGGGGCTCCAGCGAGGGGCAGGCGCGGGAGGTTGGGTAGCCCAGATGGGCAAGCAACAACTGCTCGCAGCGGCGGAGCACATCCTCGCGGCTGGTAAAGTGCTCCAGCCTTTGCACTTGTTGACCTTTCTCAAACAAAATTAAGGTCGGCAGCGAGCGCACCCGATAGCGGCGCGGCAGCCAAAAATTGTTATCCACATTCACCCGCACCACCTCAACGGATCTCTCCCCTTCGGAGGCCAGGCGGTCGATAAGCGGTTGAACGAAGCGACACAAACCGCACCAAGGCGCGCCAAACTCTAACAACACCAACCCATCGCTTGTCAAAAGTTCTTGATTAAAAGCCTCTAAAGCAACTGGCGAGATCATTGCTCCCAAACTAAAGCAGTTGTTTGGGATCATGCTACCAGGCAACTCTGCTGGCTGCAGAAACCAGTTGCGGATGGAAAGCATAAAGAATCACAACAAAGCTCAACACCCCCAGATAGGCCCAGCGGAGAAACTCACGTGGGTACAGTTGCTGGCGTCCTTGCAGAATGGCTAAGCCGGGGATCACGGAGGTGCGGGCCTTGAGATCGCGGAAGGCGTGGCCGTACTTGCGCTCCAGGCGGTAATCCCCGTGCCAAACGGCAAATAGGTGGTAGGCCACCAGCGCCAGCGAGGTGACCAGCATAAAACTGGAGCCAATCCACAGGGAATGGGCCACACACCAGATGACCTGACCGACTAGCTGGGGATGGCGGGTGAGGCGGATGATCCCAGTTGTAAACAAGTGGATCTCCGGCTGGCGAAGGGCGACAATCTCCAGCACGTTAAAGGTGGCCGGATACAGGAAGAAAAACGAGAGCGCAGACAAAAGGACGACGGTAGTGTGGATCCCGGGAACAGCCTGCAGATTCCAAAGGATTACGCCGTCGTAGCAGTGGTTAGAAAAGTAGACGAGCAACAGCGGCGCCAGGCTAAGACTGACCAGGACAAAGAAAAGGCGGTACAGACGCGCTCCCAGCCACGCTTCTCCCCAGGGGCGCAAGTAGGCTAGTCCACTGTGGGCGCAGGCAAATCCCAAGATCATGCCCAGCATGATGGCATGGGAGCGGTAGGGGGCCAGCCCTGGCAGCCAGTGGCTAAAAAGGGGGGGTGACATCCTCTTTCGCGGTTGCCGTGACCTATGCTTAGCTTAAAGATAAGTTACATTCGACTCCCCATGCAGAAGACTCTCTTCCTACGTCTTGTCGGCCTGCTCCTGGCGATGGCCCTTATCCTGGGCTGGGCGATCCCAGGCGCGCAAGCAGCCCGTCTCACGGGCAAGTATTACGAAGACAGCATGACCATCATCCAAACGCTGCGCACGGCTCTCTTGGAGGGGGATCCTGTCCTCAAGCCGGAGGAGGCACGGGCGGAGGTCATGGAGGCCATGCAAGAATTTGTAGGGCGCTACCATGGCCCTCGCTACAACAAGTTGCCATCCTTCACGACCCTGCGCACGGTGTTCAACACCGTGGCCTCCCACTACCGCACCTCGGATCGACCGCTGGAGCCAGAAAAGCTAGAGCGGGTGCTGATGCAACTGGATCGGGCAGAGATGGCCTTGCGCCGTGAGGGTTAAGCTTTAGGCAAGGCGCAGCGTTGCTCTAATGCCAACGCGGTGGAGTCCGCTCTCCCACAGCTCCAGCTGGCCTCCCATTTCCCTCAGGAGTCGCTCGCTAACCCGCCAGGCGGCGCTGTCTTGTGGCTGGATGGGCAGGCAGCACCGCCCTTCAAGCTTCCACTCCAGACAGAAGTGCTCCTCCCCGCCAGGATAGGCGCTCAGAGCCATTGAGCCGTAGCAGAGGGTGCGAATGCCCCAGCGACACACGCCCAGCAGCGCCTGCACCAAGCCATGGGGATCCGCCCAGACAGTGAGGCTGTCGGGAAGCCAAGAGGACTGGAGGGCAGGCCAGTCGTAGCGGATGCCCCGATCCTGGGCCTGGAGCCGAGTGAGGCTGTGGATCTCTTGCAAAAGAGGACGCAGGCGCGTTGGCCTTGGCCGCAGCGGCTGAATGGGCAGGTCGTGGCGAGCCAGGCGAGTGTATTCTTCCAGCAGCTTGAGCAGGCGCTCCACCGCCTCCTTGGCGCTCTGCAGGCACTCTCGCTCCTCCTCTCGAGAGTCGCACAGATTGGACAACACTAACTGCAGGGCTCCCATCTGGCTGCTGAGGGGATTGCGCAGCTCGTGGCCGATACTCACCAGAAGCTCCTGCTGAAAAGCGCGCATCACCTCAGAGCGCTCAAAGGCAAACTGCCAGTCCATCCCCTCCTGGTCTGCGGCAGGGGCAGGCGGGAAAGAGGGAGGGTCAGGGGGGGTGGCAGGCAAGGCTTTGCTCAACTGGAAAGGCAACCCGTCATTGGCGGCAGCAGCTCTTGGCCCCTCTCTGGGCTGGCAACGCTGCTCACCACTTTTTTACCCGACAAAGCAGGCGCTGACTACCCGCTCAATCCCGGCCAGATCCCGGTGCACCTGGATCTGCTGGTAACACCCCTGCGCTCGCAGCTGCTCGGCCACCCAAGGTGCCTGGCCCTGCATCACCTCCACTGCCCAGAAGGAGTTGGGGGCTAGATAATCCGGCGCGCCCTCAATCAACACCCGCAGATGAACCAGCCCATCTTCCCCGCCGTCCAGGGCCTCTCGCGGCTCGTGCAGCCGCACCTCAGGCATGAGGTGATCTAGCTCCCCTCTAGGGATGTAGGGAGGGTTGGAGACAAGGCCGCGCAGCCGACCCCGCCAGGGATCCAAGGGTGTAAACCAGGATCCCTCAAGCAGATGCACCCGCTCCTGCAGCCCGTGATCGGTCACGTTGGCTGCCGCCACTGCCAGGGCTGCCGGGCTCACGTCCACGGCCAGAAGCTGCAGCTGGGGGTGCCTGTGGGCCAAGGCAATGGCGATGGCGCCGCTGCCGGTACCCAAGTCAGCAAAAGGGGAGCCCGGGGGCAGAGGGTTGGCCTGCAGCCACAGGGAGGCTTGCTCCACCAGCAGCTCAGTCTCGGGGCGCGGGATCAGCACTGCTGGCGTTACCTGCAAGCTCAGCCCTGCCCACTCTACCTTGCCCAGCAGGTATTGCAGAGGGATGCGCTCCTCTAGCCGACGCCGCCACAGCGCCTCCACCTCAGCCAGCGGATCCCCCTTCCCTACTGGCGGCCGACCCAGCAGCCGTTCCAATGGCCCCCAGCCCAGATACTCCCTAAGCAAGAGATCCACTTCCTGCGGAGAAACGCCAGCAGCCCGTGCTGCCTGCAGAGCCTGCGCCCGCCATGCCAGCAACTCTTCCACCAGCGCCGAGCGGGATCCCCCTGCAGCTTGGTTCAACGGCGCTGAGGTTGAGGCGTGGCCGAGGGACTGGCCTGGGGAGTTGCGGAGCGTATCCACGACTGCACGTACTCCAGCGAGGCACGCGGTGGGATGAAGGCAATCTTTTGCACATCCTCTTGGGCATCAGGTGCCAACATGCGCTCCACCACAATGGCTAGGGAAGTGACCTCGATCTGGGTTTTGCCAACCACGCTGGGGTTTTGCGCCGCCGCCCGCTCCAGAGCTTTCTTTAGGTCGTTGCGGTCAAAAAAGAAAGGCACCACTTCCTGGCCATTCTGCTCGATGGTCAGCAGCCCCTCGGGGGAGCGGCCATAGAACAGAGGCACGCCAATGGCCTCTGGGGGCACCTTTTGCCCCGTTTCTTTGAGCACCTGCTTGGCTGCCTCTACATCGCCAGGGCGGGGCACCACCTCAAAGTACAGATTGCTATTTTTAGCTCGCTCTTCTTCCGATTTCTCATAGGCATAGCCTAGGGGGATGGGCACCACTCGGGCTTGCTTGCCTATCTCGGGGTTTTTGGCCTTCACCTGCTCCAGGGCTTGCTGGGCTTGGTTTTGATCTAGCCAAAGAGAAGCCACCTGAATGGTGCGACCCTCCCGCTCCACGTTGGCAACCACAGGGGTGCCGTTCTGCGAGACAATGGCAAAAACCGGCACCAGATTGAGCCGCTCGGCTACCTCCTGACGACTCAGGGGGGCTGCCACTACCTGAGCCGGCCAGAAGCTCCCCTGAGCCAATACGGGGATCCCCACCAGCCCCAGCAGCAGAGTGCTACGGAGGGCTAACGCCATTGCTGTCCGTCTGCCGGCCTGAGTTGCAGAGCGGCCAGAGAATCGCAAAGGTGGCGCTGCCTTGCTGTGCATCATTTCCATCATCTACTCCCAACGTCGCGCCTTGTTCTTGTTGCCCTCCTGGCAAGAGCTCCTGGGCCACCCTAGAGGTCAAGTTAAAGCATTTGTTAAGCCCTGTCGAGGGGTAAGGCTCCTGATTTGGGTGGGGATCCCGCATACCCCCTACTATATACGGGGTCGAAGGAAATCGAACCACCCTAAATGCAGATCTCAGGGCAAACCGTGAATCCTCATCCCAACTTCAGGCAAAGCCCTTGCTTTTGGAGTGGTTTTGCTTGAGATCAGGTGCCAGGGATTCCTCAGGACAAAACAGGCGGCATTGCTCGACGGTAACTCGAACTCGCGTGCCCACTGGCAATGCCTCCCGCGCTAGGGCATGCAACTCCTTGCCCGTCTCCGTGGCTAGGCAATAGCGATACTCCCGCCCCAAAAACTGGCGATCCCGAATGATTGCCTTTCCTTGGGGATCGGGATGCAGGCGGAGCTCCTCCTGCAGAACCATCAACTCTGCCCACTGCAGATTGGAGTCGGGCTGATCCCCGACCGCACGGAAGGGAAGGTGCAGCAGCCCCTCAACTTTCCAACCCCCCTCGCGCCGCTCACAGCGGAGAAAGTTGGCCTGGGTAATAAACTCGGCCACAAAGCGAGTAGCCGGCTCCCGGTAGACCTCCTCTGGCGATCCCCATTGCTCAATACGGCCTCCCCGCATCACCGCCACCCAGTCGGAAAGAGAGAGAGCCTCTTCTTGGTCGTGGGTAACGAAAATGGCCGAAGTCCGAGTTTGCTTGAGGATCTTGCGAATTTCCTCCCGTAGGTAGTAGCGTGTCTGCACATCCAAGTTACTCAGCGGCTCATCCAACAGGATTAGGCTAGGCTTGGGGGCCAAAGCTCGGGCCAGCGCCACCCGCTGCTGTTGTCCACCCGAAAGTTCATGGGGATAGCGGTGGACATAGTCTTCTAGGCCCACTAGCCGCAACACCTCGTAGGCGCGTTCCCGCGCCTGTTGGTGGTAAGCTTGCCTCTTGCTGGCCACCGCAGGGGATTGAAGGCCGAACATGACATTTGCCAACACGTTCAGGTGGGGAAACAGGGCAAAGTCCTGAAACACCAGCCCCACTCCCCGCCGCTCTGGCGGAACCCACTGCCCCTCCCCCGCCACCACCTGACCCCCTATTCGGATCCGGCCGCTGTCCGGCTGCTCAAAGCCAGCAATGATGCGCAATAAGGTGGTTTTCCCACAGCCCGACGGACCGACGATCCCCAGGATATCCCCTTGGGGCAGGCGAAACGCCACTTCCTGCAAAACCAATTGCCGCTGACCAGGAAAACCCTTGCTGAGGCCCTCAACCTCAAGAATGTAGGAAGAGTCCGCCTGGCCAGCGTTGGACATCGAGAAAGCCAAGAACTCAGCCATGACAATTGTTGCAAGAGATTTTCACTATCTTTACCACGCTACCACACCTCCGGCCCTCCCCGGCCTGCTGCCGGTTAGATAAGGGGCAGCGGGAACAGAAGGGGCAAGCAGGAACTAGTGTTACACTGAGTTAACGAAGTTTCTCAGGCTCTGGCGGCGCTTGTTCCCGACGGCGCGTGCCAGGTTTTCTTGTGGATGAGTTTTGAGACAAAGTTGCCGGAACGTGCTCTGGTTACAGGGGCCAGTCGAGGGATCGGCAAAGCTGTGGCCCTGGCCCTGGCCCAGCAGGGGCTGACAGTTGCGCTAGTGGCTCGTTCTCAACCTGATTTGCTGGCAGTGCAGGCGGAGATCCAGGCAAAAGGGGGAAAGGCAGAGGTTTTTCCTATCGACCTGGCCGATTTGACCGCTCTACCGCAGCGGCTGCAAGCTCTTCTGGATCGATTTGGCGGTTGTGATGTTTTGGTGAATAATGCCGGCATAGCCCACGTTGGGCCTTTGGCCACTCTCTCGTTATCGGCGTGGCAGCGGGTGATCGACTTAAACTTAACAGCAGCCTTCCTCTGTGCCCAAGCCGTCCTTCCGGGAATGCGCCAGCAGGGCTTTGGCGTGATTGTCAACGTGGTCTCGATTGCGGGCAAGCGAGCTTTTCCCAATTGGGGGGCCTACTGTGCCAGCAAGTTCGGCCTACTCGGCTTTTCCCAAGCCTTGGCTGAGGAAGAACGGCAGCACGGTATCCGGGTAACCAGCCTCTGCCCTGGAGCGGTGAACACGCCCCTCTGGGATAGGGTGGAGGTTGATTTTGACCGCTCCCAGATGCTCTCGCCGGAGTGGGTAGCGGATGTGGTGGCCTATCTCGTCCGCCTGCCCAGGGGTGCTGTAGTGGAGGACCTAACCCTCATGCCAGCAGCCGGGACCTTGTAGGTGGGGCCAGCTCTGACCCTTCCGAAAGCAATGCTTGTCAGCCCGGCTTTTGAGCCGACCATCTCGCGGCAGCGTCTCTCCTGACAAATTTCTTCAACTCCTCGTTCAACTCAAGGGATATCTTGCTATGACTCTTGCCAAGCCTGGATTGAGTGCCGAGTTTCGCCTGAGCGACAAAGCCAACCTCAAGTCTCGGGTTCTCCGCGATCTGTCCCCTTCGACAGAGCCAGAGACTTCAGAAAGCCTAGATCCGGCAATGGTGGCGGCAGTGGAGACGTTGCTACGGGGAATTGGCGAGGATCCCGAGCGGGAGGGCCTCAAGAAAACCCCGGAGCGGGTGGTGGCGGCGCTGAAGTTTTTGACCAGCGGCTATCGACAGTCTTTGGAAGAGCTCATCAATGGGGCCATCTTCGACGAAGGCCACGATGAGATGGTGCTGCTGCGGGACATCACTGTGTTTAGCCTCTGCGAGCACCACCTTTTGCCCTTCATCGGCAAGGCCCATGTGGCCTACATTCCTAAGCAAAGGGTAGTGGGCTTGAGCAAAATTGCCCGTATTGTGGAGATGTACTCCCGCCGCCTGCAGGTTCAGGAACGCCTGACCCGGCAAATTGCGGAAGCCTTGATGGAGGTGTTGGATCCTTATGGGGTTGGAGTGGTTATCGAGGCTACCCACATGTGCATGGTGATGCGCGGGGTTCAAAAGCCAGGCTCCTGGACGGTTACCAGCTCGATGGTGGGGGTGTTCCGGGAGGATCCCCGCACGCGCGAGGAGTTCTTGAGCCTTATTCGCCACCCGTCCAACCTTTAAGGCTCCCGCAGAGTTTTGCCGGCAAGGAGATTAATCCCCTACTTAAGTGGGGAATACTAGCCTAAGATTGATGCAAACTCTGCCAGCAGCGACGCCTGTCATGAGCGAGGTCAGCCCCGAAAAAGACGCTGGTTGGAAGCCGCCAACCCCGCCTGGTGTCCAACGCTCCCCACGGGCGGCTGCCCAAACGCCATCAGCGGAACCCCCAACTCAGCTGGATCCGTTGGTGAACAGGACTACCCCTCTCGCGCCAGGGATCGGCTCGCGTCCTTCCGCCAGCGCTCCCAAGCCTATCCTGGGCCGGCCCGTCCCGCCAGAGGTAGCTGTCGCTCCTCCCCAGACGCCAGTGCCCATGCCGGGCTCTGTGGCTCCTCCGCAGGGATCTCTGCCCACTGCTGCTGCGGCAGCTCGGCCTCAAGCCTCCCCTCCCAGGCCAGCGGCTCCGCCTTTTGTCCCGCCGGCTCGTCCGACGGCTGTTGGTCAGGTCCCGCTGGCTGCTGCTCCTAAGTCTGCCCCCTCTGGCCCGACGCTGCGCCAACTGGTGCAGGAAGCCTACGAAAAAGGCTACTCGGACATTCACCTGGGGGTGGGAGAAGTACCCCGCTTTCGGGATCGGGGGGAAATTGTGATCAGCAACCACCCCGTTACCACCACCGAGATGTTCTATAGCTGGCTGCGGGAAAGCCTGCCGGAAAACCAAATCCGCCAGTTTGAAGAGTGCTTAGAGCTGGATACCGCCATCCAGTACGAGGGCTTGGTGCGCTGCCGGGTCAACTGCTTCGTCTCCCTCCTTGGGCCAGCCATGGTGCTGCGCCTCATCCCGCTCAAGATTTTGACGCTGGAGCAGTTGCGGGCGCCGGAAGTGCTCAAGCGCATTGCTGAGGAGCCCAAGGGCCTCGTGCTGGTGACTGGCCCAACTGGCTCCGGTAAGTCCACGACGCTGGCGGCAATGGTGGACTATATCAACTCCAACTTTGCCAAGCACATCATTTCCATTGAGGATCCCATCGAGTTTGTTCACCAGAGCAAGAAATCCCTGATTCGGCAGCGGGAGGTCGGGATCCACACCCTGGAGTTTGCTAACGCTCTGAAAGCCTCCCTGCGGGAAGATCCGGACATCATCCTCATTGGGGAGATGCGGGATCGGGAAACCGTAGATATCGCCCTCAAGGCCGGCCAGACAGGCCACCTCGTGTTTGGAACCCTGCACACCAACAGCGCTGTCCGCACCATCGAGCGTCTGCTAGGGATCTACAAGCCGGAAGAGCAGGAGCCGATGCGCCTGCAGCTGGCGGAAACCCTGGTGGCCATCATTGCTCAGACGCTGGTGCGCACCACCGACGGCAAGCGCACGGCAGCCCACGAGATCATGCGCAACACCGATGCCATTCGCGACTACATCAAGCGGGGAGCGGTGGACGAGATCGAGGAGCTCATTGCCGACGGCTCCTACGAGGGCATGTGTACCATGAACCAGTCGCTGTTTCGGCTCTATCAGGAAGGGAGGATTACAGCGGAGGTGTGCCTGGAGGCAGCTCCGCGGCGCAACGAGATGGCCCAGTGGCTGCGGGGCCGGATATAGGCAGGACAGGTGCAGGTGCTTGAGGGAAGGCTTGCCTTATCCTAGACTGAGAGCAACGGGCATGCTTATCTCCTCAGCCAAGCTTTGGCTAGGGGGATAGGTTGGTGGTAAAAGCAAGTTAGAAAACAGGAGAATCTCTACCGTGAGCGTGATCAACCAGCTCATCGAAACTGCAGATAACCAGCTGCGCTATCTCTCAGTTGGCGAGCTGCAAGCTATCAAAGACTACATGAGCAGCGGGGAAAGACGGCTGCAGATTGCTCAGGTGTTAACTGAGAATAGAAAGCGGATTATCGATCAGGCCCAGAAACAGCTATTTGCCAAGCGACCTGAATACCGACAACCTGGTGGCAACGCCTATGGGGAAAAGCGCTACAACCAGTGCCTGCGGGACTACGACTGGTACTTGCGTTTGGTAACCTACGGCATCGTCGCTGGCAGCAAGGAGCCAATCGAGTCCATTGGCCTGATAGGGGTGCGGGAAATGTACAACAGCCTCAACGTACCCATTGCCGGCATGATCGATGCGATGGTCTTTTTGAAGGAAGCAGCCCTCAGCTTGTTGGATCCCGATTCGGCTGCCGAGGCCGCTCCCTACTTTGACTACATCATCAATGCCCTGAGCTAGCTGCCCTTGGAGGAAAGGGAGGCTAGGGCCGCACGGGCGCAGGCGGCTACTTGTTCCTGGGGATCCTGGGCAAGCCGGGCAAGACCAGCTTGGGCAGCTTCCGTCCCTAACTTACTTAGGGCAATGCAGACGCGGTAGCGCAGTTGCCAATCCTCAGAAGCGATGAGGGGCTCCAGGTAGGGGATGGCCCGCGGATCCCCCAGATCCCCTAAAGCTGCAGCAGCGGCGGTGGTTAGCAGTTCATTTCCTTCCTGGAGAGCCTGCACCAGCGTGTCGAAGGCGGCGGGGTTGCCTAGCTCGCCGAGGGCGGCAACGATGCTAAAGCGCACCAGCCACTCCGTCTCCCGCTGATAGGCCTCTAGGAGATCGGCCAGGGCCTGCGGCTGCTTGAGATCCCCCAGAGCAGCAGCAGCGGCAGCTCGCACGTCGAACTCGGGATCCTCCCGCAAAGACCGCTGCAGAATTGGCAAAAGGATGGCTGGATCGATCCCTTTTGCGGCCAGGGTGCCCAGTTGGCTGATGGCAGCGTAGCGGACGCGGGCATTTTCGTCGGCTACTGCCTGCTGCAACAGCGTCAAGCTTTCCGGCGGGGAGAGTTCTCTGGCCTTGTTAATAGCGCGCAGCCGCTCTCCCAAATCCTGAGAGTTCAACAGCTGCAGCAAGGCTGTCAGTGAAGGCGGATCCCCAGCAGTTGTTGTCATAGTTCTTTCCCTCCGTAGCCTTCTCTAGCTGTAGCAAAGAAGGAAAACTCAGTGTTATCATTCTGAAGCAGTGTGTGCCGTCTTTCGGTCCTATGGCCTTATTGCAGAAAGAAAAGCAGGAGATTATCGAGAGATATCGACTGCATGACACTGATACTGGCTCTGCCGATGTGCAAGTTGCCTTGCTAACCAGCCGCATCAACCAACTCTCGCAGCACCTTCAGAGAAACCCTAAGGACTTCAACTCCCGCCGCGGCTTGCTGATGATGATTGGTCGCCGCAAGCGACTGCTCAACTACATCGCTAAGCATCATCCCGAGCGCTTCCGGGAGTTGGTCGAACGGCTAAACATTCGGGTGAAGAAGTAGCTAGCCCGTCAAGGCACAGCCGAGGAGCTACCTCCGTGGGCAAATCTAGCCGCCATTCCAAAGCTTCTCAAGGCCGCCCCAGTCAGCCTGCTGGGCAGGGGGAGAAAAAGCCAGCCAAAGGAGAGCGGGTTGCTGTCATTCCCCCTGAGGTAAGCCGGCGCATGGTGCGGCGGATCCTCATTTTCTCTGGGATCCCTTCTACGCTTGGCCTAAGTAGCTTTGTTGTCAACTACTATCTTTTAACCAACCATGTGATAGCCCTGCCCCCCTACTTTACTTTGGTGGAGTCGCTGGCCTTTTTTGGCCTTGGCTTTTTGGGCATCAGCTACGGTGTCTTCTCGGCCTCTTGGGATCCAGAGCCCGGATCCCTGCTGGGGGTTAGTGAGTTCCGCCGCAACCTAGGCATTTTCCTCCAGCAATGGCGCGAAGCAACAAGCAGCTCTGCCTCTTCGAAAGCCGACGAGACCTAGCTGCTTTGTGCTCTGGCTGGAGGGGTTCAAAACAGGCTGCTAGGGCTATAGCCGTACCTGAGCCCCATCAAAGAACCCACGGATAATCAAAATGGCCCCTTGTTGGCTAGCAGGATTCCCTGGTTCATCCGCCGTACCGCCTTCAACGTTGCCGGTGGGGAACTCTTGTTCTAGAAACCATTGGCCAGAAATTCGATCTGCAGAAGTGGTTGAGTCAAAGATAAGGTTCAGGTTTCCCCTTTGAACACCACCACCTATGTCACGCCGGTTAAACGGCCCCGCTAATTGTGCTCCAGCCAGGGTGCGGAAGACGAAATCTCCTGTGGTGGGCACAATGCCCTGAAGGATAACGGGCTCAGGGTTGTCTCCTTCCGCAGGCGAGCCGGGCAAGGTACCCGTAGAGCGCTCTGTGCGCAATGAGAAAAAGTAATCAAAGGCTGTTGGGGCATCCGGACGAGTGGGAACAGGTAACTGGGGAATTGGGGTGGGGAAAGGTCGCGGTGGGGGGCTGACCTGCACAAAGTTGAGAACTGTGCTGGTGTTGGCCGGATCAAACTCCGCTTGAACACGACCGTTCAGTAAGCGGCGGATGCGAACCAACTGATTGGGCAAGATGTTTGGACGAGTGGGATCCGGAGCGAACAGTACCGACTGCGTACCCACCTGGGCAGGGCGATAGACAATCTCCGCCTGGTTGGGCCGGAAGTTCAGGCGGGCAAAGAGAGCCAAGGCATCCTCGGGAGTGCCATCGCCTGCAACACCCCGCTGCCGCACCACAAAGCTAGCGGAGAAACTGCCTGTTTGGAGAATAGCGACTACAGGACCTTGGGGTGGAGGAGGGTTGACAAAGGAGCCAGGCGCCAAAATCTCACCACCGGGGCCAGGGCCACCGTTTTCAAACAATACACCCACAGTGGGGACAATCAGGGAAGAATCTCCCTCCAGGACGACTTGATTACCATTTCTACTCACCAAAATGCGGCGCACGGTGAGCGTTAAAACAGTGCGGTCATCTCGGATAGCCCTGAAGGTGGTATTCACCCGAATGCGCTGGTCGTTGGGGAGGGTTGAAACTGCAACCAGCCCGGCGATATTGAATTGCGTAGACAGCCTACCGTCGTTGGGGCCAAAGGCAATGAGGTTCACTAGCGGCGCGGTTCGGGCAATTTGGATGGCCAGCGTGCTGGAGCGAAGGGTGGAGTCGATTGTCAGTTCATTGGCTGGGATCTCGTTCACAGGCAAGATGCGGGCTTCAACATTGGCGATGCGAGCTTCACCGCTGCCTTGGAGGGGGTTGGTGCGCACAGGGATCCCGTTGTCAAACCTCGGATTGACATAGTCCAAGCGGAGGCTGGTGGTCTCCAGCACCGAGCCGGGGGTAAAGCGATACTCCTGGGCCGAGACAAACGCTGTGGGATCCACCTGGACAGGCCCAGGTAGGGTTGGCGCCTCATTAACCTCGCCGCAGCCCCCTAAGAGCAAAACCCCACACAACACTGCCAATGATCGACCTTTGAAGTTCATACGGCACTGCCTCACACACCCTAATCTGGGGAAATTCACACACAAAATGGAGGGGAAGGCACCCAACCCCCAACGCTACAGGTAGGCTGGTTGCCCCTGCTCGAGGCTATGATACCCCATATCTAGGGGATGGGCCATTTCCAGGAAAATTTCCTGGATTTGCTCTGCCGCTGGCTTGACAACGCTCTGAGATGCAGTAGAACTAACGGCAGACATTCCCCCTTGAAACGGGATCTCCACGTAATCTTGCCAATGCATATGGGCAGATTCAGTGGATCTCGGCTGGACGCAGTTGGAAGAACTTGCTGTGGTGTGAGTGAGTGGAGACTCCCCTGATGAAACGACGTTCTGGTTCAGCCCTTGGCCGTGGTGGCCTTCCCCTTCTGGTGACTTGGGCTTCGCTGGCCTTGGTTACTGGTTGCAGCAGCGAGACTACCAGCGGGCTGCCGCCTCTCTTGACTGCCGATGGGTCTACACCTCCCCCCGTGGCTGTGGCTCCCACCATTTCACCCAACCTCACGCCCATCACCTTCCGCCCCGGGCCGGACTTTGCCCCCATCACCCCACCGCCGGTTCAACCCGACCTTCCGGATCCTCCTCAATTTGGGCCAGGGGGCGGCTTCAACGTCGACCAGCCGTTTGCATCGCTATCCTATAAGATCGATATAACTGGTTTGATCGTGCGTGGGGGCATTGCTAGCGTTGATGTACAGGTTTTAAACATCACCTGTGGAACAGACGTGACAGATGTTATACTCCCAACTGCTTTAGAACAATTTAAGAATCTATTGATTGGCAGAGGAAATACATTCCTTGATGCGACGGGAATTACCTTTAGCTTTACTTTTCCGACGGATCCCCGCTACTTTAATGATCTCAGAATTCTTTCTAAAGCCATTCGTGGCGTTCGTAGAGTTGATGCACAGGGGCAGGTTCAGATCAGAGACGAGCTGACTGGTGATGACATTCTGATCATCTTAACTATTCGTGATAGTTTTGGTCAGGTGCTAAGAGTTGACGATTCTATATTTAGTGGAGAAGAAAGCCGAACAGAAATTCGTGGCTCTCAGATTCCTGCTTGTGGAAATCTGTAGAGAAGGTAATCCCAGCAATGGCTTGCCAAATGAGTTAAAGGCTTAGTTGAGAACTTCAGTGAGTGTGAGAGGGTGTGGTGATGATTAAGTTTAAAACACTGGCAATAGGTGGAACCTCGCTTGTGTTGATGTCTTTGACTCTTATTGGGTGTCAACAGGCTAAGGATAAAAATGTTACAAGTTTTTTGCCAGGGCCAATCATCCCTGTGCAAAACCCAACTGTTGAAACAGGTGGAACCAACGTGGGATCTAGTCCTGTAGCTGCAGCTCAACCCACGCCAGGAATCCCTCGGCCTGTTTCTGCACCGACCATTGACCCAGTTGTTACCCCTGATGCTGTTCCTCCGATTGTCGCTGAAAGACCTATACCTCCGCCTATTCCGCCTGCTGACAGGTTAAATGTTACTGTACTGCCAGGTCGTTCGAATATCTTAACTACCGTCGTTTTCTCGGAAGGTATCGTACTTACTCCCGCTTCAGTTAACTTGATTCTAGCAAATGTTTCTGGAGGAGTTCCTTTTGATCCCCCTGCATCAGGGGTTTTTGGAGCACCCAATCCTCCTTGTAATGGGACGGTTAACTGCAACTACCTAGTTGACTTTCAAATTCAACCTCTTCAGGGAGCAGTACCTGGATCTGCCAAAGCTTCTGTGATTAACGGCCAAGTATTTTTTCAGGCTCAGTTTAATACTTCTGGAATATTTGATGTGCAGTTTAGAGTCGAAGATTCTCAGGGTGATTTTGCTGTTTTCAGTATCACTATTCAAGTGCAAAGGCAAGATGTAACCCCAACTCCTACACCTTAAGTCCTCACAACGTATTCCTTGCTGTAGTGGGCGCTGCTTCTCAGAAGCCTGTATAAAGCCAGAGGGGTAGACCGGAACTCACCACATCAAAATGCAAATACGCCAAGGTGCCTCTCCCAGGCGCTAGGAGTGCTTGGTCGGTGCTTTCTGGAATCAGATAGTAGGGCTCATATTCGGTTCTGAACTAAGCTATCAATGATGTTGCCCAATCTAGGAGAGTGTTTACTTCTCCTGTGTCTTTGGCTTCTGAGTACAACCTGAGCAAAGGTTCGGTGCCGCTGCCGCGCCACCCCCCAACACTTGCGCAGGACTTTGGAACCAGCAGACAACAGCAGGCAGCGAGGCTAAGAGGAGGCGGCTGCCATCTCCCGTGCCAGGACCCATTCCACGAGGGTGCGCACGCCGTAGCCAGTAGCGCCTTTGTTGGTGTAGCCCGAGTCTTTTTCAGCCCAGACGGGGCCAGCTATGTCTAAGTGGGCCCAGGGGGTTTTCTCCACAAACTGCTTAAGGAAGAGGGCGGCAGTGATGGAGCCGCCAGAGCGAGGACCGGTGTTTTTCATGTCGGCTACGGTGGAGCTGAGGCCCTCGAAATAGCTCTCTTCCAGGGGTAAGCGCCAAATCTTCTCGCCAGAGAGGTTGGCTGCCTGCTGCAGCTCCTGGGCCAGCTTCTCGTCGGGGGTGAAGAGGCCGGCGATTTCCTCTCCTAGGGCAATGACGCAGGCGCCGGTCAAGGTCGCTAGGTCAACAATGGCGTCCACCCCCAGCTTTTCGGCAAACACCAGGGCATCAGCCAGGGTGAGACGGCCCTCGGCATCGGTGTTGTTGACCTCGATGGTCTTGCCGTTGGAAGCGGTGAGGATGTCTCCCGGGTGCAGGGCCCGACCGCTAATCATGTTTTCCGTGGCGGCGACGATAAAGTGCACCTCTACCCGCGGCTTGAGGGCAGCTAGCGCACGGGCCGCTCCCAAGACGGCTGCCGCCCCGCCCATGTCGGTTTTCATCATGGCAATGCTGCGGGAGTCGGTTTTGATGTTGAGGCCGCCGGAGTCGAAGGTGAGGCCCTTGCCCACCAGGGCCAACTTGGCAACAGGCTCCCCTTCCTTGGGCTTGTAGGTGAGGTGGATGAACTGAGGCGGCAGATCCGAGGCTTGGGCCACGCCTAGGAAAGCCCCCATGCCTAAGGCTTCGCACTCTTCCCGACCCAGGATCTCCACCTCTAGGCCGTAGTCTTGGGCCAGTTGCCGGGCAGTGTCAGCCAGGGCAGGAGGCGTGACGACGTTGGCGGGAGCAGCCACCAGTTCGCGGGCCAGGATCGTCCCGGCAGCCATCTCGGTGGCCCGCTGAAGGGCGTTCTCACAGTCTTGGCGGGCCTGGGCCAGTCCCGGCACCAAGAGCGTGACTTCTTCAACGGCAAAGCCGCGCTCTTCGTCGGGCTTGGGGGGAGATTTGAAGCGGTTATCCTGGTGGGCCACTAGGAGGCTGGCTTCAACCACCGCCTGCACTGCTCGCCCCTGATCCAGCCCAGTTTCCGGCAAAGACAGCACTACCTGCTTGGCTTTAAGGCTGTGGGCCTGGCGCAGGCCGTTGGCAGTAGCCCGTCGCAGTCCTTCCAAAGTCAGCGCTGCGGGATCCCCCAGCCCCACCAGCACCAGCTTGCGGATAGGCCCCGGCAGGCGCAGGGCGAGGCTGCTGTTGGGCTTGCCCTGAAACTTCTGTTCCTGAGCCGCTTCCGCCACCAGCCCCGACCATACCTTCTCGTCCAGGGAAGCGATCTCAGCAGGCAGCGGGAAGGTGGCGTTTTCGCCGCTGGGGGCAAAGCAGTAGACCAGGGCACATTCGGCCTGCGTTAGAGGTGGCTCGCCAAGACGAAGCTGCATGGGAAACCTTTGGCCAAGCTAGGGACAGCAGACTCTCAGTGTAGCCAATTCCGCCACTTCTGGGCCAGGGGATCCCTCGGCTGGCATCGACGTGGGCCTTTCCAGTCGATAGCCTTTAATCAGAAAGGGAGAGACCCAAGGTATGGTCTGGCGGCGGCGTTCCATCCTTCAGTTTGGGGTTATTGCCTGCGCAATGCTCCTTGCCCTGGCGGTAGGGGGGGTGGGATCCCTGGCTCAGGCGCAGAGACCCCTAGAAGAGCTGCCGCAGCCGGTTCGCCTCAAGCTGCCCCCAGGCCTAGCCCGCTACGCCTACGACAAGTCGGCGGGAGACTACTTCGAAGAGATCGAGCCGCTGCTGCCAGGCGGAGCTTATGCCCAGTGGGCCTTCTACCCCATCCCCGTCTACATCCAGGGGGATCACCCCCAGTGGAAAGCCTTTGTGGAGCAGGCGGTGAAGGAGTGGTCGGCCTATATCCCGCTCAAGGTGGTAGCCAAAGAAGAGGAGGCCTTCTACGGGATGAGCATCTACCGCGTTCCTCCCATTGGCGAGGGAATAGCGGGGGCAGCCCGCCCAGAGTTTTTCTTCGCCGCCGATGGTTCGCTGCAGCAGCGGGTGCGCATCGTTATCGCCGAAGGCCGGGGGCTAGCAGAGGTTACGGCAGTGGCTCGGCACGAGATTGGCCATGGGCTGGGGCTGTGGGGCCATAGTCCCAACCCGCGGGATCTGATGTACGGCGGCCACCACGCCAAGGCCACTGGCAATCGCCGCCTGCTGCGGGTGCCCACCATCACCAAACGGGATCTCAACACCCTGAAGCGGGTTTACGAGCAGCCTACCCTCATGGGCCAGGTCTTCCCAGAAAGCTACCGCCGCCTCTTTGGCCAGGTCTGGGGGGAAAGGCCGTTTCAGAGGGCTTTTGGGGTTGCCGGCAGCTAGAGGCGTGGAGTTGCCATACCCCCTTTAGTACCATCGCTAGGAGAAAAAAGAGCAACTGGGTGGCAACAATGCTGGGTCCGGAGGGCAGATTAAAGGCAGCCGAAAGGAGGATCCCCAGCACGGCGCTCAAGCCTCCCAAGGCCATGGCTAGCAGCACATAGGTTGTAAAGCTGGATCCCAAAAGCCGCGCCGTCGAGGCGGGGATAACCACAAAGGCGCTCACCAACAGCACCCCCACCGAGCGGATCGACAGCGCCACCACCAAAGCCAGCAGCACCACAAAGGCTAGCCGCTGCCAGCCCACTTCCACCCCTCGCGCCCGCGCCAGCGACTCGTCCAGGGTAAGCAGCATCTGGGCAGGCAAGGTCAGGCCGATGTACCCCAGGGCCAGCAACAGGAGCAGGCCGCTCATCCACAAAGCTGGCAGGCCAATGCCCAAGATATCCCCGAAGAGCAGTTGGTTGAGGTTGCCGCGGTAGCCAGGGATCAAGCTCAGGCCGAGGATGGCTAGGGCCAGGGAGGAAGAGTAGATGATGTTTAGCACTGTATCCGGCGAAAGCTGGGTGCGTTCCAGGATAAAGGTCACGCCCAGGGCAAACACCACCCCAAACCCCATCAGCACCGCCGTAGGATTCAGCCCCAAGGCTACTCCCACGACAATACCCAAGAGCGCCGAATGCCCTAGGGCATCGCTAAAAAACGCCAACTGCCGAAAGATGACAAAACTGCCCAGCAGCCCCCCCGTCACCCCTGTGAGGACCCCGCCCAGAAGAGCCCGCTGCATGAAGGGCAACTGCAGCAATTCCACCACCCGCGCCCAGGTCTCCGGCATTTCCCCTCCTCAGTGATGGTGGATGTAGCGGGCAAACTCGGGGCCGTAGACGCAGCTCAGCATCTCCGGCGCCAAGGCCACCTCGGGGGATCCCTGGCAGATCAGGGAGCGATTGAGGCACAACACGCGGTCGCAATGGCGGGACACCATTTCCAGGTCGTGGGAGACTTGTAGGATGGTCCAGCCCAGGGATCGGCGCAGCTCTTCCAACATCCGATAGAACTCCCCTTCGCTGGGGCTATCCAAGCCGGCGGGGGCCTCGTCCAGCACCAGCAGCCGCCGCGGCCAGACTAGGCAATAGGCCAACAGCACCCGCTTCAGCTCGCCGCCGCTGAGTTGACCCAGGAGTTTCGAGGCCAGGTGTAGAGCCTCGGCCCGTTGCAGGGCTTTCTGGACGGCTTCCTGCCGAGCAGCTTGCTGCTGCCAGGGCCAGCGAGGTCCAAGGGATCCCCAGCCCAGGGCAACAAACTCGGCCACGGTCAGGGGAATGGCGGGGTTGAACTGCAACCGCTGGGGCACGTAGGCAATCTGCTGCCGCACTTTCTGGGGCAAGTACCCCGACAGGCGCAGCGGCTCTCCCAGAATGCCAATCGAGCCACACTGCCGCGGCAGGATGCCCAGGATGGCCTGCACCAACGTGCTCTTGCCGGCACCATTGGGGCCGACAATGGCGGTATGGGATCCCGCCTCCAGCGCAAACGACACATTCTGCACGGCCAACTGGGATCCCCGATAGACCGTCAGCCCCTCCACCCAAAGGACAACTTCGCCCAAGTGGGAGGTCATCGCCCCCTCGCCAGCAGGTGTTCGAGGGCAACTTGGCCCACCACGGGCAACTGCAGGGGAACCCAGGCCTTTTCCTTCTCAAAGGCGGAGACCAGGTTCTCCACGTTTTGCCGCATGACGGTTAGGTAGTACTCTGGCTCCAGACCCTCTGGGCCAGCCGTTTCGATGGGATCGAAAACGCGGACCTGTACCCCCAGGTCTCGGGCTAAGGCCTCAAAGGGGTTGTCTTTGCCCACTTGAGGCTCCACTAGGATGGTCTTTAAGCCCGACTGCCGTACCGTCTCCATGACCCGCCGCACATCTTCCGGAGAGGGATTGGCTTCCGGGATCTCCACCAAGAACTCGGCCTTGAGGTTGTAACGCTCAGCAAAGTAGGGGGCAAAGTTGTGGAAGACCACAAACTTTTTCCCTGCAAAGGGGGCTAGGCGCCGCTCAATTTCCTCGTCCAAAGCCTTGAGCTTCTCGATAAAGGCAGCCGCGTTGGTGCGGTAAATCTCTGCCCCCTCGGGATCCGCAGCCATGAGGCCGTCGCGGATGTTTTCCACCTGCCGGATGGCCCGCCGCGGATCCAGCCAGATGTGGGGGTTTAACTCGCCGTGGCTGTGCTCATGAGGGTGACTGTGGGAGTGTCCATGGCTGTGGCCGTGGGAATGCCCATGCTTTGGCTCCTCCGTCTGCAGAGTCGGGATCCCTTGGCTGCTGTCAATAAGGCGCAGCTTGGGGTTTCCAGCGTTGGCGAGCAATCCCTCCAAAAAGGTCTCCATTCCCAACCCATTGATCACCAGCACATCTGCCTGGGCTAGCAGACGCGCGTCTTCGGGCCGAGCCTGAAAGCTGTGGGTCCCCATCTGAGGGGGAAGGAGTGGTGTGACTTCTGCCCGATCCCCGGCCACAGCACGGGTAAATTGCGTTATCGGCAAAATCGTGGTCACCACCTTTGGGGGGCTGGATCCCTGCTGAGCCTGGGGCTCTTGCCGGCGTGTCTGCGAGCAACCCAGGATCCCGACTGAGAGAGCGGCCACCAGCAAGACCAGCGACCGCACAGGTTGAGCCAAACGCGGAGAGGTAATCCTCTTGGTCATGCGCCCTCCCACTCACGAGACAACAGAAGCGGCAGTGTCGGAAGCGCCTAACTGCTGGAAAGCCAAGGCCCGCTGCTGGAGCAGGGCAAACATGCTCACCAGGCCGTTGCTGCGGGAAGGGCTAAGGCTGAAGTTAAGACCCATCTCTCGCACGAAATTCAGGGAAACCCCCAAAATTTCCTCCGGCGCTAGGCCACTTAGCCCCTCCACCAGAATGGCCACCAAGCCCTTGACCAACTGGGCATCGGCATCTCCCTGGATGTAGACCTTGCCGTCCCTCAATTCGGTGGCTAGCCACACCCGCGAGGCGCAACCCCGCACCAGATTCTCCTCCGTCCGCTGCGACTCGGGGAAAGGGGGCAGGCGCTTGGCATAGGCCAAGAGCAACTCGTACTTCTGACGAGGGGTTTTGGCCTTTTGAAAGCGGCCCACAATCTGCCGCAGAGCTTCGGGCATCAAGCCACTGGCTGAATGAGAATGATAATCAAAATCGTAGCACGCCGCCTCAGCGCCTGCCGACGCTGTGAGGGGCAGCCTAGGCCAGTCAGCGTTGGCGGGTAGCCTAGATCTTGCTACCGCACCGAGCGATAGCCGCCTTTTACTCCCCTCGGGGAGAGGACCAGTTGCCAGAGCTGGCTAGCCCGGGCCTTGAAGCTGCCAGCGCTCATTAGCAGGTAAAGCCGCCACATGCGGCGGAAGCGCTCGTCGTAGCGCCTAGCCAGTTGGGGCCATGCCCGCTCAAAATTGGCGTGCCAAGCTTTTAGGGTGGCCACGTAGTTGATGCCAAAGTTGTGCCAGTCTTCCAACACGAACAGGCCCTCGAAGGCCGCGGTTATTTGACGAGGCGAGGGCAGCATCGAGTTGGGAAAAATGTAGCGCTCAGTCCACGGATCCCGACCTTGGTAGGCGACATTGGTGCCGATGGTGTGAAGAAGCAACAAACCATCGTCGGTCAGGAGGCGACGGGCTACCTGCATAAACGTTCGGTAGTTGCGGTAGCCCACATGCTCGAACATGCCCACCGAAAGAATCCGATCGAACTTTCCCTGGGTCTGGCGATAGTCTTCTAACCGAATCTCGACCGGCAGGCCGCGGCAGCGTTCGCTGGCCAGTTTGGCTTGCTCTTTGGAAACAGTAATCCCCACAACCTGCACCCCGTAGCGTTCGGCCAGGTACTGGGCTGTGCCGCCCCAGCCACAGCCGATGTCGAGCACGCGCATGCCGGGCTGCAGATCCAGCTTGCGGGCAATGAGATCCAGCTTGGCTTCCTGGGCCTCGTCCAGGGTCTGCGCCCCCCCGTCCCAGTAGGCACAGCTATAGATTAGGCGGCGATCCAGCATGGCCTCGTAGAGGTCGTTGCCGAGGTCGTAGTGGCGCTGGCCAACCACGAATGCCCCCTTGCCCCGCTGGCGGTTGACAAAGTAACTGTCCAAAGCCACTAGAGGCTGAATTAGCCAACCCACCCGCTGCGGCACCTGGGCCGTCAGGAGACGACAAACTAACTCATCAATGGCCTCGCAATCCCACCAGCCCTCCATGTAGGCCTCGCCAAAGCCCAGGGATCCATAGAGCAGGCAGCGCAGGTAGAGCCGCTCGTCGTGAACTTGAATATCCCAGGGCTGTGAGCCATTGAGGGTTATACCGGCAGCATCCAGAACTCGAAGCGCATACTGACGCGCCAGCCAGCGCAAGCTGTTGAGTCCTTTCCCCATCCTCAGGAATCCCTCACCACAGGGAAACTGACTCAACAAATACACCCCAAGGTGGCAAGGGATCCAACAAGTTGTTTCCAATTTCTAGGGATCCCCCCGAAGGGGGAACAAGAGCAGGAATGGGGCGCTAGCTGCCCTCTGTTCGGGTTTCCAATTTCTAGGGATCCCCCCGAAGGGGGAACAAGAGAAGCGGAAGCAAGGGGGGCCTATGACTGTGTACCGCGTGGAGGGCAAAGAACCCTGGCACTACCAAGCTAGGAGGTTTCCAATTTCTAGGGATCCCCCCGAAGGGGGAACATGCGGCAGCAACGTGCGCAGGCCCAAGCTGCTCTGAAGTTTCCAATTTCTAGGGATCCCCCCGAAGGGGGAACTAGAAGAGGAACCCCAACAACTGACACTTTGGTGAGTTTCCAATTTCTAGGGATCCCCCCGAAGGGGGAACGTCGTGAGCGGAGAAAGTCAATTTGGTACACATTACGCGTCCGTTTCCAATTTCTAGGGATCCCCCCGAAGGGGGAACCTCACGCGCGTAACGCGCAGAAGTGTGGCCCAGAAAATAATTGTTTCCAATTTCTAGGGATCCCCCCGAAGGGGGAACGAGCGATCCACCTCATTGGCCAGGGCCTTCACCGCCTCGTTTCCAATTTCTAGGGATCCCCCCGAAGGGGGAACAACGGGATTGTCATCGATTTTTATGACTGGGAAGTGTTCGGGTTTCCAATTTCTAGGGATCCCCCCGAAGGGGGAACTCCTCGGGGTGATCAAGGGGGAGTAGATCCCATCTTCGTTTCCAACTTCTAGGGATCCCCCCGAAGGGGGAACTCCTAGCTGTCGGTACCCGCTGGTGGCTGGGCCTTCCTTGGATGTTTCCAATTTCTAGGGATCCCCCCGAAGGGGGAACTCCCAAAGACTGGCCTAATCCTTTACCCAATTTGAGGTTTCCAATTTCTAGGGATCCCCCCGAAGGGGGAACCAGAAGACGGCAAGCTGATTACAAAGCAAGCCTTGGAGTTTCCAATTTCTAGGGATCCCCCCGAAGGGGGAACCCGCCTGTTCACTCCGCCTGGTCGCTGCTCGGCATTGTTTCCAATTTCTAGGGATCCCCCCGAAGGGGGAACCCTGCTGCGGCAGGACACGGTGGCACTGGTGGAGTCTCGTTTCCAATTTCTAGGGATCCCCCCGAAGGGGGAACGGAGCGGCTGGAGGCCTGCTCCGAGAAAATGAGGCGAGAGTTTCCAATTTCTAGGGATCCCCCCGAAGGGGGAACTCCACTACAGGGATCCGGATCCAGAGATCGATACCCTAACCGTTTCCAATTTCTAGGGATCCCCCCGAAGGGGGAACTACTCCGAGCAGTACTACGTAGTACTCTACTATCTCCCCGAGTTTCCAATTTCTAGGGATCCCCCCGAAGGGGGAACTGGCTCCCTCATTTACCGGTTTCGGCGACTGCACGTAATGTTTCCAATTTCTAGGGATCCCCCCGAAGGGGGAACGTCCTTTTATCCCTGTGAAGGGAGAGGTTCACCATGATGTTTCCAATTTCTAGGGATCCCCCCGAAGGGGGAACTCTACCCCTATTAAACCCAAGCAGGGCAAGGAATGCAAGACCCATTTGCGAGGGGGTCGGTCGAAGAGGGCAAAAAAGAGCTTGGGAGAGGGGGGTGAGAGGCCTGAAAGCCTTGTGTCGCAAGGCATCGAGCGGGTCAACGAAAGAATCGGCCTTTGCGGGTTTTGGCGAGGCGCTCGCAAAAGCGTTGATACCGTTTTTGTGTGCTTTTGAGAACATCAAGTACTGAAGTGGGTGGAGAGTTGCTTGAGCTAGACAACGATCGAGTGGGGGGTGCAGTTAAGGGGGGCCCACCCCAGATTTCCACTTGGTCAAGGGCGTGGCTGGTGAGGGGATAGAAGCGGACGCTGTCCTCATCGGGCTTGACCCTTTTCCGGAGCCGTAGCTTGAGCTCCTCGAACTTGTCCTTGTCGAGGACACACTCGAACACGCTGTATTGCACGCGCTTGCCGTAGCCTTCTAGCAGGTCGGCAATTTTCTTGCGTCGCTTGTCGCAGGGAGTATCGTAGGTAACAACATAAAGAAACATCAGCGAATCCGGTAGGGCTGGTACAAATCTTGAGGATTATAGACGGATTGCTTAAACTTTTTAACTTGCTGCGTTAGCAGATCCCAGCGGGGTTGATCTCCGTCAGGGGTCTGGATGGATCCCTCCATTCTTTGGATGAAAGCTGTAAGGTACTTTTTCCTGCCACTATCACTTAGAAAACAGCCACCATCGCGATACTCAAAGTCTTCTTCGATGTTCATAATGCCCTTGTTGATCAGCCAGAGGACTATTGAATCTACAATAGGCGCCCGAAATTCTTCCAGTAAGTCCGAAACCAGAGCAGCATGGCGTTCACTGCTAGCGTGCAAGCAACCCTGATAGGGATCCAAATCTTGCAGCTCAACCAGGGTTAATAGATGGTTCCAGAGCACCATGTAGCCAAAGCTGAGCATGGCATTAACCGGGTTAGTGGGCGGCTGTCGAGTGCGGTTAAGCAAAACAAAGCCCCTTTGCTGAAGGCAATTTCCCAATTCCGGGAAATACAGAGCCGCAGCCGCTCCTTCAATGCCCCGCAATTGATCTAGAGACTTGGCCTCAAGAGCTTGAGCAGCCAAATGTTCCAGACTGCGCAGGGTCAGATCCCCTGTCTCAGTGGGGCGCTGCCTGAGCTGCCTCATCAGCAGCACTCGGCTATTGAGAAGCTTGGCTCGCACCATCTGGGCTGCCGTTTGCAATCGCCATTCTTCAGGGAGCGCCTGTTGCAAATGAGCTAAGCGGCGGTACCCCCTCTCTATAGGAACAAGGCGACCATAGCAATAGCCTAGCCGGGAGAGATAGGCAATAGGAATATTCCGCCTCAGGCACGCTCTCACTACGTCTGTGGTTACCTGGGATCGGCCAAAGATTAAAATTTGCTCCAGCAAGGGTAGAGGCACCTCCTGCAAGAGCGACTCGCCCAAATGAACCAGCACAAACTCTTGCCTGAGGCTTAGCCTGCACCCTTGCTGGGAAACATACAAGGTTCGCATTATTGATCATCTCGACGCAGACTCTCTGAGCCTCGCCTTGGCTCTATGGAAGTGCTGGTCTTGGATTGGCGCTCTTCTGGCAAAACCTCCACGTCAATTTCAGGGCTTGACAAAAGATCCATGACCATCTCTGTTAAGCTTCCAGAAAAGAAGCTGGCAATGGCAACCAAAATAGTGTTGGTAATCACGGCTGCCAGGCCCAAGGGAGCAATGAGCAAAATGGCCAGTGTAATCGAGCCATTGATTACGGCTGTAACAAGGTTTCTGAGAACTTTGGCATTGATCTTCTTTTTGGGCATTTTGTTTCTCCAAAAATTCTTCGAGATTTCTTCTATCTCAAGGGCCAGATTACTTGAAAATCATCAGCATCTTTCTTGAGCTCCTCAAGATACTTTTTCCTAGGATCTGCCGTTGCCCCAAAAACAGTAACCACTTGGTAATCATCCAAATCGGCAATCCAAACCGGAGAGGGCAGAGCACCTCCCTGGACACCCCCGCACAAAAATCGGTCGTACTGGCCTTCCCCCCGCCGACCCAAGCGATGCAAAGTTGCCAGGGCATAGGGCTTGTGGAAATCTTTCCTGCCGCTGCAGACTACAATCTTGCAGTTAGCATCTACCGCTTCTGGCCATTTATCCCTGTCAACTCGGCCAAAACTTTGTGGGCTGTTGGGGTTAATGGCTTGCTGGGTTAGAGTCTTGAGAGCCTCAAAGAAGCTGCCCAGTCGCTTTTGGAAAAGCTTCTGAAACTCGACCACCGATCCTGGCAGCTCCCAGAAGGGACTCTCTGACTTGGGAATTAGGGTAGAGCCGCGCCACCAGGGAGGCCGGTCGCGATCCTGGCGGGAGTAGCAGGGTCTTCTAGCACCTTGGCCCACACCCCCCAGATGGAACATCATCCAGGTGAGGTTAGTAAAGAGCTTTTCCACCGCCTCCTGCTCTGCTTGGGAAGCGTAGTTTTGGCACTCGCTAGAAAAACTCAAGACAAGGATCCCTTCCTGTTGGCCTGCGGCTTCTCCTCGCTGATTGGGCCCCGGCCGAGAGACTTTGCCGTTCAGCAAATCCACATGGATCCAGCCGTGTTTCTGCTCGGGGGTGATGGAGCCAAACAGTTGTCCTTCCCACTTCTGAACCTGAACAACCGGCAAAACCCCCAAGGCAAAAGTGCGAAACCAGTAGCGCAGCATATTCTTAAAAGCCACAGGCCGCACTTCGGCAATGGGTCGATTATCATAGCGATTCTTATCCGGATTCCAGTTAGCTACTTGACGCCCGTGAATAAGTTGGCCTTCTAGCTCGAAGGGCAGCCGCAAGAATTCCCCTGGCATCTTGTCCAGCGATTTTCCTAGGGGGATCAGCCGGCCATAGCCAGTATTCACCTGGGATCCCACCCCTTGCTCTAGACCCTGGATCAGCCACTCCTTGACTTGAGCCAATATCTGGTCGGTACAGCCGGGGCCTTTGCGTAGGCCAATCAAAAAAGTGGCTTGTTTGAGAGAAAAGAATAAGTTAGGGTTAGGCGAGTAGTCAAGATTTTTTCCACTCCATTTCCAGATATTGTTGGCGATATCTACCGCCAGGCCTCCGGTTTTGGAGTTATCGGGATCCTCCCACCTCTGGGGCCGAGTGGGCATAGGGTAGGCATCCAGAAAAATTACCTTGCCAGCACTGTCTTGTTCGTCAGCTTGTAGGTGACCAAACCAAGGAGCTACAGCTTTGTCCGCTTCCTCCCAAGAGAGGTCGCGCTCCCGCATCAGCTCTCGAATGGCCTGGGATCGGGCTACGCCGCGCAGGGTGGAGCTGGGAATGTAAGGGATCCCTAAGTGATCGAAAGCAGGGAGCAGCATGCTCTCCGGGCCTTTGGCTCCACCGACTCGAATTCGCCAGGGACAGGTGACCTGAAAGGTGTTGCTGGCAATACGCTGGGTGCGCTCATTCAAAACCTTCAAGCGAGCTCCAAAGTTGATCCTGGTTTCCACTTGGTGCGCCAGCTCCGCCTTGGTGCCGTCTTTAAAAGCATCGAGCGGCGCTCGCATCCAGCGCAAATATTCAACAAAGCCAGCGGTGGGATCGGGGTTGGGCGTGGGATCCAAGGGGTGACCTAGCCACAGTGAGGGCTGAGAATTGTTTCCCCCTCGGCCACCACCTCCACCGCGCGGCTGGTTTCCCCCACCATTACCTCCTTTAGGTCGATTTTCCTGGGGTGGCTGGCGGCTGGGATCCCCTGGCCTGGGAGGACGAGGAAGCGGCTGGGGAGTGTTGCCAGGACGGGCAGAGCGATGACCAGTCATGGGATCTTCTCCAAAAAAGGGAAAAAGGGTTAGGAGTTGCCAAGAGTTTGCCGAAATTCACGCAGCATGGCGCTGGTGCCAATCTCTAAGGCCCGTTGAATGAGCTGAGGCACAAGCTTGGGGATGTCGAAGTCTGGAAAAAGCCAGCTGCAGCTTGATTCTACGTAGTCTTCTCCCTGCAGAATAAAGATCCGCAAACTTCGCTCACCCAAGATCCAAACTTCCGGCACGCCGATGGCTCTATAGGCCTCGATAAAAGTTCGGGAAGTAACGTCGGACTCGATGGCCAGATCAGGTGGGGGCAACTGATCGACATCGATCCTGCCCTCGCAACCTCGCACCAACTCCAGGTGATTGACATAGAAGCAGGTGTCGGGCTCCACGCCAGCTCTGCCTGGCTTTTTGAGGGTTGTTGAGCCAAAGTCTTCCCAATCTCTCCCCTGAGCATCTAAGAGAGCCTTTACAATGTCACTGGCAATGCGATGAAGGCGCTCGTGTTTGGATAAAGGAGACATGATCTCAAAAGTGCCATCGTAGTAGGCAATGCGAGTGTGGCGATCTTCGCCCAGCTCCTCCAGAATGCTCTCGCAGTCTTGCCAGGTAAGAGAATGAATAACCACTCGGCTGCCTTCTTGCAGGGAAATCGCTTGCAGGGGGATCGCGACGCCCATTACTCTCCTCCTTTAATGTCGTGGTAGATGGCCATAGCCCAAAAGCCGAATTCCTGAGCCAAAGCCAGACCTAGCCCTGTTAAACCTAGATACTCTTCAACTCCCAATTGCATAAGACGATCCAGGCCGTTGGAGTTAGCAATTCCCTTTTGGCCAGAGATCTCTTCTAGGCAATCAAAAAACTCCTTGACTACTTGTTTTTTCCCTTCCTGGTTGAGGGCATCTTCTTCTGCCTTAAGGCGCAGCAGGCCCCAGGTGGAAAGGTAGGTGTAGAGCTCCACAGCCTGGTTTTTCTGCTCCTTAAGCTTTTCTTGGTCTCTGGTTTGAGCCCTTAACTGGCGAAGGGATTCGTAAACGGGCTTGGCCAACGTGCGGGGATCAAAAGTTTCCATAAAGCCTCCTCAACTAGTTCCAAGACAACTCGACAAAGCCCCGGCCTAGGCTCTCTTGGCCGCCAATTTGTAGAAGTTGGTTCTTCTGGAGAAGCTTCTGAAATTGCTCCACTGCTTCTTGGGAACTGCCGTTGGCCTGGGCTGTTACCCCCCAGGTAAAGTACATCAGGCTATCGGGGGGGATGGCCTCTTCGTAGCGAAAGCCGCCTTCTACAACTTTGTGCTCGCTGAGCTTAACTTTTACCTGCCGCCACAGGCTCATTTGAATAAGGGTGGCACAGTGCTGATCCGGCAAGACAAGGACGCGGCTAATGCTGGAAGATTTGACAAAGCTTTGCCAGTTTTCCCACTTTTTCAGGCCATTTTTTAGGATGGCATCCTTAAGGTAGATGGGTCGGTTTGTCTCCAAGTTGGTGCTATAGGGATCCGGCGCATCCAACTTTTGACCACTTAGCCGCAGCCAGCGCTTGAGCAAGAGGGGGCAGCTAATCCAGACTACCCCGTGGCTGAGGGAAGCCACCGGCACCCACAAGAGGGATCCATCTCCAATCCAAATGGAGCCTTGGGTAAGCTGATCCCCCTCCCCAATTTCGTTGCCAAAAAGCTCAAACTTTAACTCTTTCTCGGCCACGCTGGCCCGCAATTTGCCGCGGATGGTGCTGGAAGGGATGTAGGGCAAGTTGGTGTGGGCCTCGCGGGCAATGCCCAAGAGGTTGCCTTCCTGGGTGGTGCCGCCGGTGTGCAGGGGAGTCAGCAAGGTGAGATAGACCAGGTGAAAGGCCATAGAAAAACACTCCTTATCCGTTAAAACAGGACTTCAAAAGCAAGCTCAATGGGCCCAAGGCAGCCAGAGCAACTCGCTGTAGCCTAGAAGCCGCCAGCGGTGGAAGACGTTGAGCCGGCCATCTTCCAGCTCCGGCTCGTCCTGGGCAAGGGGAGCTGGATGCTCCAGGTAGTAGATGCTGCCAGGCGGGGCGGCAAACACTTGCGGAGCTGGCAGGCTGGTCTTGCGCGGCTCTGTCAGGGACTCCACCCGCAGGCGGCCACTAATGGGAACCGGTTTGCCGGTGGCCACGCTCACCAGAGGGCCAGTGAGGGAGTGGGCAGGATGAGGGGTGGCCAAGCGCCATTCCCAGGGCCAGGCGCGGCAGAGGGAGCGCCCCTCCACCTTTTTGATGAACACGCCGGGGGTCACCAGGTAGGCCAGAGCTCGGCGGGCTTGCCGGAAGGTCTGCTGGGAGAGCTCCTGCAGCACTTGCCACTGCTTGCCCAGCTTTGGGCAGGGGCTGAGGAGAGCAGCGTGGCCTTCTCCCCCTAGCCGCACCACTACTTCCTGCGCTAGGGGCAAGGGATCCCAGCTTTCGCGCTCTGGATCCCAGCACTCGATGGAAAGAGCCAGGCTCCAGCCGGGCTGCAGGCGGATGCAGGTTTCCACAAAGTAGCCATCGGTCTCCCGCACCTGGCGTTTGCCTGCCTGCAGGGTGTTGTGGGGCCGCACTTCCTCTACCCAGGGGGACTTTACTGCCTGCTCCAGATCCCAGCCCTTGCCTTGCAGGGCTTTTTGCACCGCCTGCCAGGGTAGGTAGCCAGCAGCCTTTTGCTTGTGGCTTTGCGGGCTTTTTTCTTCCTCGAGCTGAGCCGCTGTCACCAGAGGGGCTGGCCGGGTGGGATCCCAGCGGTAGCTGCCGTAGGCATGGCCCTCTTCCAGCCAGGGGATGGGCACCAGGGGGGATCCCTGGTAAAGGTGCAAGGGGCTGGGGAAGTAAAGCTGCTCCTCGCAGCAGAGAAAGGGGCCGCAGAGGCGCAGGGTTGCCGGCTGGCCCAGGTGAGCTAGGATAGCGCCGGCAAGGGTGTGCCCGCTGGGCGGAAAGCCGCTGGTGGCCCAGGCCCGCTCCCCCGGCGCAAAGGGCTTGGCATCGCGAAACATCCACACATCCAAAGGCGAGAGCACAAACCAACTCATCGCGCATTTCTCCCCAATTCCACGGTGCGGTTGCGCAGCACAAAGGCCGCCAGCTTGAACCAGTTTTTGATGGCCAGATCCCACGCCGCCGGCTGGGCGGGCAGGCTGTGCTGCCAGAAGTGCTGAATAAACTCGACCAGCTTGGCCTGGAAGCGATCCTTCTGCTCACTTTCGCCGCGAAAGAGATCCCGGCGGCTGCAGAACAAGCGGGCCCAATCGGGCACTGCTTCCAAGGTGGGGGCTGGGTGCTGCTCCCAAAGCTGGGCGGCCTGCTCAAACAGAGAGCTCTGATCCTGCTTCTGGCCCAACAGCTTCCAGTCGAAGTCCAGCAGATCCTTCCACTTGTCGAAGGTGTCGAACTTGCAGGTGCTCACCAGTTGGTTGCCGTTGGCAAACAGCACCCGCACCTGGACGCTGTCCTTGGGGCTGCTAGAGGCATAGGCCTGCCCCTTGGCCCCTTGTTCGGCCTCCCAGAGGTTTTCCAGGGCAATGGCCAGGGGCACCGAGTGGTGGGCAATCACCACCCCAAAGCTAATGCTGGCCAGGGATCCCAGGGTAAAAAGAGGGCGACGGCTTAGGCCAGCCGGCAACTGCGCCTTTTGCCACTGCCAGTAGTCCCCTTCGTTGGCAAACTCGCGCCAGTCGTCTTCGCCGCCGCGGAAACACTGGCGGATGTCCCAGAGCCAACTATCCCACTCCCAGAGGTTGGTGTAGGCCAGAACGTCGTCCCCCCCGGCGTAGATGAGCCTGCCGGCATAGCGCTGTTCAGTAAGGTAGGGCACCAACTGGCCAGAAAAATCCAACAGAGCCCGGCTGAGGGCGCTGTGGGTGGCTGGGCCCATGCGCTTGCGGCTGGCTTTAACAAACTCGCTGAAGGCGTCCTTGACTTGCTTGAGCTCTTCAGAGTCGAGGACGCGGCCAATAGCGTCCCTCTGGCCATCCGCTAGGCGCTGCAGCGGCTGGGGCAGGTAGTCGTAGTAGGGCTTCATCTTCCCCCCGCTCAGCCACTGGCCCATGTCGTCGCCATCGCCCGCGGCCAGCACGTACCAACTGGCGGGGTTGATGCTGGGGTAGTAGCGGCTGAGGGTGGCTTCTATCTCCTGGCGGCAGCGCTTCTGGGTTGCCTCGTCCGCTTCCAGGTCTTCCACCAGCCAGCCGGCGTTGAGCAGCCGCGGGTGGTAGCGTAGGTTTTGCTGGTCAGCCCACGGGATCCCCCACTTGCCGCGCATTTCTCGGATGACCTCCCGAATGGCGGGGTGGATGGCCTCAACGGCGCGGCAGGCCTGCTCGAAGTGCTCCAGCTCGCGTCGCCCGTGGGTTTTCAGGTAACCGGCCACGCCAGCAGTGAGATCTGGGTAGGAAGCGGCGACCTCGTCTTCGTCGAGGGTGGGGAAGAGCTCCGGCAACACCTTGTCTAGGGCCCGCTTAACCGTTTCGGTGGCGTTGAGCTGCTCGCGGCCATCGAAAAGCCCTGCCTGGCGCTGCCAAAGCCGCCGGCTCTCCCCTTCGCTAATCCAGCGATTCCTGGGGGAAGGGTGAACCACCGGCCCTAGGCCAGAGACGGTGCTGCGCGGCCCAAAGGCCACCGGCAACTGCCAATCGCGGGCCTGTTTGCAGGCAGCCTGCAGCCGGCGCGTCGCCTCCACTGCCGCTGCCCACCAGGAGCCTACGTTTAGCCCTGGCTTGTGCTGGCGGTGCAGCTGCCTTTCGGGATCCCAGAAGCTGATCCGCAGGAACTTCAGCTCCGGGTCGGCAAAAAGCTGCCGCTTTCCTTTGAGATGGTAGGTGCGGTTTTGGGCGCTGACCCAGGGATCCCGCTCGATGGACTCCTGGGACTTGAGGATGGCGGTGTCTTTAAGCCTTTGGTGGGGGGATCCCAGGGGCGCCGCCGCCCAGTAGATCTGCCACTGGTGCTCCAGCCATCCCTTCCAGGTGGGATCCTCCGGGCGCAACTGCACCAGCCAGCGGCGCTCCAGTTGCAGGTGCTCCAGCGCCTTTTGCGCTAGCTGCCGCCATTCGTCTTTGAGGGTCTGCTGGGCAAACTGCATGGCCGCCTGCACCCGATCTTGGGGCAATAGCAAAAGGAGCACGTTGGGGAAGCCGGCAGTGAGGAGGGCGTTGGCAGAAGGCTGAGGGATCCACTGGGCAAATTCGGGATATCGCTTCAAGAGCCAGGCGTCGATCAAGGGCTGGCCGTAGAGGCTGGGGTAGAGTAGACAGTCAGGGCCGTATTTCTCCGCCAGCTCCCAGCAAAGCCGTGCCGAGAGGTAGTGCAACAGCCAGGATCCAGCCCAGAAGTCCCGCATCTTGCGGCTGGCTTTGATCAGCTCCTGGATGGGGTTGAAGGTAAAGCTGGCCAAAAAAGGCCGCGTGAACTTGGGTTCGTCGTAGCCGGCCAAACAGCCTGCCAGGGCCGCCACAACGCTGGTGTGGCTCCACAGGGATCCATCGGGCAGCCGCGTTTCTGCTGGCAAAAGCAGAAGGTTTTCATCGCCAAATTCCCGAACCAACGCCTGGGGGAAACAGCGCCAGAACCACCAGAACACCTTCTGGATGTCCTCCTCTTGCCAGATCCAGTCGGGAACCACCCTTGCTTCCCGCCGCAGCAGGTACTCGGCGCGGGAGCTGGCCTGCCGCAGGGCGCGGTGTTCTTCTTCGGGCAGTTGCCAAAAGCGCTTGCGCCCCGAAAGGAGATGGCTCATCTCTAGGCCCGGCCCCAGGCTCTGGCTGCAATCAGCTACCTGGTAGTCGATGGCAACCGGCAGGTGGCCAATAGCAGCCCGATCGCTGGCGGAGGCGACCAGATCCGCATCGCCAACGCTTTCTAGAGGAGATCCCTCTGCCTTGGGCGAGATCCACCCCCGCATCGCCGCTAGGTTTGGCCACAGTCCTTCCTTGGCGCGGCCAGAGGCGTCGTGGAGGGCCTTGAGGGCGGGGTCGTGCAGCAGACCCCAAAGCTTCGCCTGCCAGTAGTGATAAGCCATGGTGTTCTCGCAGCAGGAAGGGGACGTTTAGAACAACTAAAGACAAGAACCCGGCAGCCGTCTGGTGTCGAGGTTACAGAGGCTACAAAACACCATCCGTCGATCCCCCTTGCTTCCCAGATTTCTTCAGCTTTTTTTCTGGTCGTCTGGGAGGATCAAGCTTGAGCTTGGCCAACTTTTTAACTAGGCTTGAAAAGCGGGAACGAAGCTGCCGATGTCTTGGGTTTACCAAGAAGCGGAGGGATCCTTTTCTAGCCGAGTCAATTCGGGAAACAGCGCCTCCAAGCTGGGCAGCAGCTTCTGCAGCACAAAGCTCTCCAAGGCCTCGCCGCCTAGGGGATCGGGATTCATCTGCCCATGGGCTACGTCGTTGCGGTATTCGCTTAGGCAAGACCAAAGATCAGCAAGCTGCTTCACATCCGAAACGTGGGCGGCAATGGGAGGAAGAAACTGAAGCTGCTCCTCTTGCTGGATGAGGGATGACCCTGATTCGCCAGTTGCAGGGGGATCTCCCAAGGGCTGCTTTCTCCGCTGGATAAGGGATCCCAACTGGTGTTCAACTACTTGCCGCGCTTCTCGTTGGCGGTAGTTTTGGAGCCCCTCACAGAGGCAAAGGGCGGAGACCACCCACTCGCGGGCCAAGAGAATGGCTTGGGTGGTGAGGCGCTTTTCAACATACCAGCGCAGCAGTTGAAAGTGCTTTTGAACTTGCGCTTGGGGATCCGCCGCCTTTTCTGCCGGCAGCGCCAGTTGGCTGTAGCTATCTTGAATACTTTGCAGCAGTAGGCCAAGGGGCTTGGCAAATTGGCCCGCTTCCTTGGCCAACTCCTCGGTGGAGTGTCGTTGTAACTTGCGCAAGTCCTCCTGCAGGCTGACGGGCCTCACCAGCTCCAGGGAACGGGAGATGTCGCGGATGGCCTGTCCAAAGCTCTGCAGCCGGGTGGGCCGGGGATCCCCTTTGCCGGGCTTTTGCTGCCGGTAAAAGTCCCGTTGAACCCTGTCCAAAAGCTGCCCCAGTTCCACCGCCGAGCCGGTGCTGATGAACTTGTCACTAGCCGTCAGCCAGTCCAAAAGCCGAATGGCCGGCGTGAGATCGATGATGGGGGTTTCTGCCTGGCCATGGCGGTAGAGGCCGTAGTAGAGCCCCTGGATCTCGACGTTTTTAGCCTTGCGCAAAAGGGCGGCTCCCAAGAGCATCAGCACCGGGATGGAGCGAAAGGCGTGGGTGATGTCAAAAAGCAGCTGGGTGTTAGGCTCGATGCTATCCACCAGCACGTCGAAGATCTCCCAAGTCTCTGCCTCGGTTTTCCCTTCGGGGATAGCCCTGGCAATTTTCTCCACGTGGGAGGGAAGACAGTCCTGCAGACAGTTCCAGTGCGTAGCGCGGGCTTCTTCGGTAAGCAGGAGAACAACCCTGTCAATCTCAAAAAGCTGGCAGAGGGCTTTGGCAACGTAGCAGGTTTTATCTGCCCTTTGCTCTCCAAAGAAATACACTGTCTCCGTGTATTTGGTGGTGCCCAGGGTAGTCAAAAGGGTTTTGGCCATAGGGATCCTCCAGGTGAGCCTGCAACAATCAAAGCATAGGCGCTGGCAAGCTCCTGCAACCTGAAAGCCCCCCTTCACGAAAACAAGACACCTTTTCCCAAACAGAGAAGGTGAAAGAGCCTGAAGTTAACCTAGAAAGCAGTTGGCCTCTGGAGCGATGGGGATTCCAGCATGATCTCGACGAAAAGCTATCGCTCACTCCCGAACAACTTCTCGCCTTGCCAGAGGAAGATGCTACCTGTGAGCTGGTCGATGGGCAAGCTGTTCCCAAACATGAACCCATGTCGCCAAAGCGCTTCCACGCTCGTCTTCAGCCTATCTTGTGGCGAATCCTTGAGGACTGGTGTTCCGCTGCTGAGTGTCCCAAGCCGAGATCCGCTCACACTGAATGGGCAATTGTCCTAAGTCGACAAGGGGAGCCCTGGATCCCGGTTCCGGATATCACCTACATCTCCAATGAGCGATTGCCAATTGAAGCCATGGCCGATGAGCCCTGTTCTGCCATTCCTGAACTGGTGGTTGAGATCCTTTCTCCAGAGCAGAGTTTTGGGGCTGCACTTCAAAAAGCAGCGGGGATCCCCCGCGTTTGGATTGTGGATCCGCAGGCCAAGAGCATCACAGTCTTCTACCCCGATGCCCCGCCAAAGACCTTTACGGGATCCCAAGCTATTCAAGAGGATTTCTTGCCGGGCTTGAAGGTTGTTCCTCAGGATGTATTTGCCCAAGCGCGGATCCCTTAGCGAGCAGCAACCTCAAACAGCAAAAGATAAGGAGGATCTCCTGATGCTATCAACTACAGAGCCGCTGGTTTCAGGTCAAAAACTGACTCCCGAGCAGTTTCTAGCCTTGCCAGAGGGAGATGTTACCTATGAGCTGGTCGATGGACAAGCCGTCCCCAAGGATGCGCCCATGTCGCCCCAAAGGTTTCATGCCTCCCTGCAGAAACGACTGCTTTGGATCCTGGATGCATGGTGTCAGGGTAAGGGGGATGTATACACAGAGTTGGCGATTGTTTTGCAGCGGCAAGGGAAAGAATGGTTTCCGGTTCCCGACCTACTCTATGTTTCCTTTGAGCGCTGGCCAGCCCAGCATACCCAAGATGGACCTTGTCCGGTAGCTCCTGAGTGGGTGATTGAGATCCTTTCTCCTGGCCAAAGCTTTGGGGCGATGCTTCAGAAAGTAGCCGATTACTTGGATGCGGGCGTCCCCCGAGTTTGGGTGGTGGATCCCCAAGCTAAGAGCATCACGGTCTTTTATCCCGATGCCCCACCGCGGACATTTACTGGATCCCAAGTGATTCAGGATGAGTTCCTGCCAGGCCTGGCGGTTGTCCCTCAAGATGTGTTTGCCCAAGCGAGGATCCCTTAGTTGTTTTAGCGATTTGAGAGGGTTACCATGATTGAAGCTCTAGAAGGGCTAGCGCAAGAGCTTGCTGAAAACTCTGCAGCAGTTCCTCGGAAGATTTGGACGGATGAAGAGTTTATGGCCCTGCCCGATGATGGCAATCGCTATGAAGTTGTGAACGGGGAACTGGTTGCCGTGGGCTCGGCAGGTGCGAAGCATGGATACTATGTAAGTTTGATTCACATCATCCTAGGCGCCTACGTCCGCCGCCAGAAGCTCGGCTTTACTTTCGACGCTGATACCTCGTTTAAAATGAAATCTGGCAACCGCCGCTCCCCAGATTGTTCTTTTTTCTCCAAAGAGCGGCTGCGATCCCTTGGCGGGATCCCCAAGGGCTACATCGAGGGAGCTCCGGACCTGGCTATAGAGGTTCTCTCTGAGGCCAATACTGTAGGAGAGATCCACGACAAAATTGTCGAGTATTTTGAGAACGGATCCCGGCTTGTTTGGGTCATTCATCCCGAAGAAAAGTATGTTTTAGTCTACCGCCAGCCTGAGCCCGCAGCATTGAAGCGGCCAGGGGACATTCTGGAAGGCGAAGAGGTGATCCCTGGTTTTGCCTTGGATTTGTCAGAGTTTTTTGCCGAGCCTGAGTTCTAGGGTTCTAAGGCACCTGGTAAACTGGTCCCAAAAACGGGATCCGCTTTCATGGCACCACTTCACCTGCAAGTCCTGGAGCGCAACCCCAGACGGCTGCGGATTGCCCTGCAAAGGTTTACCCCTGAGCAACTGGCCTGGCGGGTGGTTGTGGGCCTAGGGCTGTTGGCGCTGGGATCCCAGCTGTGGGCTCGTTCGCTGCTCTTGGGGTTGGTGCTTGTGGGGGTGGGCCTATGGACTGGGATCCCTTGGGGGTTGGGGCAAATCTTGAGCTTGGATCGCGAAAACCAACGGGTCACCTTAACCCGTCTGCGTGGCCCTTGGGGAATTTGGCGGCAGCAGGCGTTCTCCTATCCCTTGGCTCAATTGCAAGGGGTGCGGATACATCGGGTAGGCTGGGAGCTCTTAGACAACCAAGCCCAAGAGAGTTTCCAAGTCCAAAGTCAGGTGCGGCTCCAGTTTCGCGAAGACCCTTCCCAACTTGATCCAAAAGAGGAGGTCATCGCTTGCTTCAATAGCCAAGTAGGCGTCAAAGGGAGCGAGCCAGAGGCTTTCGTGCTCTCTCAGCGGCTGGTGGGCTGGATTCAAGCATATCTAGGAAATCCAAAAAAGAACCCCTTGTCCTAAAGCTCCCTTGTCAGGGGATACTGTCCTCCCCAGGGAGATAGCGGAAATGCTGGCACAATGCCTGAGTCTAGGTTAGAAATGCTACCGATTAATCGGCCAGCCTAACTTCTATGAGCGTCCCTAGGGATTTGGTTAACCTGATTACCTTACTCAGCCAGAACACTTTGCCCACTTGGCTTGGGCTAGTCCTTTGGGGATCTTCTCTAGCAGTGCTGATCTACTGGCAAAGGCGGCGGCTGCAGCAAGCTCAGCTGGGCTTTGCAGACATCGTCATGCTGGCGCGGGCGGATACAACGGTTGTGGAGTGCAACGAAACTTGTCGGAAGGTTTTAGGCGATTGGCGGGGCAGGCGCTGGCTTGAGGCCCTGCCAGTAGAGGAACAAGAAGAGGTGCGGCAGAAAATAGCCCAGCTCACTCCTCAGCACCCCTTCTTTAGCCAAGTCAGTAGGTTAATAGATGGGCGGGGAGAGGTGCGCTGGTTGGAGTGGGTCAACCAGGGCATCTTTGACTGGCGGGGCCGGTTGCAGTTTATTCGTGGGCTAGGCCGAGACATTACCGAGAAGAAGCAATGGGAAGAAAACCTGCGGCTGCAGGAAGCCCAACTGCGCGCTTTGCTAGATGCCCTGCCGTTGGCGGTGTGGGCCAGGGATCCTCAAGGAGTGCTGATTTTACAAAATGCCACCGACCGCGCCTGGTTTGGCGATCTGCTGGGCACTTCTTTGGAGGCAGTGGCTCAAGAACACGGGGACTGGCAAGAGTATGTCGCCCGCGCCCTTCGAGGGGAAGTTGTCAAGTACGAGGGGAAAGAGCTCGTTCAGGGAGAAGAGCGCTATACCTATGCAACAAGAGCTAGTAGAGCAGCAGGAGCGCTTTCGCGCCTTCATCAACAACAGCCATGAGATCTTGTGCCGAATTGACGGCCAGGACCGGTTGCATTGCCTTAACCCACCGGCGGCTAAGAGGATCCTAGGGCGCTTTCTTGAAGAGGGAGAGCCGCTGCCTTGGGAGTGGATCCACCCTGAAGATCGACAGGCTGTTGTCAACGCTTTCCAGCGCCTAAGAGCTAGCCCAGGCGAGACGCTCAGCTTTGTCTATCGGGCCCAGCACGCCGATGGCCATTGGGTGTGGCTGGAGAGCCGCTGCACCAACCTTTTGCAGGATCCTTTAGTGCAGGGAATTGTGTGCAGCAGCCGCGACATTACCCAACAAAAGCAGGTGGAACTAGCTTTGCGGGAAAGCGAAGCCCGCTTTCGGGAAATGGCCGAGGCTGTGCCGGTGAATTTCTTCGTCTGTTCCGCAGATCTCAGCCAAGTTCTCTACGAAAGCCCCCGGTGTCAAAGCATCTGGGGATACACCCCGGAGGAGTTTTATCAAAAACCGGATCTTTGGAAAGCAAGGCTTCACCCTGAAGATCTGCCCCGTGTTTTTCGATCTCTTCCTCGAGTTATTCGAGGGGAGCAGCCAATCACCTACCGCATCTTCCATCGAGATGGCAGCCTGCGCTGGTTACGCACTTCCTGTCAGCCTATTTTTAATGAGCAGCAAGAAATCATCCGCTTTGTAGGTGTTACGGAAGACATCACCGAGCAAAAAGAGGTGGAGCTGGCTCTACAAGCAAGTGAGGCTCGCCTTAGAGCTATTCTGGACAGCATCCCCTTTTCCATCTTCCTCAAAGACCTGGAGGGGCGCTATCTTCACGCCAACAGGTTTTATCTACAACAGAGAGGTTCTGAGCTAGGAGAACTTATTGGCAAGCTGGATGATGAGCTTTTCACTCCCGAAGAGGCCCGCGAGTTCCGAGAGCAGGATCAGAGAGCTCTCCAATCTCCGGATCCTGTCAGCTACGAGCGGATTTTTTCCCGCAATGGCAAGCAATTGAGCCAGTGGGTTACCAAATTTGCCCTGCGAGATTGCCAGGGGGATCCCTATGCCGTCTGTGGCGTTGTTGTGGACATAACGCCTCTTAAGCAGGCTCAGGATCTGTTGATGCAAGAAGCAGAGCGGGAGCGACTACTAGGGGCTTTGCTGCGGCGGATCCGACAAGCTCTAGACCTGCCAGTTATTTTGCAAACAACCACTGCCGAGGTGCGGGAGTTTCTCCAGGTGGATCGGGTAATGATCTACCAGTTGCAGGAGGGGGCAGGGGGGTTTGTGGCCGCTGAGTCAGTGGTGGATCCCTGGCCTAGTCACTTGGGCCGCTACGTGTGGGATGAGTATTTCCCCAGGGATCCCTGCCATCGCAAGTACCAGCAGGGCTTTGTGCAAGCCATCGAAAATGTGGCGACCGCCAGTTTGGATCCTTGCTATCGGCAGCTCTTGGAATCTTTCCAGGCCCAGGCCAACTTGGTGATCCCAATCCGACGGGGTGAAGACCTTTGGGGCCTCTTGGTGGCGCAGCACTGCCAATCCAGCCGCCCGTGGCAGGAGTGGGAAATTGAGCTTTTGCAGAAACTGACCGACCAGTTGGCTATCGCGTTGCAACAGGCTCAGTTGTACGAGCAGGTAAAAGCTCTAAACCAAACGCTAGAAGAAAAAGTGCGGCAGCGCACTGCAGAGCTAGAGCGGGCTTTGCAATTTGAGGCTCTCCTAAGAAGCATTACCAACCGCGTGCGCGATTCTCTCGACGAAGCTGAGATCCTCAGCGCCGCCGTGCGCGAGCTGGGAGAAAGTCTAGATGCCGATGGCTGCGATATCAGCCTTTACAACGCCGATTTCACCCTTGCCACCATCCGCTACGAGTATTGCCCCCGCTCGAAGTCTTACCTAAATCTCTCTGTACCTTTGCAGAGAGGCCCTTACGGAGACGTTCATCGACAACTGCTCAGGGGGCAGTCTTGTCTATTTTGCTTTTCAGGGAAAGCCCTGGAAGACCGCCAAGTAGTGATGGCTTGTCCCTTGCTAGATAAAGGCCAAGTCCTGGGGGATCTGTGGATCTTTCGATCGGCTCGGCGTCCTTTCGACGACCAGGAGATCCGACTTATCCAGCAGGTGGCCAACCAATGTGCCATTGGACTGCGCCAGGCGCGCTTGTTCCAAGCTGCCCAAGAGCAGGTGCAAGCTCTAGAGCGCCTCAACCAATTGAAAGACGACTTCATCAGCACCGTCAGCCACGAGCTGCGCACTCCCCTCACTAGCCTAAGGATGGCTCTCAAAATGCTGCAGATAGCTCCCTCTGAGGAGAAGCGAGCCCAATACCTGGCTATTGCCGAGCGGGAATGCCAGCGGGAAATCGAGCTCGTCAGCGACCTGCTGGATCTGCAGCGGCTACAAGCCGGGGCCTATGCCCTGAACATCCAAGCCCTCACCTGGCGGGAGCTGCTGGGGGATCTGCTGACGGTTACCCAAGAGCGGGCCCGCGCCAAGGGGCAAACTTTCCAAGCCAGCGTTCCCCTGGAGAGATCCCTCACGACAGATCCCTTGCTCTTAGGGCGAATCCTGCGCGAGTTGCTGCACAATGCGGTGAAATACACCCCACCCCAGGGATCCATCCGCTTGCAGATCGAAACGGAAAATTGTCGAAGCCGCATCCAGGTCAGCAATAGTCAAGAGATCCCTGCCGAGGAGCTCACGCGCATCTTTGAGCGCTTTTACCGCATTCCCAGCAATGATCCCTGGAAGGAAGGGGGCACCGGTCTAGGCCTGGCCTTGGTGAAACAGATGGTGGATCAGCTGCGCGGATCCATCGAGGTCAGCAGCGCCGCCGGCTGGACAACCTTTACGCTCCACCTGCCCCATCTGCCGCAACTTTAATCTGCTTGGTGAGAATAGCTCCTAAGAGCTTGACTCAGTACTTGAGATCCCCTATCATTGCCTAGGGCGAAGCTACTGATACAGACTCTCAATAGGCTTGGTCTAGAAAAGCAGGATTTGGAAGGGTTGGTCCGCTTCTAGGGCCAGATCCGTTGCTGCTGACGAAATCAGTGCAGCAGCTTTTCCTGAGATTTTTTTTGAGTTTAGGAGTTGGGTATGCGCTTATCGCGACGGCAGTTGGTTAACGCAGCTGTGTTGGGATCGGTAGCCTTGACAGTAGGCTCGCTGGGGCGTTCGGCTCGCGGCGCCAACCGGGAGGTCAACCTCTACACCTCTCGGCACTACAGCACAGATGAAAAACTATACGAACTGTTCAGACAGAAAACGGGCATTAGGGTAAACTGGGTGCAGGGCAACGCCGACGAGATTCTCCAGCGCCTCCGCAGCGAGGGATCCAACAGCCCCGCTGACATTTTCATGACAGTGGATGCGGCCCGGCTGTGGCGGGCTCAAAACGAAGGCTTGTTTCAACCTATCCAGTCGGAGACGCTCGCTAAAAACATCCCAGAATCCCTGCGGGATCCGGAAGGCTACTGGTTCGGCCTGACCAAGCGGGCGCGAGTAATCATGTACAACAAGGACAAGGTGGATCCCAAGGAGCTGTCCACCTATGAGGATCTCGCTAACCCCAAGTGGCGGGGCAAGGTGCTCACTCGCTCCTCCAGCAATGTGTACAGCCAGTCTCTGACGGCTTCGATCATCTTGGCGCACGGGATCCCGGAGACGGAAAAGTGGGCGCGGGGCTTGGTGGCCAACTTTGCCCGCCCGCCAGAGGGGGGAGACATTGATCAAATCAAAGCCGTAGCCGCTGGCGTAGGAGACGTGGCCCTGGCCAACACCTACTATCTGGCGCGTTTGATCAAATCCGACAATCCAGAAGATCGCGCTGTAGCCGCGAAAATCGGCGTCTTCTTCCCCAACCAAGAGGATCGCGGCACTCACGTCAACATCAGCGGCGCCGGCATTCTGAAAACCGCTCCCAATAAAGAGGCTGCCATCCAGTTTCTGGAGTTTCTCTCCGGCCCAGAGGCGCAGGCCATCTTTGCCCAGAGCAACAACGAGTACCCGGTGCTGCGGGGGGCGGAGATCGACTCGGTGGTGGCCAGCTTTGGCACCTTCAAGGAAGACACGATCAACGCCGCCAGCATTGGCCGCGTTACCCCCGAGGCCCTGAAAGTCATGGATCGGGCTGGTTGGCGGTAAGGGCTAGGTTCACCCAAAATGCCGGGGTTGCCGAGAGCCTTCTTCTTGGCTCCCCGGTATGGCTAGATCAGATTTTTGCCAGCTCTCAGGAATTGCCATTGCAGTTGATGGGAAAGCTAGCTTGGCTAAATTCAAGAGCGCTTGGAGGCGATGGTTCAGCGGCTGGACGTTGCTGACCGTAGCCTTGACGGGCTTAATTTTGATTCCCACGCTAACAGTGCTGCTCAGCCTCCTTGCCGACGAGCGGCAGGTTTGGGGGCACCTGGTTGACACGGTCTTGGGGCTATATGTGCGCAACAGCCTGCTGATAATGGCGGGGGTGGCGCTGGGAGTCATCCTGGTGGGCAGCGGCACCGCCTGGCTGGTGACGATGTGCGAGTTTTGGGGGCGGGCCTGGCTGGAGTGGATGCTGGTGTTGCCCCTGGCGGCCCCTACCTATGTGTTGGCCTACGCCTACACCGATTTTTTGCAAGTAACTGGGGGCTTCCAGATCTGGCTACGGCGGGTCACCGGCTGGGGGATCGGCGACTACTGGTTCCCCAACATTCGCTCGCTGGGGGGGGCAATCCTGCTGATGACGCTGACTCTTTACCCCTATGTGTATCTCTCGGCGCGGCTAGCTTTCCAGGAACAGTCGGTGGCCTGTTTGGAGGTGAGCCGTTCCCTAGGCTACGGGCCCTGGGCTAGCTTTTTCCGGGTGGCTTTGCCTTTGGCGCGGCCAGGGATCGTGGCTGGCTGCCTCCTAGCGTTGATGGAGACCCTGAACGATTTCGGCACCGTCAGCTACTTCGGGGTCGATACCTTTACCACCGGCATCTACCGCACTTGGACGGCCCTCGGCAATCCGGTGGCAGCAGCTCAGCTCTCGGCGCTGCTGTTGCTGTGGGTGTTGCTGCTGATGGGCTTGGAGCAATTCTTGCGCCGGCGGGCGCGCTACTATCGCCAAGGGCTTAGGCCAGCTCTAGCCCGCTACCGTCTGCAGGGGATCCGAGCGGTGGGAGCGTGGCTAGCCTGTGGGATCCCGGTTGGGCTAGGCTTTGTCGTCCCCGCCCTTATCCTGCTCCAGATGACGCTGCGCCAGGGAGCGGTGGGCCGCCACTTTTGGAGCTACGCCCGGAATAGCCTTCTACTAGCCACCATCACAGCGGTGATTGCCGTTTCGGTGTCGGTGGTGGTGCTGTATGGGCTGCGGCTGCAGCGGGGATCCACCTGGAGCCTGCGGCTGGCAGTGCGCTTGTCTTCTTTAGGCTACGCGCTGCCAGGTATGGTGATTGCCGTGGGAGTTCTGCTTCCCCTGGGGCGACTGGATCAACTGCTGAGCTACTTGCGGCAGGTGCTCTTTCAGCAGCCACCCGGTTTGGTTCTTAGCGGCACCATCGCCGCCCTGGTATTTGGCTATTTGGTGCGCTTTTTGGCAGTGGCTCTAGCCACCGTCGAGGCAACCCTGCTGCGCATCCCCCCCAGCCTGGACGAGGCAGCCCGCAGCCTGGGGCAGGGATCCCTGGGCACCCTGTGGCGAGTGCACCTGCCGCTGATGGGAGGCGGGATCTTGGGGGCAATGCTGCTGGTGTTTGTGGATGTCATGAAGGAGCTGCCAGCCACGATGGTGCTGCGGCCTTTTAACTTTGATACCCTGGCCGTTTACACCTACCGCATGGCTGCCGACGAACGCCTGGCCGAGGCCGGTGCCCCTGCTTTGGCAATGGTCTTGGTGGGGCTCTTGCCTGTCATCCTGCTCAACTCCCAAATGGCCCGGCAGCGTAACTTGTACTCTTCCGGACGGGAAGAGACCTAGAGGGCCTCGGCACCTGCCACCACCTCGAGGATCTCCTGGGTAATGGCCGCTTGCCGAGCTTTGTTGTAGGCAAGGGTGAGGGTACGGATAAGCTCAGTGGCGTTGTCGCTGGCATTGCTCATAGCTGTCATCCGGGCCGCCAGCTCGCTGGCTGCTGCCTCCTGCAGAGCCCGCAGCAATTGATTGTTCAGGTACAGAGGCAGGAGCGCATCCAGGATTTGCACGGGATCCTGCTCGAAGATCATGTCCGGCGGCGGGGCTGAGACAGGAGCAACGATCTTGCTGCGCTCGACGGTAAACTCTCCCCCCCGCACCAGCAGGTTAAAGATCTCGTCGTCGCGAGCAGCCAGGCGCGTAGGGTCTAGAGGCAGCAGGGATTGCACCACTGGCCGCGAGCTAATCAGCGAGACAAAGCGGGTGTAGATGAGCTCCACCTTATCCACCTTCTCGGAGAGGAAAGCGGAGAGCAGCTCATCCCCAATTGGAGCGGCTTCAGCGGCAGTGGGGATCTGCGGCAGATTCACGTAGGTCTTGGCGATAGGGGCAGAGCGCCGCTGAAAATACTGCACCGCCTTGCGGCCTACCAGGTAAAGCTGCACCTGCTGCCCTGTTTCCTGCAGCTCGCCCACTCGCTCCTCAGTACGCTTGATAACGTTGGCGTTGTAGGGGCCACACAGACCCCGATCCCCAGCCACCACTAGCAGGCCCACTGTTGCCACAGGGCGCTGCTTTAGCAAGGGCAGCTCGACATTTTCCAGCCGCAGCCGCGTCTGCAGCCGATAGAAAACCTGGGCCAGGCGATTGGCAAAGGGACGGGTAGCCATCACCTGCTCCTGAGCCCGCCGCACCCGCGCTGCCGCCACCAGGCGCATGGCCTCCGTGATTTTACGGGTGTTCTTCACTGCCTTGATGCGATCCCGAATTGGCTTTAGCTTGGCCATAACCCTCTCTCTTGTTGGATCTGCCCCTAGGCTGCCTGAGCTACAAAGCTTTGCTTGAACTCTGCAATGGCGGTTTTTAGGATCTCTTCCGCCTCCTCGGTAAGCTGCTTGGTGGAGAGGACGATTTCGCCATATTTGGGATGGGCGGTGCTCAAGTAGGACAGCAGTCCCTGCTTGAAGCTGGAGACCTTCTCTAGCGGGATGTCGTCCAGGTAGCCCTGCGTTCCCGCATAGATAATGGCTACTTGCTGGTCCAAAGACAGGGGCGAATATTGGGGCTGCTTGAGGATCTCCTGCAGCCGTTGGCCGCGGGCCAGTTGCTTTTGGGTGGCCTCATCCAAGTCGGAGGCAAACTGGGCAAAGGCTTCCAGATCCCGATACTGCGCCAGTTCCACCTTCAGGGAGCCAGCGACCTTCTTCATAGCCTTGGTTTGCGCCGCCGAGCCAACGCGGCTAACGGAAATGCCAATGTTGATGGCTGGGCGAATGCCAGCGTTGAACAGATCCGACTCCAGGAAGATCTGGCCGTCGGTAATGGAGATAACGTTGGTGGGAATGTAGGCCGACACGTCATTGGCCTGGGTTTCCACAATCGGCAGGGCGGTCATGGATCCCTCGCCCAATTGGCTGTTGAGCTTGGCTGCCCGTTCCAGTAGCCGCGAGTGCAGATAGAACACATCGCCCGGATAGGCTTCCCGACCGGGGGGACGGCGCAACAGCAGCGACATCTGGCGGTAGGCTACTGCCTGCTTGGACAGGTCGTCGTAGACCACCAGGGTGTGCTTGCCTTGGTACATGAAGTATTCGGCAATGGTGGCCCCGCAGTAAGGAGCCAGCCACTGTAGGGGGGCCGGGCTGTCGGCGCCAGCAGCCACCACGACGCTATAGTCCATTGCCCCCCGCTCGGTTAGGATGTTCACCACCTGGGCGATGTTGCTCTGCTTCTGGCCGATGGCCACATAGATGCAAATGACGTCCTGTCCTTTTTGGTTGAGGATGGTGTCGACCGCAAGGGTGGTCTTACCCGTTTGGCGGTCGCCGATAATGAGCTCCCGCTGTCCCCGCCCAATGGGGATCAAGGCGTCGATGGCGGTGATGCCGGTCTGGAGCGGCTCATACACCGAGCGGCGGTCAATGATGCTGGGAGCTGGGGACTCAATGAGGCGAGTCTCGGTGCAGTGAATCGGCCCTTTGCCGTCGAGGGGATTGCACAAGGGATCGACCACGCGGCCCAGCAGGGCTTCCCCTACGGGAATGCTGGCAATTCTGCCTGTGGCCTTGACAGTAGAGCCTTCTTGGATGTTACGGCCGTCGCCAATCAGCACGGCGCCAACGTTGTCTTCCTCGAGGTTGAGAGCAATGCCCAGCGTGCCATCCTCAAACTCCAGCAGCTCACTGGCCATCACCTTCTCCAAGCCATAGATGCGGGCAATGCCGTCTCCTACTTGCAGAACCGTGCCGACATTGGAGACCTGCATCTCCCGGTTGTACTGCTCGATCTGCTGCTTGATGATGGTGCTAATCTCATCTGGGCGAATGGTAGGCATGGCAGTCCTCTCAGGAAAGGGGATCTCAAAACTTAAGCTAGCTGCAGCGCCAGCCGGCGCAACTGGCCGCGCAAGCTGAGGTCGATGACCTGGGAGCCAATCTTGAGGATCACTCCGCCTAGCACTGTGGGATCTTGGCTAATCTGCAGCTCCACGCTGCTGGCTTGCGTGAAGTCCTTTACCCGCTCCCGGATGGATTGCTGCTGGGCTTCGGTCAAGGGCACTGCGGCAGTTACCTCCGCAAGAACAATGTTTTGCAGTTTCCGCTGCAGCTCCAAGAAACGCTGACAGAGAGCCCCAAGGAACATGATGCGGCGGCGGTCGGTCAACAGCTGAAGGGCGTTGAGCAGCAGCGGGTGGATCTGATCGGCAAACACCTGCTGCAGAAGGTTTTTCTTGGCTTCCGTCTTCACCAGGGGGCTAGCCAGAAACTGGCCCAGCTCCGGCGTGGCCTGCAAAACAGCGGCAATAAAGCGCACATCGGCGGTAAAGGTGTCTAGCAACCCCTGTCCAGAAGCCAGAGAAACCAAAGCCTCGGCGTAGGGATCCACTACCCTAAGAGCCATTTTCCGGTTCAGCATGGGTTTCCGTTTCTCCTGAACTCACCTAGCGGGCAAGCATCTGGATCCCTTGCTCAATGAGGCGATGGTGAATCTGCTCATTGAGGTGTTGCGGCAGCTCCTGTTCCACCTTGCGCAGCGCTTGGCGAACAATTTGGCAGCGCAGCTCTTGGAGAATTTGCTCTTGCTCGGCGGCGAGATCCCTTGCCGCTTTGGCGCGCAGCCGTTCGATCTCCTGCTCCACCTGCTGCAACAGCTCCTGACGGCGGGCCTCTGCGCTAGCTTCCGCCTGACGGCGAATGCGCTCTGCTTCCTGCTGGGCCTGCGCCAGCTTTTGCTGTTCCTTCGCCAGCCTCTCGAGGGCTTCCTGCTTGCGCTGCTCCGCCTGCCGCAGCTCTTCGAGGATGCTTTCCCGCCGCTTGGCCAGCGCTTCCCCCACCACTCGGCGACCCAAGAGGTACAGCAAAGTTAGGATAATGGCGATGTTGATGAGGTTGCTTTCTAGAACCGCCTCGAGGATCCCCGACTCAGCCACGGCCAAAAGCCAAGCGGGCATCCAGCTAAACCCTAGCATCACAAGCTACTCCCCAAGGAACGTTTAACCAGCCACTCAACGGACGCTGCCTAGCAATTTCTCGGTAATCTGGGCGGCGATGGCCTCCACTTGCTGCTGCAGCTGTTCAAGGGCTGCTTGCTTTTCCTGCTCAACCTGCCGCCGCGCCGCTTCCAGCTTGGCTTGGATCTCTGCCTGAGCTGCCGCCAGCTTCTCTAAACGGATGCGAGCAGCAGCCGCTTCCGCCTCGGCAATCACGGCCTGCGCCTGCAGGCGAGCTCGGCTAATCTCCGCCTCGTACTCTTGGGCCAGGGCCGCTGCCTTCTCCAACCGCTCCTGGGCTTCCGCCTGGGTGGAGCGGATGTAGTCGTTGCGGCTGTCAATAACCCGAGTAACCGGCTCGTAGAAGAGAGAGTTAAGCACGGCTACCAACAACAGAAATTGAATGGCGATGATGGGCAGGGTGGCATCCAAGTCGAAGAGACCATTTTTCTCGGCGGCCTCGACGGCCAAAAGGGCTGAGGAGAGCATGGGGCCTCAGGGACAAAAACGGGATTCTGAGCTGAAGCAAGACTAGGGGGCAAGCCGGCAGGGACTGTCCAGACTGCCCCCGAGACGACAGCACTAGGAGGCGAAGGGGTTAGCAAACAAAAGCACCAGCGCCACCACCAAGCCGTAGATGGTCAGAGCTTCCATGAAGGCCAGGCTGATCAACAGGCTGCCGCGGATCTTATCTTCCGCCTCTGGCTGGCGGGCCAGCCCCTCCATGGCCGCAGCAGCAGCATTCCCTTGGCCCAGCCCTGGACCCAGGGATCCCAAACCAATAGCCAGAGCAGCAGACAAAACAGAGGCAGCAGAGGTTAACGAATCCATAGCCATCGTGAGATTCTCCTCGTCGTTACAGAACAGAAGTAGGCACGACTGCAACAGCGCCTTTGGTTTGAGGTGATCTGGCTGGAGTCTCCGAGCCGATCGCCCCCTTGTCGGCGACCTCTGGGCACAGGCCCTCGGCCCCAACAAACCTTACCCAGCCCCGGCAACAACCCCCGGAAGAGGTGGGGAGAGCTGAGCGCCCCAGCCCTCGCCGACTCCTCGGCAGCTCAATCGTGGTGATCCCCACCCCCATGGCCTTCCAGCGCCTCTCCAATGTAAGCCGCCGAGAGGGTTGCGAAGATTAAAGCCTGAATGGCTCCGGTAAACAGGAACAGGATCATCACCGGCACCGGGATCAACAAGGGCACCAGCAACACCAACACCGCAATCACCAGCTCCTCGGCCAAGATGTTGCCAAACAGACGGAAACTTAGGGAGAGGGGCTTGGTGAAGTCCTCTAGAACGTTGATGGGCAAGAGAACCGGCGTGGGCTCGATGTACTTTTTAAAGTAGGACAGCCCCCGCTTGCTGATGCCGGCCACGAAATACATGATACTGGTAAGCAGCGCCAAGCCGGCAGTGGTGTTGATGTCGTTGGTGGGAGAAGCCAGCTCCCCTTCCGGCAACGGGATCAACTTCCAGGGGAAAAGATTCCCCATCCAGTTGGAGACAAAAATAAACAGAAACAAGGTGCCAACATAGGGCACCCAGGGCCGGAAGTTTTTCTCGCCAATCTGGGCACGGGCAATGCTTTGCACAAATTCCAAAACATACTCAACAAAGTTCTGCAAGCCAGCGGGCTCCCGCTGCAGTTGACGAGTGCCCAGCAGCACCACCGTCAAAATCAGGGCAATGGCAATCCAACTGGTAATCAGAACCTGGCCGTGGACCGTAAACTTGCCCAGGTGCCAGTAGAGGTGATGGCCAACCTCAAGCTCTGCTAAGAGAAAAGGCGAGGAGAAGGACGGGCTCATAAGCATCAGGAAGAGGAAGATAAACGGCTCAACGTCTGGACGAGGTAGATGAGCAGGGTGACCTTATACGTCATAAACCCAAAGAAGATGGGCAAAATCTGTAGGGACTTCACCTTCGCAGCCAAAACCATCAGCCCAACAAACAAAGCCAGGCGCGTCACCCCTAAACGGCTGCGAGTTTTGCCCAGCTCTGCCACGCTGCGGCCCAGCATGCGCAGATAGACTACGCCGACCATTGCCCCTAGCAAGTAGTTGCCTGCAACCCCTGGCGAGTAAACCAAAGCCAACCCCAGGGCAATGGGCAGGCTCACGCTAAGGGTAACTAGCGCCAGCCATAACTGCAGTGCCGCATAGCTTCTGCCCACTGTCCCCTCGCGAGAGGTTGGCTCTGGCTGCAGCGAAGCTTGGCAACCCCTCTCTTCCCCATCGTTTTGAGAAAGGGGCACGTCCTCTAGGGGAGGCAAGGGCCTGGGCTTCCACTGGGCTGCCTTCCAGCGGCTAGGACTGTGAGAGAGAAGTCTGAAAGAAGGGGACATGGAAGCGGGATTCCTACCTCTTAGGGGTCGGCCTTAACCCAAAATACCATGGCTGAGTAACAATACTTAACACACTAACACACTAGGCCAAACCAAGGCCCTAGGAAACTCTCATCTGCCTTCCAGAAAGACGGCTGGCCCACGAGGTGTTCCTTTAAGAATCTACCACCTTCCTGGATGGGCAATGGCGAGAATTGGAAAACTTTCCAAAAGCCTGCAGCGTAAAGTCTTGGGGAGGGGTAGTATTCTGTACCCCTGGGGGATCCTGCTGCAGATCCCGGCATACTAGGGTCAGGAAGGAGAGAAGGAGAGGATGATCCCACAGGAGTGGCTGCTGAAAGCCATTTGGGCGGACTACAGCCTAGCTGTGGCGCTGACCGTGGTGGTGCCGCTAGCTCTCTTGGTTTGGGCTTTTGCGGTGGGGCTGGGGCCCCTGATCCAGCTTCTGATTGTCTACTGGCGGGTGTCTAGCCTGTTGGCGGTAACCGTATATCTCATGATTGGCGGCCTGCCCATCAGTTTCCTGAGCGGGGCAATGGCACGGCTTTTGATCCCGCTCAGCCTTTGGTTCTGGCGGGATTGGAGCACCGCCCTCGAGCAGTCGAGAAGCTGGGCAGCGCGGGCTTTCTTGCTCTGGCGGTGGATCCTGACTGGCTATATGGGGGTCGGGTTCTTCTTTTCAGGAGCCTTTATGCCCTGCGCCTTCCAGGCTTCTTTGTCGCTGCAGTGTCGAGCCTGGTTTGAGCCGCCGCTGGGCTTTCGGGAGATCTTCCATCCCAATGTACCCCCCGAGCTGCTCGGGAGCCTAGGGGCCTGGGGCTTGGTAGTTTACCTACTCTACGGCGTCTATTTCGTCTGGCGGCTGCGGCCCCCTACCGAGAAAAGGGAGTTGGCAGCATGAGCGCCCTGCCCTGGCCGCTGGCTCTAGAGCGCTACAGCCAAGCCCACCCCCAGGAGGTGCTGCGGGTGGAGGTGGAAAGCGAGGGGGAAACGGACTTGGTGCTCATCTACCGCGGCTATAGCAGCTCCCTGCGCCGGCCCACCCCCCCCGATCCAGAGGTGCCGGTGATCCCTCCTCAGGCTCGCTTCTTACAGTTAGAGCGCCTCAGGGCCCCTTACCACCCTGAGCACTCCCAGGTTTTAGCTCTCTACCGCAGCTGGGAGGAGTTGAGGGCTTGGCTAATCCAAGAAGGGATCCCAGTAGCCGAGTAGGGGAGGGCGGGTTTTAGCGCCCCACAGGCGCCGGCTGCCGCTGCAGGAGGGTGTATTCTGCCGGCTGCAGGAGGGACTGCCCCGTCATCTCTGGGGGCTGCGGCAAGCCCAAGATCTCGAGCAGGGTGGGTCCGACATCAGCCAAGGTGCCGCCGGAACGCAGCCTGGCGTCGCCACCGCGGCCCGGGATCTTGCGCTTTTCGCCCTCCACCAGAATGCAGGGCACGGGGTTGGTGGTGTGGGCGGTCCAGGGGTTGCCCTGCTCGTCCCACATCAGCTCGGCATTGCCGTGATCCGCAACGATGAGGGTGGTGCCCCCTACGTCTACCACTGCCGCCAGCAGGCGACCTAGGCAGTGGTCTACCGTTTCCAGAGCCCGCACCGTGGCCTCAAAGTTGCCGGTGTGGCCCACCATGTCAGGGTTGGCGTAGTTCAGCACCACCAGGCTGTACTCGCCGCGGGCAATGGCTTCGATAGCCTTGTCGGTGACTTTCCTCGCCGACATCTCCGGCACTTGGTCGTAGGTGGCCACCAGCGGGCTTTGAACCAAGATGCGATCTTCCCCAGGGAAGGGCTGCTCTAGGCCGCCGTTGAAGAAGTAGGTGACGTGGGCGTATTTTTCCGTTTCGGCAATGCGCAATTGCTTAAGGCCAGCCTCGCTTACCACCTGCCCTACCAGGTGATCCAGGTTCTGCGGCTTAAAGAGCACCTGCACCGGCAAGGTGGGATCGTACTGGGTCATGGTGATGAAGGTGAGGTCCGGAATAAGGCAGCGCTGGAAACCGGAAAAGTCGGGGCAGACGAAAGCTTGGGTAAGCTGGCGGGCCCGATCCGGGCGGAAGTTGAAGAAGATGACTGCATCTCCCGGCCTTACTGCTCCCGGCGCCAAACGGGTGGGGGGAATGAACTCGTCGGTAATATCCTGGGCGTAAAAGTCTGCCATCACCTCGGCAGCGCTGCGGCCACAGCCAGGGCCATCTTCCGTCATAACCTCGTAGGCCTTCTGGGTGCGCTCCCAACGGCGATCCCGATCCATGGCGTAGTAGCGGCCGCTCAGGGTGGCGATGACGCCGTTGCCCAGCCATTGCAGCTCTTTTTGGAGGGCGGCCAGAACTGTTGCCCCTTCACAAGGGGGAGTATCGCGGCCATCGGTAATGGCATGAACGTAGGCAGGGATCCCCACCTGCGCTGCCAGTTTCAGCAGGCCGTAGAGGTGGTCAATGTGGGAGTGAACCCCTCCTGCAGAGCAGAGCCCGATGAAATGAAACCGGCCTCCCCGCTCCTTGAGTTGACGACAAACTTCCACCAAAAGAGGCTCTTGAAAAAGGGATCCCGTCTCAATGGCATCGCTAATGCGCACCAACTCCTGCGGCACTACCCGCCCTGCTCCCAGAGTTAGGTGGCCCACCTCGGAGTTGCCCATCTGCCCTTCTGGCAAACCCACGGCCCGCCCCGAAGCTTGCAGCAGGGTATGGGGATAGGTAGCCCATAGGCTATCCATGACGGGGGTTCGGGCAGCCAGCACGGCGTTGCCCTCCGCGGCCTCGCGATAACCCCAGCCATCTAGAATGACCAAAACTACCGGTGCCACCGACTGTGCATTCATGAAGCGGTCTCTCGCGTTTTCCAAAACATGATACCAGCCCCGGCAATACGGTACCGGATCCCTAACCTCCACTTTCTTTTAAGGCCAGCAATTGTCAATTAGCCGCGGGAGCTGGGCTGCAGACGCTTGCGCAGGGACTCGGCGCGGCGCTTGGCAATGGCATTTTGGGGATCCAGCTTCAACACGGTCTCGTAGGCTTCCAGGCCAGGGCCATAGAGATTTTTTTTCTCGTAGGCATGGCCCAGGTTATTCCAGGCGGTTACATAGGCCGGATCTGCCGCCACCGCATCTTTGTAGTAGCGAATGGCCAGATCGTATTGCCCCTGGCTAAAGTAGGCAAAGCCAAGAGCGTTGCAAACCGGGGGGATGTTTTCCCCAGCCACTTCCAGGGCTTTTTTGAGCTGGACGATGGCCTGCTCGTAGAGACCCTTTTGCAGGTAGACGCTGCCCAACTCGTAGTGCTCCTGGGGGGATCCCTTGCCCTTACTTAGGCGGGGCTGGAGCTCGCGAATGACTTTTTCCTGCGCCCATAGGCGTAGCACCCCACGCAAGACAAAGAAACCCACCACCCCCAGGATGCCTGCCAAAGCTGCCAAGTAAAGGAGAGAAGCACTGGCAACCATTTTGTTACCCCACAATTAGCTCTTTAAGCCTGCAGGTGGGCCTCGATAAACCAGAGATCTTTATCGATTTGCCGCGAGATCTCGGTAAACAGGTCGGCAGTGTCGGCGTCCCCCAGCTCGGTGGCGCGGTCAATGTTGCGCCGAACGGCAGCGGCATACTGACCGTAGCGGGCCGCCAAAGCCTGCAGGTGAGCCCGACCGTCTTCAGCCGTCAGGTCGTATTCAGGCAAGCTCGAGGTTTGGGCGACAATGCGGGCCGTGCCGCGGGCAATGCCCCCCAGGGCCGTAACCCGTTCGGCCAGCATGTCCACGTAGTTTTCCAGGGTGCTGGCAAAGGTGTCAAACATCTCGTGCAGGGCGATGAAGTTCATGCCTTTGACGTTCCAGTGGGCCTGCTTCACCTGAGTCTTCAAATCCAGGGTGTCCGCTAAAGACTGGTTGAGCAGCTCCACCAGTTGCGCGCGGGCCTCGGCCGGCAGGTCGAGCTGAGTGGGGTAGAGACGGGTTTTTTCGGCGCTAACCATAGCCAACCTCCCAATTGTTGTGGAATCCGCTGGGGCCATCAGTCTGTCAGCTCCCAACTGGGCCTATACTAACACAAACTCAGAATGAGTATGAGTTAGCAAGCGGTTACTTGCCAATGCAAAAGCGGCTGAAGATCTGATCCAGGATTGCCTCGGAGATCTCCTCGCCGGTGATCTGGCCAAGGGCGTGCAGCGCCCCCCGCAGGTCGATGGTCCAGAAATCGAGGGGGAGCTGTTCCCGCATGGCCTGGGCCACTTGTTCTAGGCTGGCTTGGGCCTGGCGGAGGGCGGCGGCCTGGCGCTGGTTGAGGCTGACCTCCAAGTTGGGCTGGGGTCGCCCCTGGGTAACAAGCTGCTCCAGGGCTTCTTCCAGCTCTGGGATCCCCTTGCCCTGGGCGGCAACAGCAGGGACACGGTAGGTGATTTCGGGGGGGAGAGAAATGCCGTTGGGGGAGGCGAGGTCAGTTTTGTTGATCACTAGAATCAGGGGGCGGTGGCGGATGGAAGCATAGATAGCCGCATCAGCCTCCGTCCAGCCCGCCTGAGCATCGATGACCAGCACCAGCACATCGGCGGTCTGGGCCAGCCGTTGGGAGCGCTCCACCCCCAGCCGCTCCACCGGATCGTCAGTGGCGCGAATGCCGGCGGTATCCAGGAGCTGGACGGGGATCCCTCTCACCACCAACTGGGATTCCACCACATCCCGAGTGGTGCCAGGTAGATCCGTGACAATAGCGCGATCCTGCCCTGACCAGGCGTTGAGCAGGCTGGACTTGCCCACATTGGGCCGCCCGACAATGGCCACTTTCACCCCAGTGCGCAGCAGTTGCCCCCGTTCGGCAGTGGCCAGCAGGGCCTGCATCTGAGCCTGAATGTCTTGCAGCCGGGCCTGCCAAGCCGGGACATCCAGAGGGGGCAGATCCTCTTCAAAGTCAATTCGCGCCTCGATCTCGGCCAATAAGCCCAGGAGCGCCTGGCGCAGGGCGCGGATAGACTGTCCCAGTTTGCCCTGCAGACCCGCCAGCGCCATTTGAGCTGCCTGCGGAGAGCGGGCTGCCACCAGATCAGCCACACTTTCGGCCTGGGTTAGATCGATGCGACCGTTTAGGAAAGCGCGCAGGCTAAACTCCCCTGGCTGCGCTAGCCGGGCTCCCTGGCGCAGGCACTGCTGTAGGGTAGCCTGAACCACCATAATGCCGCCGTGGCAATGGAACTCCACCACATCCTCGCGGGTGTAGGAGCGGGGGGCCTGCATCCACACAGCCAGAGCTTCGTCCAGTGGTTGGCCCTTCTCGTCATGGATCCAGCCATAGAGAAGGCGATGGCTCTCCCAGGTGGCATTGCGGCGGGCGGGAGTAAAGATCGCCTGGGCAATGGACAGAGCCCGCGAGCCGGAAAGGCGCACAATGCCAATGCTGCCCTGCTCGGGCACCACGGCGGTGGCAATGGCAGCAATGGTGTCGGCCAGGGGTGTAGTGGGATCCATAGGTGAATGGGCTATGCCTTAGTTCCCTGTAGGCAGGAGCCCGGCCTTAACTCGAAAGAAGCTGTAAAAAGCTAAGCTCTCCCGCCGAGGTCAGGGTAGCTTGGCAGTGGCGACCTGCACTTGTCCTAATATGAAGCCGTTACGCACGTTTAGGGTAATCCCTTACCTGCCGCCTGCCTTGGAGAGCCTGCGCTTTTTGGCCTACAACCTGCATTTTAGTTGGAACGTAGAAACCCGCACCCTGTTCCGGCGCATGGATCCAGATCTGTGGGATGCCTGCGGGCACAACCCTGTGGCTCTTTTGGGCCAGATCCGGCAGGAACGGCTGGATGAATTGGCAGAGGATCCGGGGTTCTTAGCCCAACTGGAGCGAGCTAGCCAGCAACTACACAGCTATCTCCAACGAGACACGTGGTACCGTCGGTACCGCTTATCCCATGCGGTGGAAGGGGAATGCTACGCCTATTTTTCCGCGGAGTTTGGCTTGGCCGACTGTCTGCCTCTTTACTCAGGGGGTTTGGGGGTGTTGGCCGGGGATCACCTCAAGGCAGCCAGCGACTTGGGCCTGCCGCTCGTGGGTGTGGGCCTGCTCTACCAAAAGGGGTATTTCCGCCAGTACCTCAGCCCCGATGGCTGGCAGCAGGAGCGCTACCCCACCAACGATTTCTTTAACATGCCCCTGGAGCTGCAAAGAGACGCGGAGGGCCGCGAGATTCGCATTGAGGTGGACTACCCCAACCGCAAGGTATTTGCCCGCATCTGGAAAGCCATGGTGGGGCGAGTGCCCCTATACCTTCTCGACACCAACATCGAGCCCAACAGCCAGTACGACCAGGACATCACCGATGAGCTCTACGGGGGCGACCAGGATGTGCGCATCCACCAGGAGATGATGCTGGGGATCGGTGGTGTGCGGGCTCTGCGCGCCCTTGGGATCCACCCCACTGTCTACCACATGAACGAGGGGCACTCTGCCTTTTTGGCAGTGGAGCGGATCCGCCTGTTGATGGTGGAGCAAGGGCTGAGCTTTGAGGAGGCCTGGCAGGTGGCTAAGTCGAGCCAGCTGTTTACCACCCACACGCCAGTGCCTGCGGGGATCGACCTGTTCCCGCCAGACAAAATCGACTACTACCTGGGCTCCTACTACCGCCAGATGGGCCTAAGTCGGGAGCACTTTTTGGCCCTGGGTCGAGAAAATCCAGGCGACTTCCAGTCCCCTTTCAGCATGGCGGTGCTGGCCATCAACATGGCCTCGTTTGTTAACGGCGTCAGCAAGCTCCATGGGGCGGTCGCCCGCAAGATGTTTGGCCCCCTCTGGCCTGGGATCCCGCAAGAGGAGGTGCCGATTACCTCCATCACCAATGGCGTGCATGTCCGCACCTGGGTGGGGGAGGAAAACCAAGCTCTCTACGACCGCTACCTGGGGCCGGATTGGGCGGAGGCTCCTCCCTCGGATCCTCTCTGGCAGAAGGTGGATCGGATCCCGGATGCGGAACTGTGGCGGGCGCACGAGCACAGCCGCGCTCGCCTCATTGACTTCACCCGCCAGCGCCTGGTGGAGCAGCTGCAAAAGCGGGCAGCCTCGACGGCTGAGATCCAACGGGCCTCAGAAGCCCTCAACCCAGAGGTGCTTACCATTGGGTTTGCCCGCCGCTTTGCCACCTACAAGCGGGCCACTCTCTTGCTCCACAACCTGGAGCGGCTCAAAGCCCTGATCAACCATCCCCAGTACCCGATGCAGTTTATCTTTGCCGGCAAGGCCCACCCTCGCGATACAGCCGGCAAGGAGTTGATCCGCCAGATTGTCCAGGTGTCGCGCCAGCCAGAGTTCCGCCAGCGGCTGGTGTTTATCGAAGACTATGACATGTACATCGCTAGCTTAATGGTGGCCGGGGTGGACGTGTGGCTGAACACCCCCCTGCGCCCCCGCGAGGCCAGCGGTACTAGCGGCATGAAGGCAGCGGCTAACGGCGGACTGCACCTGAGCATCTTGGACGGCTGGTGGGATGAGGCAGATTACTACCAGACTGGCTGGCCCATTGGCCGCGGCGAGGAGTTTGAGGATCGCGCCTACCAGGACGAGGTGGAGGCCAACGCCCTCTACGATCTCCTGGAAAAGGAAGTAGCTCCTCTTTTCTACCAACGCGGCAGCGATGGCCTGCCCCATGCCTGGATTCAGCGCATGAAGCAGGCAATCCGCCTCAACTGCCCTCGCTTCAGCACCCAGCGCATGGTTCGGGAGTATGCCGAGCGAGCCTACATTCCGTTGAGCAACTCCTTTGACCGCATGCGGCGCAACAACTTCCAGGCGGCCCGCCAGTTTACCCGTTGGCGGAACCATCTGCAGGAGAACTGGTACAACCTCCGGGTTCTCGACGTCCGGATTGAAAACCCAAGACAGCCCACTGGCAAGCCTTCTGCCGGCCGGGATAGCCAGGTCCAGGAAGTGGTGATGGCCGGGGAACCCCTCACCGTAACGGTGGAGGTGCAGCTGGGATCCCTGCAGCCGCAGGATGTGATTGTTCAAGCCTACCAGGGGTCGGTGGACGACAAGGGCCAGATCCAAAACGGCCGGGCAACCCCCTTGCGCTACGTGGAGACAGTGGGGGATCGCGCCATCTTTTGTGGCCAAGTTCGCTACGAGAGCAGCGGCTTGCAGGGGTTGGCCATCCGCCTATTGCCCTTTCACCCCGATATGCCCGATCCCTATGAGCTGCGGCTGATGCTCTGGGCCTAGCCGGTCAGGCCCTCCTCAAGAGCTGGGCCAGTTGGTTTTTAGGAAAGCTGGGCCAGGCAAGCTAGGTGTTGGAGCTGTTGCAGCTTTTCCCTCACTCGGCCAGAGCGGAGCAATTCCTCTGCTTGCTGGATCCCCTCGCTGAGAGATTGAGCATAGCCCAGCAGCCAGAGGTAGCTGCCGCCATTCCAGAGTACCGCTGGGGCAAGGGGGGAGGGATCCCCGTTGAGGAGCTGGTGCATCTGCCGCAGCAACTCTTTCTCCTCCGCCAGCGGGATCTCCGGGCCAGCCAGGTGATGGTCGCGGGCTTTGAGCAGCAGCCGTTCCCCGCGGTGGTTGAGGATAGCTGTCCGCTCCCGCGGCAGGTCGCTGCTGCCTTCTAGTCCCTTGACCGTGGTAAAGTTTTGGATCCCTTGCAGGGCAAACAACTCCAGCATTGTGGCCTCGGTGGGCGGATGCACATAGCCGGCCACCAGGTGGAAGGGGCCCTCATAGGGTGCCCAGACCAGCTCCAGCGTAGCCAGGGGAGGGCGCTTGCCGATTTGATCCCGGTACTCCATCAGAGCTTGCGCTTGGGGGAAGCAGTCTGGCAAGTACAAAAATCCCAAGCCAGTTTGCTCCAGGCATCGGCCCACCTGCTCCAGCGACCATCCTCGCCAGTCCACCCCCAAGCCTCGCCAAACCACCTCCAAGGGTAGACCATACTTGGGAGGGCAACAGGCGGAACCATGGAGCAAAACAGCTGCTCCTGCTGCCGCCAATACCAAAGCCACCAACACCCCCAGCGGCGCTGTTCGCGAGCGGCCGTCGTAGGGGTGGCCAAAGATAACCAAGGGATGGGGCAGATCTCGTTGGGGAAGGCGAGGGCCGTACTCGGCATAGGCATCCAACATACCAGCCAGCTCTTCGGCGGTGGGGCGCTTGATGCGGTGAGCAATCAAAAAGGCCCCAATCTGGGCCGGGGTGGCTTTGCCCGCAAGGAGCAGCCGAGTAGCCTGGGCGGCTTCGCCGCGGGTGAGATCCTCGTGAGTGTGGGTGCCGCTGCTGATTTTCTTCAAAAGCTCGCGAAACTCGTGGCTCATAGCTTTGGCAGTCTAGGGCGAGCGAACTTGGCAGAAACCCAGGAGGCATCCCTATCTGCCTTGGCGTCGGAAGCAGGCTGGCGGAGCAACTGGGCTGCTAACTGCAAAAACCGGCGAATGGGCGGGATCCGATAGCGATCACGGGTGGTTACTGCCACTACCTGTCGCTGCAACAAGGGGGGGTCGGTGGGCCGCACCTGCAACCCTGGGTCGGCGTGACAGTCCACTAGAGCCGATTCTGGCAGGAGAGCAATCAACTGCCCCTGGCGAACGACACCGCGAAAGGCCTCCAGCGTGTTCAGCTCCAGCGCTGCCTTGAGAGTTAACCCCTGGCGGGCCAGGTGGGACTCCACGCAAGTGCGCATGGCATAGCCATCTTTAAACACGACCTGGGGGTACTCGGCCAACACCGGCCAAGGGATCCGCTCGTAGCGGCTGAGGGGATGGCTGGTGGCCATCAACACCTGGATGGGCTCGGAATACAGGGGCTCCACTACCAGTTCGTCCCCCCGCCTTAGCCAGGGATTTTCCATCACCAAAGCCACATCCACCAACCCATCCTTGAGCACCTTCAAGGCGCGGTCGCTGCCTAGAGCTGTAACCCGCAACTGCACCTGCGGGTACTCTCGGCAGAACTCCTGCAGCACCGGCGGCAGTCGATAGGCAGTCAGGGAGTGGATCCCGGCAACGCAGAGCTCGCTTTGCCCGCCCTGCAGCCATTCCCGAATGCTGGCTTGGGCTTGCTGCCACTCCTGACAGATGCGCCGGGCATGGGGTAGGAGCCGTTCCCCCGCCACCGTCAGGGCCACTGGGCTCTTGCGGTGCAGTAGCGGAGCGCCCACCTCTTCCTCCAAGGCCTGAATTTGGCGGCTGATGGTAGGCTGGCTTAGGCCACTGCGGCGGGCTGCAGCCAAAAAGCTGCCACTTTCGACGACGTTTAGAAAAGCCTGTAACAGCTCCAAGCGCACCGAGAACCTCTCAGGAGTTACGGCCTAGCTGCCGCGGGATTTTAGCCAGGGATCTCTCGAACTGCTGTAAGTGCCGCTACCAAACCCTGCCGTAGGGTTCACTTTCAAGCCCGCCCCGCCCATAGGCATTAGCTCCGGCTCGGCAAAGCCCCGCAGCCGCTGGGTAGATTCCAACTCACTCAGGCCCTTGGCCTGCAGCAGCACCCCAAAGCTGCCTAGCCCCAGCGGATCGATCAGCGCTTGGAGCGCAAAGCGCCGCCGCAGCACCTGGCCCACGCCCCCTGCCCCACCGCCCGTTGAGCTGAGGGCGGCCAGCCGCTCCGCCAACCCCAGGCTTACCAGAAAATAGCTTTGCTGCGTGAAGCCTAGTCGCTTGAGTCCCAGGGATTCCCCCACCTGTTCCAGGGTTGTAAAGTCCACATGGGCCGTGAGATCTTGGCACCCCACCCGGCTATAGGGATCCGCAGAGGTGGCGTGTCGGCGGTAAGCTAGGAGCGTGCCCTGGGAGCGCTGGGGGTTGTAGTAGCGCTGGGCAGGATAGCCGTAGTCGATGGTCAGCACGTAGCCCCGCCGCAGCTTACGGGCCAGGAGCTGCAGCCACTCAAGGGCCTTGAGGTTGACCTCGGTTTGGTAGCCAGAGGGGTAGGTGGTAATTGGGATCCCCAGCCGGGCAAAGTACGCTTCTAGCGCGGGGGTCGAGGGATCCCCCAGCACCTCTTGAAACCCTCCCTCTGTCCAATCCACGTAGATTTCCCGCAAAGAGCCCCCCTGCACCTGCACCCGATGGACCGGAAAGGCATCCACCAGCTCATTGGAGAAAAAACAGCCAGTTACCGATTCCTCCGGGATTTCGTCCCACGCCAGCCAGCGCACCTTCTCCCCAAAGCCCGCCAAGCGCTCCTGCTGCAGCCGCCGCAAAGAGGCAGAGCGCTCCAGGATCCCGTACTCTAGAGCCTGCCAAAACGCGGGGTAAGCCGAGCGCACGTAGGTTAACCAATCTTCAGCCAGGCGACCGCTGCCTGCCCCCATCTCAACGACCGCAAAAGCAGAAGGGGAGCCTAGAACTTGCCAGAACTGGTGAATCTGCTCCGCTAACAGGTGAGCAAAGTCGGGCGCCAGGTGGGGAGCCGTTAAGTAGTCAGGGCCAATGGGGTAGCCCCGCTCGTAGTAGCCCAGCTCCGGCTCGTAGAGGGCCCACTCCATGAACTGGGCAAAAGTCACTGGCCCCTGGGCGCGGATGCGGCTAGCGATGAGATCCCGAAGTTGTTGGTCCGTCTGGGGGTGCAACAAGGTGCCTATAGGCTAGGAGACTCATCTCTGCAAGGGGCGGCGCCAATTTTGGCGAAACCGACGGTTTGTGAAAAGCAGGACTGGCCAGAGAGCTGAGACCAGCCATTTTCCCGATCCCGAGTAGAGGCGATCTGCCTTGCGGAGCGAGTACCAAACCCCTCCTGCGTAGATTGCCAAGAGCAAAAACGGCCACATTTTCGCTTATCCTGCAAACGCCAGCCAGGTGGTTGAGGGAGCCCTCTTAGTAGGCATCCTGCAACTCATAAAAGTCAGGCGTAATGTAGTCCTTGCGCAGCGGCCAGCCGATCCAGTCTTCTGGCATCAGGATCCGCTTTAGGTTAGGGTGACCTTCAAAGATAATGCCGTACATGTCGTAGGTCTCCCGCTCCTGCCAGTCAGCCGACTTCCAGATCCAGTACACCGAGGGCACCCGCGGATCGTCGCGGGGCAGTTTCACCTGGACGCGCACCTCCGGCGGGCGATCCGCTCCGTCCGTCAGCTTAATCAAGTGGTAGAGGCTAACCAACGGCTGGCCTGCCCCTAGGTCATAGCCGCACTGGCAGGCAAGATAGTTAAAGCCATAGGCGTAGAGAGCGGTGCATACGGGCAGGAGAAAGTCCCGCTCCACCTCCAGTAGCTCTACTCCAGCCGCATCCCTGCCCAGATACTGGTGGTCAAAGCCGTTGTCAGCAAGAAACTGAGAAACTGGACCTCGCTCCCGCGTTGCCAGCGACTCGGCTGGCTCAGAGGCAGGAGGCGGACTTTCCGGCGTTTTGGGATCTGTCATCTCAGGCCCCTCCTTGCAAGGCTTTGAGCTGTTGCTCTACCCGCTTGAAGTCGGCAGTCTGCAGGGCCGGCGGCACGGGCAGGCCAATGGCGGCAGCTAGCTCCGGCGGCGGAGCCTGGCGGGTTTCGCTCTCCAAGTACTTGCCAGTGATGACTTCGGGCACCGGTCTGAGGTTGTGCTTGACGGTGTAGTAGCGGTGGGTTTGCTGCAGACGGCCCCGCTCCCGCATGTCCTCAGCGGCAATCTTCTTGCGCAGCTTGACAATGGCGTCCATAATGGCCTCAGGGCGGGGCGGGCAGCCGGGAATGTACACGTCCACGGGGATGAGCTTATCCACCCCTCGCACAGCGGTGTAGGAATCAGAGCTGAACATGCCGCCGCTGATGGTGCAAGCTCCCATGGCAATGACGTACTTGGGCTCGGGCATCTGTTGGTAGAGCTTAACCAGCGCCGGCGCCATCTTCATGGTTACCGTTCCCGCTGTGATGAGCAAATCAGCGGTGCGCGGCGAAGTCCGAGGCAACAGGCCAAAGCGGTCGAAGTCAAAGCGGGATCCCAGCATCGCCGCAAACTCGATAAAGCAGCAGGCGGTGCCATAGAGCAGCGGCCAGAGGCTGGACATCTTGGCCCAGTTGTAGAGGTCGTTTACCGTTGTGAGAATAACGTTGTTGGAAAGATCCGTAGTAACTTGCGGAGGAGAGGCCGGAAACAAAACTTCCGGCTCCTTAGAGGTCATGACCATTCCAGCGCTCCTTTTCTCCAAGCGTAGACAAGACCCACCACGAGGATGGCAATGAAAATCAAAGCCTCCACAAAAGCCAGCAGCCCCAGGCGGTGAAAAGCTACTGCCCAAGGGTAGAGGAACACAGTCTCCACATCGAAAATGACGAAGGCAAGTGCGAACATGTAGTAGCGGATGTTGAACTGAATCCAGGCCTGCCCAAACGGCTCCATCCCCGACTCATAGGTGCTGACTCGCAGGGCTCCCTGCCGTTTAGGAGACAAACGGGCTGAGGCCCCTAGGGCCAAAGCTGGCAGCAGGGCGCAGACAATGAGGAAAGCCAGCAGGTACTCGTAGCCAGATAGGACAAACACGACGCCAGACTGCCTCAGGTGCTCAACATTTAGATACGTTTCTCAGTATAGAGCCAGTCCGTGGCCTCTTGGCGCCGGCGGATCTTTAGGGCTGCTGATGGTCTCGATTGCGGGAGAGCCAACTCCACACGCCGCTTAGCAAAGCGCCGGCTGTCAGGATCCCCAGCAACGGCTGAAACCAGGGCAGCCACAGCCGCAGCCAGAGCTTGTAGCCTAGGGTAATCCCGAAGAAGGCTGCTGTTACCGAGAAAACAAACCAGACAAAGCCGGCAAACATCAGAAGGGCCAGGGCAATGAGAAAAGAGTCCAACCAGCGCTTCCAGGTAGAGAGACTCATAGCCAGAACAGGCCAAATCTTCACAGATCCTAACCCCTACTGCCCAGACCCTTCCCCTTAGCTTCTTCCTGGGCAGCTTCTCATTCCCTTGGGAAGTTGAAGGCGCGGCTACAGCAAGCCTCAGTGCCCCCTAAAAAGGGGGGGGGTAAGCGGCTGAAGCAGGTTGGTTTAGAATTTGACCGGGTCATTCCTGCTGAGAGAGAACTTCGGAGTAGGGCGCAATTTGAGTGAGGCAGAGATTCCGGCAGAGGAAAAACGAGCCTTTGCGCTGAGGGTTGACACGACTTTGGATGCCCTAGGTGAAGTTTTGACTTGGTTTGAGTCCTTTCGCAACGCGGGTATTCCAGATCCCATCTGGTTGGAGTGCCAGTTGGTTCTGGCGGAAGGGTTTACCAATGCCGTCCGCCATGCCCATCGCGCCCTGCCCGCCAGTACGCCTATCGATATCCAGCTGACGCTGACGCCGCAGGGACTAGAGCTACGCATCTGGGATCAGGGTCAGGAGTTTGACTTGGAGGGCTTTGCCCAAAACCTAGCAGCCAAGCCCCTCCCCGACGCCGAATCCGAGGGAGGACGGGGCATTTTGCTGATGAAAGCCCTCTCCACCCACCTGAGCTACACTCGCCAGGCCGATGGCCGCAACTGTCTGTTGATTAGCCGGCGCTTTGACAATCCTGGCTGCAGTTCCCAGCAAGCTGTCTAGGCCAAGAGACCAGCACTCAACTGGCGAATGGCCGCGCCAGCCACATCGCTATAGCGCAGCTCGCCAGCTAGGATTTGGCCCATACGCCGGGTGGCTCCCGGTCGCTTGACGCCAACTCGGTAGCCCACGCCGGGAAAGCGGTAGAACAGAGCCGCAATCCGCTTGGCCCAGCGCATCTCTGCGCCCCACTCCTGTTGGACGCGGGCGGAGTAGTTGGCCAGGGCTTCGGGATCCCCTGCCAGGGCTTGGTCGATGGCCTGCGCCGCCAGCATGCCAGTGAGGAGGGAGGGACGGATCCCTTCGGCGGTAAACGGGTCGACAACACAGGCGGCATCTCCCACCAGGAGCGCATTTTGGCTGTGCAGGGGTTGATCCCCGTCCCAAAGGCAGAGGGGATGGCCAAAGGACTTAACCGACTTGAGGTCGATGCCAAAGTTGTGGGCATACTGGCTGGCTATTTCTCGCAGGTTTTGTTTCTGGCCACCCCGAAAGGTGCCAGCTCCAATCGAGTAGCCGTCCGCCTTGGGGAAGTTCCAAATGTAGCCATTGCTAACGCTGCCGAAGTCAAAGTGAGCAGCGGCAGTTTGCGGTTCCAAGCCAGCTACTTCCGCCTCTAGGGCAGCGGCCAGGCGGCACTGGCGACTGCGAAAGCCCAGCCACTTTGCCATCGACCCCTTGGCCCCATCAGCCCCAATCACGTACCGGCCCCAGACCGGGCCAGCAGGAGTCATTACCTGCCAGCGGTCACTTTGCCACTCAAGGCCGGCAGCGGCACATCCAGCCCAGAGGGTGGCCCCCTGCTTCTGGGCCTGCTGGATTAGGTAGGCGTCGAAAACCTCCCGTCGCACCATCCACACTGGCTCTTTCAGATCCAACTCGACCACCACTGGATCCCCACCCCGCCAGGTGTAGCGAATTTGCCGAATCTTCAGCGAGATGGCGGGGCTGAAGTCAAAGTCAAACCAGGCTGCCACCATGGGGGAGACGCCGCCCCCGCAGGGCTTGTAGCGGGGCAAGGGATCCTTTTCCAGAACCAGCACCGAGCGCCCGCGCTTGGCTAGGTGGTAGGCGGCAGCTCCGCCGGCAGGGCCGGCGCCGACGATGACACAGTCATACACGTAGGACATGGCTTGACACCTACATTCAGGGAACGCTGAAGCCGGGAAGGGGTTATCCCTGGCTGACTCTAGGCCGTAGTCGGGTCTTCTGCCGGGTTGTTACAGCGATACACCTTGGCCCCGACATTGCGCAACTTTTCGTCGATGGCTTCGTAGCCGCGGTCGATGTAGTGGAGCCCGTAGATGGTGGAGCAGCCCTCGGCCGCCAGGCCAGCCAACACCAAGGCCGCCCCCGCCCGCAAGTCCGTAGCCACCACCGGCGCCCCTGACAGAGACGGCACCCCCCGGACGATGGCCACCCGGTTCTTGAGACGAATGTCCGCGCCCATGCGGTTAAGCTCCGGGATGTGGTGCATTCGGTTTTCAAACACTGTCTCCTCGATGGTGCAACTGCCCTCGCTGAGAGCAGCCAAAGCCATGATTGGCGCCTGCACATCGGTGGGAAAACCCGGGTAGGGCAGGGTTTGGATATCGGTGGCCTGACAAATCCAGCCTGAGCTGAGTTGAGCCGGGGCAATGCGCAGGCGGTTGGGGCCTTCTTCCTCCACCCGCAGCCCCATGTCCCGCAGTTTGGCAATCACCGCCCGCAGGTGATCCGGAATCACCGGCCCCACGGTGAGCTCAGAGCGGGTAATCGCTCCAGCGATGAGATAGGTACTGGCCTCGATGCGATCGGGAATGACGGTGTACTCTGTGCCATGCAGACGCGGCACCCCCACCACCACAACGGTATTGGTGCCTACGCCACGGATGCGGGCTCCCATCGCCTGACAAAAACGGGCCAGGTCCGCTACCTCTGGCTCTTGGGCGGCATTTTCAATCACCGTTTCCCCTTCGGCCAGCGTAGCAGCCATCATCAGAGTTTCCGTAGCACCAACGCTGGGATAGTCGAGGTAGATGCGGGTTCCCACCAGCTTACGGGCATAGGCGTGGACCACCCCGTGCTCAATCTGAACCGTTGCCCCCAACGCCTGCAAACCCCGCACATGCAGATCCACAGGACGCGAACCAATGGCGCAGCCGCCCGGTAGGGGCACCCTGGCCACTCCCAGCCGCGCCACCAACGGTCCGATGATAAGGAAACTGGCCCGTAACTGGCTGACCAATTCATAGGGAGCCTGGCAAGTCCTCAGGGAGCTGGCGTCTAGGTCAAGGGTATTGCCGACATGGGACACCTTAACCCCCAGGGTGGCCAGGATCTGCCCCATGCGTTCGATGTCCAGCAGGCGCGGCACGTTGTGAATTCGACAAGCGGCAGGGGCCAAGAGGGATCCGGCCATGAGAGCCAAAGCTGAGTTTTTCGATCCCCCGATGGGAACGTGGCCGCTTAGGGTCTGCTTGCCAACAATTTTTAGCACCGGCCCTGCTATCTCTGACGAGGCTGCCATCCCTGTGGGGGTCGGCCACAGCTCAGGCTCCAAGAGCCCCGCCGGGTCAATGCGAGAGGACGCTCTGTTGCCGCGATTGTCAAAGTCTTTCAATCTTCCTCCTCACACAAAAGAAAAGGTAGGCACTTCAGAGAATACTCTGGGGATCACAGCAGCGGCTAAACTAGCAGGCCCAAACCGGGAGTGAGGAAGGAAGAGAAGTTCCTACAGCCCTGCTTCTACCCTATAGTGGCAGAGGAGGATTCGCTAAGCCACTTCCCTGAATGCAGGCTCCCAGCGCGGGCGGCTGGGTTTAGCCCAACAGGGGAGAGCGGTACAATGGAGAGTGATGAGAATTTCTTGCAAGAAGGAGATCCCTGATGACCGCAACTCGCGTTTCTGCAGAAGAACTGTTTCGGGCTGCCTACGAAAATCGCTACACCTGGGATCCCGACTTTCCGGGCTATAGCGCAGAGGTCACCTACTGGGATGGAGAGCGCATGTTTGTGGGTCAGGTGCGCCTGGGGGCAGACCTGAAAGCCACGGTAACCGGTGTGGAAGATGAGGAAGCTCGGAAAGCCATCCAAGAGCAGATGTGGGAGATTTCTGTCCACCGGGTGCGCCGCAGCTTTGCCGAAGCCCACGGCCAAAACACGTTTCGCTACGGCCAAATCCTGCCCGATGGCTCGGTGGAGATCCTCGTGGGAGGCAAAGCCGAGGGGGATCGCTACCACGTGCGCGACAACCAAATCACCATGGTGCATCGGCACATTCACGGCGTGGTGGTTACCATTCACACCTTCAGCAGCCACGACACCGGCGAAGGCTACCTCTCCCACCGCTACGACTCTGTCTACCACGACGCCAAGACCGGTGAGCAAAAGGGTGGGCGCAGCCAATTTGAAGACCTCTACACCAAAGTGGGCAAGTACTACATCCTCTCCGAGCGGCGCATTCAAACCGAGACGGAAGCTGGTGTTGTTGAGAAGCGCTTTAGCTTCAGCAACTTTGCGTTGCTCGATGCCAGCGCCTAACTGGCCAAGCGACCACAAAAAATTTTTTCGGGGCCGCAACAACCTCCCTAGAAGAAGGAGGATTCTGGGCTATGCTTTGAATGTTCCCCCCGGAACTTTAACATGGACAGGACAACGGTAAAACCTACTCCAGATTCCGAAGCCCCCAGCGAGGCTCCCAAGCTGATTCTCCGCCCGGCCCAACTGGGGGATCTGGAGGCGGTGGAGGAGATTTTGGCGCAAGCTTTTGAAGAAGAGTATGGCAGTCGCTCGGTAGACATTCGTCGCCAACTGCGGAGGCTGCGCCAGTGGTACGGGCTTCTAAGAGCCCTAAGCCTGTTTCCCAACCGCTTCCAGCACATGTTTACCGTGCATGTGGCGGAGCTGGAGGGCAAAATCCAGGGGGTTATTCAGGTTTCTCCCTTTAACCATTCCCGCAGCACCTGGCGGGTGGATCACATTGCGGTGGCGCCTTCGGCCCAGCGTCAGGGAATTGGGTCTAAGTTGCTCAAACACTGCATGGAGCACTTTCGCGAGGCCCGCACCTGGATTCTGGAGGTGAACATCCACAACAAGGGGGCGATAGCCCTCTACCGGCACAATGGCTTCCAGCCCCTAGCCCAGATTACCTACTGGTCGATCCCGCCCGAGATCCTGGCCGCCCTCAGCCAACACGAGCCCAAGCTGCCCAACCTGGTGCCGGTGACTAACCGAGATGCCTACGCCATCTACCAACTGGATACGGGATCCATGCCGGCCACGGTGCGCCAGGTGTACGACCGCAACGTGGGCGACTTCCGCACTAGCCCCCTGGAGTGGCTTCTGGAGCAGGCCAGGTGTGCCGTCAGCCAAACCGAACGGCTGGAGATGTGTGTCTATGAGCCCGAGCGGAGAACCGCCATCGGCTATTTCAACCTCAAGCTGGATCGGACGGGGCAGCAGCCGCACGTGGCCAAGCTTACGGTTCACCCCGCCTACACCTGGCTCTACCCAGAGCTCATGGCCAAGATGGCCCAGCTCACCCAAGCCTATCCGCCGCAGGCTTTGGCGTTGGCCTCCACCGATTACCAGCCGGAACGGGAAGAGTTCTTGCTTAAGCTGGGAGCCCAGGAGGTGGAGCGGACGCTGTTGATGTCACGCTCGGTGTGGTACAAGGTGCGGGAAGTCCGCTCGCCGTGGTACAGCGAGTATCTCAGTCTAGTGTTCCAAAAACTGCCAATGAAACAGCCGGTGCCAGAGCGGTTTGAGGGGGCAGCGGAGGGCTGGCCGGAGCACCGCTTTCATCCCCCTGCGCTGGATCCCAACGCCGGGCCAGGGCAGTCCAGGGATCCGCAAGGGTAGGCTCCCCCCTGGCGGTTAAGTCTTGCTTGGCGGGCATCTGCGAACCTCTATGGACAAGTTGAAGGATAGCCCAGCCGGGGATCCCTCCTGGCGAGCAAAGCTCCAAGCGGCCTTGCACCGCAACCGCAGCGACCCGGCTGCACGCTATTTGCAGTTGGCCACGGTGGATCCCTGCGGGCGGCCGCGCAACCGCACAGTGGTCTTCCGGGGGTTCTTGGGCGAGACCGACCGCATCCAGTTGGCGGTGGACAGCCGCAGCGAGAAGATCCACCAGATTGCCCACTGTCCCCTGGCCCAGATCTGCTGGTACTTTGCCAAAACGCGCGAGCAATTCCGCATCGCCGGCACCCTGGAAGCCATCACCGCTGGCCATCCGGATCCGCAAGCGCAGCAGCAGCGGCAACAGTTGTGGCAACAAATCCCAGAAGAAGGACGGCTGCTCTGGTTTTGGCCAGAACCCAAAGGTCCTCTTGCTCCACCAGAGGCCTTTGTTGCCGAGCTAACCCCCGAAAAGGCCTCTTCGCCGCCGCCCACTTTTGTCCTCCTGCTGTTGGATCCAACGGAGGTGGATCACCTGCAGCTCAGGGGGGATGCAATTTACCCCCAACGGCGAACCCTCTATGAGCGCAGCCCGCAGGGATGGCAATGTCGAGCGGTCAATCCCTAGCAGGGGAGCTGTTTTTCCTCTCGCTTTCCGAGAGAATAGGAAGAGAATAGACGTGCTACCCCCTAGGGCAACGCCGCCCGAGAGCAGTTGGGGAGGTAGCGCTCTCCATCCGACACCTAGCCTTCCTGCTGGCAGGAATTCTGATGGCCATTTCCGCCCTCTCAAAGCGCTTTGCCCAAGTGGCCGGCAGGTCATTGCCGGCTAGCGTACGGCGGGGATCCTTGGGCTTGGCTGCTGCCCTGGCTTGGAGTCTGGCTGTTCCTAGGGGGATCGCAGCTCCCCTAATTGCCACATCCCCGCCCAGTTCGTCTAGGCAGGGGGGGACCTCTGTCCTAACCTCGAAATCGGTTTCCCCCACCTCCGCTCGCACCGGTCCCTTTCGGGTTGGCAACCGCACTCCCCACCCCATTCGCTTAGTGATCTTGTTGCGCAGCAGCAGTCGGCTGACCAACCCCGAAACGGCTCACTGGGATTTTGCCCCTGGCGAAGGAGGCAGCCAGGGTTTGCTGCTGAGCTTAGGGGAGGAGCCGCTGCAGATTGGCCCCGGCGATGTTGTGGTGGCTTTTACCCTAGATGGAACCCGCCGCTACTGGGGGCCAAATGTGGTGGGAGAGTCGCTGGCGCCTTTTTGGGATGAGGCAAGCGGCTCCTGGTCGATGATCTTGCAGCCCTAGAGAGGCTCACCCTCCAGACCCCTGCCAGCAGAGCCAGCCCACCCCCACCAATAGCGCTGTTAGCCCGTAGAAGCACCCCACCACCTGCACCTCCGACCAGCCCCCCAACTCCAGGTGGTGGTGGAGAGGAGACATGCGCAGCAGCCGTTGGCCTTGGCCGGTTTTGCGTTTGGTGTATTGGAAGTAGCCTACCTGTAGGATTACCGACAGCGCCTCCGCCACCAATATCCCGCCCATCCAGGCCAGAGCCCAGAGCTGATCTCCCAGCAGCGCCAACCCCGCCAGAGCGCCCCCCAGGCCTAGGGAGCCGGTATCTCCCATAAACAGGCGGGCCCGATGGTGGTTGTGCACCAGAAAGCCCAGACAGGCGCCGCTCAAGGCAAAGGCCACGAGCGCCAAAACGGGATCCGTTGCCGTCAGCCCCAGCCCTGCCAGGACAAGGGCCACCACCCCTGCGGCCAGGCCGTCCATGCCGTCGGCAAGGTTGACGGCGTTGTTGGTGCCCACCAGCACAAACAAAGCCAGCGGCCAAAACAGCCCGCCTAGGGGGAGGGAGCCTATTCCCGGAAGCGTGAGAACCGTTGGGATCCCTTGCCAGGCCAAGTAGCCGCAAAAAACCAGGCCAATCCCCACCTGGAGCAAAAGCTTCGCTTTGGGGGGCAACCCCTTGTTGGAGCGCTGCCGGATGACCAGCCAATCGTCCAGCCAGCCAACCAAGGTGTAGGCCAGGGTCAGGAGGGCCACCGCCAACCACTGGGGATCCCAGCCGCTCCAGCTTCCGGCTACCAGCAGCCCCACCGGCAAAAAGCTAAGGCCGCCCATGGTTGGCGTGCCCGCTTTTTTGTAGTGGGACTGGGGTCCCTCCTCGCGGATGACCTGCCCTGCCTTCCAGCGCCGCAAGAGCGGAAGAAGCAGGGATCCCAGCACCGCCGATCCCAGCACGCTCAGCCCAAAGGGAAGAAGCACCTGGGGCTGGCTTCCCATCACCAAGGCCGAGAGCGCTAGGCCCAGAACTAGGGAGATCGCCGCCCCGCCCCAGTCCGCCTCCTCCACCTCCAGCCGGGAAAGGGTATCCCCCTCCATCTACCCCTCACACCCTCAATCTCCAAGCTTGGGAAAACTCTAGCAGGCAGAGCTCAAGAAAACTCTAGCTTGCCCACGGCTCAGAGGGGGATCCCCTAGTAGGGCCACTTCCAGTTGCGCACCTCCGGCAGATCCTCGCCGTACTTGCAGATGTACTGCTTGTGCTCCACCAGCTTGTCCCGAATCAACTGCTGGAGGTGATCCCGTCGGTATTTGAAGCGCTCCACCCGCTCCAATACATCGTTGGCTAGGTTAAAGCGATCCACCTGGTTGAGGACGCACATGTCGAAGGGAGTGGTGGTGGTGCCTTCCTCCTTGTAGCCGCGCACGTGGAGGTTGTGGTGGTTGGGGCGGCGGTAGGTGAGGCGGTGAATCAGCCAAGGGTAGCCGTGGAAGGCAAACACGATGGGCTTGTCGGGGGTGAAGATGCTGACAAACTCCTTGTCGCTGATGCCGTGGGGATGTTCGCTGGGCGGCTGCAGCTTCATCAGGTTTACCACGTTCACCACCCGGATCTTGATGTCCGGCAGGTGCTGCCGCAAGAAGTCCACCGCCGCCAGGGTCTCCATCGTCGGCACATCGCCGCAGCAGGCCATGACCACATCCGGCTCCGAGCCCTGGTCGTTGCTGGCCCACTCCCAGATCCCCAAGCCCTGGGTGCAGTGCTTGATGGCGGCGTCCATGTCCAGGTACTGCAGAGCCGGCTGTTTCCCCGCCACGATGACATTGACGTAGTGGCGGCTGCGTAGGCAGTGATCCGCCACCGAGAGCAGGGTGTTGGCATCGGGGGGCAGGTAGACGCGGATAACATCGGCTTTCTTGTTGACCACGTGATCCAGAAAGCCGGGATCCTGGTGGCTGAAGCCGTTGTGATCCTGCCGCCACACGTGGGAAGTCAGCAGGTAGTTGAGGGAAGGGATGGGCCGCCGCCAGGGGATGTGCCGGGAGGTTTTCAGCCACTTGGCATGTTGGTTAAACATCGAGTCCACCAGGTGAATGAAGGCCTCGTAGCAGGAGAAGAAGCCGTGGCGACCGGTCAACAGGTAGCCCTCCAGCCAGCCCTGACAGACGTGCTCGCTCAGGATCTCCATAACCCGCCCGTCAGGGGAGAGGTGCTCGTCGTAGTCGTAGATAGGGGCCACCCAGGTGCGGTCACTAGCCTCAAACACAGCATCCAGCCGGTTGGAAGCCGTCTCGTCGGGGCCAAAGAGGCGGAAGTTGTGGGGGTTGAGCTTCATCACATCCCGCAAGAATTGCCCCAGCACCTTGGTGGCCTCGGCTTCCGTGGTGCCAGGGCGCGGGACGTCTACGGCGTAGCGGCGGAAATCTGGCATCCTCAGCTCCCGCGTCAGCAAGCCGCCGTTGGCATAGGGAGTGGCGCCCATGCGCTTTTCCCCCTTGGGAGCTAGCTCCTGCAGCTCGGGGAGCAGGCGGCCGTTTTCGTCGAAGAGCTCTTCTGGCCTGTAGCTGCGCAGCCACTCTTCCAGGATCTTGAGGTGCTCCGGCTTTTGGGCCAGATCCGCCAGCGGTACCTGGTGGGAGCGCCAGAAGTCCTCGACCTTTTTGCCGTCCACCTCTTTGGGGCCAGTCCAACCTTTGGGGGTGCGCAGGATAAGCATCGGCCACTGCGGACGGGTAGGATCCCCCTTGCTGCGGGCATAGTGCTGGATTTCTTGAATTTCATGGATAACGGTGTCGAGGGTGGCGGCCATCAACTGGTGCATTTCTGCCGGCTCGGAGCCCTCCACGAAGTAAGGCTTGTAGCCGTAGCCCACAAACAGGCTTTGCAGCTCTTCGCGGCTGAGGCGGCCCAGGATGGTGGGGTTGGCAATCTTGTAGCCGTTGAGGTGGAGAATGGGCAGCACCGCCCCGTCGCGGATGGGGTTGAGAAACTTGTTGGAGTGCCAGGAGGCAGCTAGAGGGCCGGTTTCCGCTTCTCCATCCCCTACCACACAGGCCACCAGCAGATCGGGGTTGTCAAAGGCAGCCCCAAAGGCATGGGCCAGGGCATAGCCCAGTTCTCCCCCCTCGTGGATGGAGCCGGGGGTTTCCGGAGCCGCATGGCTGGGCACGCCGCCGGGGAAGGAGAACTGCTTAAAGAGCTTGCGCAGACCTTCGACATCTTGGGTGATGTTGGGGTACACCTCGCTGTAGGTGCCTTCCAAGTAGGTGTTGGCCACTAGGGCAGGGCCGCCGTGGCCGGGGCCGGTGATGTAGAGGACGTTGAGGTTTTCCCGCTTGATGATGCGGTTGAGGTGCACGTAAATAAAGTTCAGCCCTGGAGTAGTGCCCCAGTGCCCCAATAGGCGCGGCTTCACGTGTTCTGGCTTCAAGGGCTCCCGCAGCAGCGGATTGTCCATCAAGTAGATCTGCCCCACTGACAAGTAGTTGGCAGCCCGCCAGTAGGCGTCGATCTTGCGCAGTTCCTCGTCGGTGAGCGGTTTTCTCGAGAGCTGTTCTGCCAAAACCATAGCTCCACCCCCTAGGTATCTCTACTCCCATGGTGAGCTAGGTTTGGAGAAGGGCGTGGGGATCTTGGGATTCCTTTGGATTTGGGAGGGAGGGTCGGCCTACCACCACCAAGGCTTGAGGGGGGTGCCGTCGGGGAAGATCAGGCCGGCAATCCGGGCGCCGCTATGCTTGAGGCCCTCGATCTGGGCGCCTTCTAGGTTGGCTTGCTCCAAATTAGCCCCGCTGAGGTCGGCGCGGCGCAAGTTAGCTCCCTGCAACTGGGCCTGGCGCAGCTCGGCGCCGCGGAGATCGGCCCCCTCTAGGTCGGCACTCTGCAAGTTGGCCCCCCGGAGATCTGTCCGCTGCAAATTGGCCCCCCGCAGATCCGCTTCCTCCAGGTTGGATCCGCGCAGATCCGCCCGCTTGAGGTTGGCTCCCCTTAGACAAATTTGCCGCAGCACCAGCCCCCGCAGGTCAGCTTTGCTGAGGTCTTGGCCGGCCAGATCCTGCCCCTCTCCCCCCCAGTTTTGCAACTGCCAGATGTGGCGCAGCCGCTCCTCCAAGTGGGTGGCGTCTGAAAGCTGGGATCCGCGCAGGCTGGTGCCACTGACTTTTACCCCCCTCAGGTCGGCTCCCCGCAGATCCGCTCCTTCCAGGAGGGCGCCACTGAGCTTGGCCCCTTGCAAATTGGCTTGGCGCAGATCCGCTTGGCGCAGGTGGGCGCCGTTAAAGTTGCAAAGGCGCAGGTTAGCCTTTCTCAAATTGGCTTCGTAGAAGTTGGCACCCCCCAGCCGTGCCTCCTGCAGATCCGCTCCCTCCAAGTCGGCGTAGGCAAAGTCTCGCTCCCCGCGCCGATAGGCCGCGATTACCCCCTGTGCTCCTCCCACCGGCCGAAAGGGGCTGTAGGTCCGACAAGCTTCCTCTGCCTCGGGTTGCTCGAGCTGGGAGAGCAGCCGCCATGCTGCCAAGCGCACCGCCCAGGAGCTGTTGCCGGCCAGGGCTGCTACTAGCTCCGCTAGACCTGCCGGCCCGTACTGCAGCAACTGGGGCAAGGTGGCTAGACGCACCGCCTCCTCACCCCGAGTGAGCCGCCGCCGCGCCCCCTCAAGACCCCCTAAGACCAAGGCGTAAGGCGGGGCACCGCTGGCGGCAGCTTGTCCTCCCAACACCAGATCCCAAGGGCGAGGGCTAGACCCCACCGCTGGCTGAGGATTGCTGTTCATCGGCGGAGGTGGGCTCAGTTACACCCAGCGCCCCACCACCACGCGGATAGTGCCATCTTCCAGGCGCTCTTCCGCCTCGATGGCATAGCCCTGTTGCTGGGCCGAGCGCAGCAGGCTTTTGTAGGCGTAGCGCTGCAAAATCGGCGCTAGGAACGTCTGGGGATCGATGCCGGCTCCCCAGAGATCGGCCACCAGCTCGTAGTGATCCCCCTTGCGGCGAAAGCCAATGTCGAAGCCGTTCTTTTGCCGGATCACCAAGTCGGCGTGGGTGCGGTTCCAGAGGTAGCCCCGCAGGCTGGCGTTCCGCTCCACGCTGTAGCCCAATTCCTTCAGGGTTTCTTCCAGCAGCTCGGCATCTTTAATCTGCACTTGCAGGGTGGTGAAGTGGGACATGGCGCTTCCCATCCCAACACGGAGAGGGGGATCCTCACTATAGGAGCGCTTTTGCGGTTCTAGGACAAATGTTAAGGAGCTTGACGCTTTAAACCTCTCCGCCCGAGGGGGGGAGCAGCTTGGGATCTGTTCTCTCCGGCTGCCGGGAGGGCGAGCTCCCATCCCTTCCCAGCTCAGACAGGAGCAAGGGGCGGGCTCGCGGGCCTCGCCAGGGATCCAGCACATCTCGAATCAGCACCTCCTGGATCCACACCTGCAGGATGGCCGCCAAGGGCACGGCCAAGAATAGGCCCAGCACCCCGAAGAAAAAGGCCGAGGTGATTTGAGCTATCAGCGTCAAGGCGGGCAAAAGCGACACCTGGCGCGACATGACAAGCGGGGTAAAGACGCTGCTTTCAAGCTGCTGGATGAAGATGTACAGCCCTAGCACTGCTAGGGACTTCCAGGGGGCGTCGGTGAGGGCCACCAGCATTGGGGCAACCACGCTCAGGGTGGGGCCAATGTTGGGGATGAAGTTAAACAGGCCCGCTAGCACCGCGTTGGCTAGGATCAGGGGCACACCCAAAATCCAGAGGCCAATGCCGCTTAGCACCATCACCAAGGTGCTGGTAAACAAGATCCCCACCAGCCAGCCCCGCAGCACCAGCTCGCAGCGCTTGAGGATGTAGCGAACGCGGGGGCGGTAGAAGGCCGGGAAAACGGAAACAAAGGCGCGGCTGTAGGCCGGGGGATCCACCAGCAGCAAGATGGTGAGGATGAGCACAAACAAGAAGTTGAGCAGGGTGGCAAAGAAAGCAGTGAAGGACTGGGAGAAAAAGTCGCGCACCTGGCGCACCAATTCGGTGGCCTGGGGCACAAGACTATTGGCCAACTCCCGCAGCGTCGGCAGCTCAAGGTCGGTCGGCAGCAAGAGGATTAGGCTCTCAAACAGCCGCTGCGCCTGCACAATCCCCGCAGGCACCACGTCGGTCAACAGCCGGCGCAACTGCTCCAGTAGAGGCGGCACCACGATGAGCCCCACCAAGACCGCGCCCACCAAAACCGTCAAGCCCGTGATGAGAAGGGAGGGGCCGCGGCGAAAGCCGTAGCGCTGGGGAATCTGGGCTAGAGTATCCAAGGCTACTGCCAGGACGATGGCTGCAAACACCAGCAGCAGGATCTGTCGAATCTGCCAGAGCAGCGCCAACAGGCCCAGCAGCACCCCCAGCCCCAGCCAATGGGCAAAAGTCACCGTAGCCACCTCCTCCCTTGGTTTGTCGTCGCCTATTCTAGATGGGGTCTCGGACATTCCCAGCGGTATTCGGGAGCTGCGTATGCCGAATCCCGATCCACAAGCAAGGGCTCTGGCTAACCGCAGTAACCTGGAGGAGGTGATAGAGTCCCTGCTGGGCGAGGAAGTTCCCCTCCTCTCGGTTGGGGGGGTGTCCCGCTACCTCAAGTCGCTGCTGGGCGGGGATCCCTACTTGACCCGGCTGTGGGTGGTTGGGGAAGTCTCAAGTTGTCAGCGCAACCACACGGGCCACCTGTTCCTGACCCTGGTGGATCCAGAAAGCGGCGACGTCCTCAGGGGGGTTGTGTGGCAAAGTCAGACGGCCCGGCTCAGCTTCTGGCCAAAAGTGGGTCAACAGGTGCTGGCGCTGGGGCAAGTTGGCATCTACAGCGGCGGCAGCTACTACCGCCTGGTCATCTGGCAACTGCTGCCAGCAGGGGAAGGCCTCCTGGCGTGGAGATTCCAGCAGCTCAAGGCCCGCCTGGCCGCCGAGGGCCTGTTCGACAACCAGCGGCCCCTGCCCACCCACCCTCAGTGCATTGCCGTCGTCAGCTCTCCCGACGCCGCCGGCTGGGGAGATATCCGCCGCACCCTCAACCAGCGCTACCCGGGGCTGCGGGTGCTGTTTTCGCCAGCTCAAGTGCAAGGGGAAGCGGCCCCTGAGTCCATTGTGCGGGCCATTCGCCGGGTGGAACGGGATGGGCGGGCGGAGGTGCTGCTGATTGCCCGAGGAGGCGGAGCCGGCGAGGATTTGGCCTGCTTTAACGATGAACGGGTGGTGCGGGCCATTGCCGAATGCCGCATTCCGGTGGTAACTGGGATCGGCCACCAGCGGGATGAGACCTTGGCGGACTACGCCGCTGACTATGCGGCCCACACCCCCACAGCGGCAGCCGAACGGGTTGTGCCGGATCTGCGGGAATTGCAGCGCCAGGGATCCCAGCTCCGGCAGCGGCTGGTCACCTGCACCCTGCAGGTTTTAGAGAAGGCCCAGGAGCGCCTGCACCATGCCCACCACCGTCTGCTCCAAATTCATCCCGAGCGGCTGCTGCACCAGGCCCAGAAGCACCTGCTGCAACGGCAACAGCGCCTAGTTCAGGCCGTGCGCCATCGCCTTCAAGAGCAGCAACAGCGCCACCAAGCTCTCCAGCAGCACCTCCAAGCCCTCGATCCCGCCGCCGTCCTCCGGCGGGGCTACGCCCTCGTGCGCGACGAGCGGGGATCTCTCGTCCGCAACCCCTGCCTGCCGCCTCAGACTCGCCTGCGCATAGAGCTGGCCGGGGGAAGCTTCTGGGTTCGAGTGGAGGAGAGCCATGAGCCGCCGCAAACGTGAGGATCCCTGGCGCTACGAGGCAGCCATTGCCGAAGTGGAAAGTTTGATTGCCCAGATTGAATCGGGGGAGCTGGATCTGGAGGAGGTGGTGGAGCGCTTCCAGCAGGCCGCCCAAACTCTAAAGCGCTGTGCCGAGTTTTTGGAGGAAAAACGGCAGCAGGTGGAGATCATCATTGAGCAGCTAGGGCCCGACGACGAAGAAGAGCTGCGCGAGTTCTAGGGACATCAATGCCCGTGCTGCTGGTTCTCGACGGCAGCAAGGCTTGACGAAGGGAGCTGAGCTCCTGAAGATAGTCAAGTTGTCAAGACCTCGCGGGGCGCCCTCCATGGCTGCCAAGATCTTGGATGGCAAAGCCTTAGCTGCTCGCCTGCAAGCCGAGATGGCTGCCCAAGTGCAAGCTTGGCTCCCGCGGGTGGGGCGCCCCCCAGGGTTGGCAGTGCTGCGAGTTGGAGAGGATCCCGCCAGTGCTGCCTACGTGCGCGGCAAAGAGCGGGCCTGTGAGCGGGTGGGCATCGCCTCCTTTGGTCGCCATTTTTCCGCCCAGGACTCCCCCGCCCATCTGCTCGACACCATTGCCCAACTCAACCAGGACGAGCGCGTCGATGGCATCCTGGTGCAACTGCCGCTGCCCCCTGCCTGGGATCCCATCCCGCCTCTTCTAGCCATCGATCCTGCCAAGGACGTGGACGGCCTCCACCCCCTCAACCTGGGCCGGCTGGTGCGCGGCGAGCCCGGCCTGCGCAGTTGTACCCCATTAGGCGTGATGCGCCTGCTGGAGGCAGAAGGGATCCCGGTTGCCGGACGAAAAGCGGTGGTGGTCGGCCGCAGCCTTCTGGTGGGCAAGCCTTTGAGCTTGATGCTGTTGGCCGCCGACGCCACAGTTACCGTGGCCCACTCCCGCACACCCAACTTGGCCGAAGTAACCCGCAGTGCCGACATTGTGGTCATGGCGGTGGGGCGTCCCCGCCTGCTCAAGGCAGAAATGGTAAAGCCAGGGGCCGTGGTTGTCGATGTAGGCATTAACCGCATCCAAGGCCCTGACGGGTCGGAGCAGTTGGTGGGAGATGTGGACTACGAGGCAGTCAAAGAGCGGGCTGCTGCCATCACACCCGTGCCGGGTGGCGTGGGGCCAATGACGGTAACCATGCTGCTGGCCAACACCCTGGAGAGCTACAAACTGCGCAGCCGCCTCTAGGCCAAAATGCGTGCGCCCCCTCCGGCTAGACGCCGCGGATTTCCCGATATCGTCTGGCGCGCTCTTCGGCGGGATCGGGGGCTTGTGCTTTGGCCACAGCTTCCTGCAGTTGCACCATCACCTTTTCCGGAGGCTCAGTGGAGCGAACGACGTAAAACATCAAGTTAATGGCTTCGGCAGCTGTTAGCTTGAGGTCTTCTTTTCCCTTGGGCACCAGAGCGACCTTGCCATCGGTGGTCGGAATGGCCGTATGGGATCCCTTGGCGAGAATCTCCCCTGCTTTCTCCAAAGTGACCAGCATATCCGCGCCTCACTGCAGCAATTAGGTATCATCCCAGCGAAGATCTTCTGGGCTCCACGTAAAGCTCGTGTTCTTCTAGCCAAGTGTACAGGTAGGGAAATAGCTTTTGGTTAGCTGCTGGAAAAGGAAACTGCGACAGCTCTGCCGGTTTGACCCAGCGGACTTCACTGCATTGTAAAGGCTGAGCTTCTCCGCCCAAATAGCGGCAGATAAAAGCCATGAGGGTGATGGTGAAATGGGTGTAGGCATGCTCAACGGTGGCTAGCGGCGCTACCACTGCGATGTCAATGCCCACTTCCTCTTTCACTTCCCGCACCACACACTCCGCAGGGGTTTCTCCCGGCTCGATCTTGCCACCGGGGAACTCCCACAGGCCGCTGAGCATCGAGCTTTCCGGGCGCCGATCGATGAGGATCTCGTTCTCCCGCAGGACAATGGCCACCGCAATCTGTTTGTGAGGGCGCAAGGGACGGGGTTCAGCCATAGGCAGGTGGTGCTGTTGACCTCGATGGTAAGCGGCGCAATCGGCCTGCCAAGGGCACTGACCACAGCGAGGCCGCCTGGGCCGGCAGACAGTAGCGCCCAAGTCCATCAGAGCCTGGTTAAAGGTGCGCGGCTGCTCGGGATCCAGTAATTGCTGCGAAAGCCGCCACAGGAGAGGCAGGCAGCGACTTGGTGGCTGGGGCAAAGCCACCAGGCGAGCCAACACCCGCTTGACGTTCCCCTCCAAAATCGGCAGGGGTAGGTCAAAGGCAGCACTGAGAATGCCCCCAGCCGTTGTGCGCCCGATCCCTGGCAGCGCCAGCACCTGCTGCAGATCGCGGGGAAACTGCCCTCCATGTTCCCGCATCAGGATTTGAGCGGCTTTGTGCAGATTTAGCGCCCGCCGGTAGTAGCCCAGGCCTTCCCACAATTTCAGCACCTGCTCTTGGGAGGCTGCCGCCAAGTCGGGGATCCCGGGCAAAGCCTCCATCCAGCGCTGAAAGTAGGGGATCACGGTAGCCACCTGGGTCTGTTGCAGCATCACTTCCGCTACCCAGATGGCGTAGGGATCTCGGGTGCGCCGCCAGGGCAGATCCCGGCCTTCCTTGCGGTACCACTGCAGCAAAGAACGCCTCAGGCGCTGCTGAACTGCCTCTTCCCAGCCCAGCCGTTGCCCGTCGACGGTTGCCGCCTCTACCTCCACCTCCCCGGGTTGCAGAGATGGCATCTCAAGCTGCGTAGGCAAAGTGCAGGGCCCACCAGATCAAGGCCGAGACGACCCCCGCCACAACGCTGGCCGAGATCAGCACCACAATGGGGCTATCCGCCCCCTTGAACTGCATAATGCCGCGGTTGTAGTTAGCCATCGTCGCCTCCCCCAGCTCCAGCGGTGGGGTGGGGAACCAAGCGCAGGAGCTGGAAAGTTCTTCCCAAAAGCCTACTTTCAGGATAGCCAACCAGCCCCCCTCCGAATCTGCTTCCTCTACAGCAGGGCAGGTTGTCCCTCTGCTATGGCTGAGTTGGCCAGGGGATGCTTTCCCAGCTAAACTGAGGTTCCGGAGGCAAGTTGCCATTATTGGCCAAAAGAGTGGCGTTGGGGCAGGCATGGCTAGAGGAAGGGAGGGAAGAATCAGCAGCTCAGCTCCAGAAAGATCCCGGCAGGCAGGGCCTCATCAACACCTTGCTTCTGAGCGTCTGCTACCTGCTGCGGGATCCCTCTTGCGCCTTTCTCGCCAAAAGGCCCTTGCCCGAGTGCGCCAACGGGCAACTCGTCCCTCTCGCCTACGCCGGCCCAGGGCTTTTAAGGAGGTGCTGCTCAGGGGCTTGGGCTTCAGCCTAATTTTGGGTCTGACGATGGCTGGCCTGTCGCGCCTGCTGCAATCCACCGCCCCTCCCCAGACAGAGCAGGTGGCAGCAGGATCTGGGGATCCCCCCCCTGCCTTGCCCACAGACTTCCTCAAAGGAGAGGAAATCCCTGCTTTGCAGGAGCGCTTAGCGGCCCTGGCCGACCAGCCGGGCCTAACAGTGGGAGCCTTGTTTTGGGAGGTGGAAACTGGCGCCTTTGCGGGGGTGAGGCCGGATCAGGTTTTTCCTGCTGCTAGTGTCCTCAAGATCCCGATTCTCCTAGCCTTTTTGCAGGCAGTGGAAACTGGGCAGGTGCGGCTAGAGGAAAAGCTGACGCTGCGGAAAGAGCTCAAGGGGGGGGGAGCTGGCCTTTTGCAAACCCGTCCTCTGGGATCCCAGGTCTCTGCTCTTGAGGCAGCCACCCTCATGAGCACCGTCAGCGATAACTTCGCCGCCAACTTGATCCTGGATCGCCTGGGCGGTCGAGAAGCCCTCAACCAAAAGTTTCGCCAGTGGGGGCTGCAACACACGCAGATCTCCCAATGGCTGCCAGATCTAGAGGGCGCCAACACCAGTAGCCCGCGCGATATGGTCTGGCTGCTCAGCCAAGTGGAGCAGGGGCGCCTGCTTAGCCGTCGCAGCCGCGACCGCTTTTTGGACATCCTCTGGCGCACGCAGCGGCCCTCCTACTTTCGCCCTGGCCTAGACCCAGAAGTGCGCATTGCCCACAAGACGGGAACCCTCAGCTCGGTGGTCGGAGATGCCGGGATCCTCGATCTGCCCAACGGGCGGCGTTACATAGCAGCGGTGTGGGTGAAGCGGGAAACCCCCAACGATCCCAGAGCGGAGGAGCTGATTGCCAAACTCTCCCAGGCCGCCTACGAGTTCTGGTCGACTGTAGAAGCTCCGGCAACCTCAGCTTTGCAGCCCTAGGCCATCTCAGCACCTTGCCAGCAGAGCGCCTGAGAATGGAATTAGCCGACGAGCAAGAACGCTATGGCCACAACAGCTCGAGCTTCTGGAGGGGGAGATCCCTACATTAAGCTGGGTCAATTTCTCAAGCTGACGGGAGTTGTCCCCACCGGCGGGCGGGCTAAGCAGCTCATCCAGGCGGGGCAGGTGCGCGTCAACGGCGAGGTGGAAACCCGGCGGGGGCGCAAGTTGCGCCCAGGGGATGCAGTGGCGGTGGCAGGCCAAGTTTGGCAGGTGCGCTGGGAGGGTGCCAGAGCTTGCGCCTGGCGCCAAGATCCCACTCCGCCAACTCGGCCACTGCTGGCCTAAGCTGGGAACAGTTGTCTTTTCCTAGCTGAGCCTCCTGTGCAGGGTGATTCTCCCCCTTTACCCCCCTCGCCACCCCCTTCTCCTGCGTTGAGGGTGGTGGAGACGGCTTTCTTGGCCAGCACTGCCGCTTTGATCTGGATCTTGAGCTACACGCCGCTGGCCCCGCTTATGCGCCTGTTTTTCCCTATCCCGGTGGCACTGGCCGTGATGCGCTGGGATCCCCACACTGGGGCCATGGCGCTGGGGGTCTCCGCCTTGCTGCTGACGGTGCTGATGGGGCCTACCCGCAGTATCCTCTATGTCATTCCCTACGGCCTTCTAGGCTATTGGTGTGCCTGCCTGTGGCGGCAACGCCTCTCCTGGTATCTCTCGGTGGTCAGCGGCGCTGCCCTCAGCACTTTTGGTCTGGTTTTCCAATTGCTGCTCTCCTCGCTGCTGCTGGGAGAAAACCTCTGGATCTATCTCACCATCCAGCTCACTGGCCTGACCAACTGGCTGCTGGACGTGTCTCTGGGCCGATTCGGCCTGTACTGGGTGGCGGAACCTTGGATGGTTCAGGTGGTGGTCATAGGGTTTATTGCCTTTAACTCCCTTGTCTATGCATTTACTGTGCATTTGGTGGCAGCCTTGGTCATGGAGCACTTCCGCTGTCCGCTGCCACCGCCGCCAAAGTGGGTGCAATTTTTGCTGGACTAGCAGCCTCCTATACTTCTTGGGGAGGCTATCGCCGTAAGAGTAAAGTTAGATTAAGACCTAGAGGCTCTGCCTTCGTTGCCTAGGCCCTATGAACCCTATTCCCCCCCCTGCCCACCCCTACCAGTTCCGCGCGCTGGGCTTGATTAAGGGATCCCTGAAGCCAATCCCGAAGACCTATGCCCAGGCGACGCTGGTTGCCAGCGATGGCGTGGAGTACCCGGCCACCCCTGGCCGCGCCGGGCTGCTGCGCCCTTTTACCCACTGTATTGAGAGCGGCCGCACCTACTGGTACTACGTGCAGCCCCAGCCGCGCTCGGGGGGCACTCTGGGCCTGAGCGTCATCCGCATCCTGGCTCTGCCAGAGGAGGAGCAAGACCCAGCGGCAGAAGATGAGCCTTTTTTGCCTGCCCCTGAAGATGCGGAGGAAGGCTTTAACATTCGCGGCGTTGTCGAGCCCCACGAAGGCTACATCTGGGTAGCAGTGCGGCGCAAGCCTCAGGGGAGCAAACAATTTCCCCCCCTGCGGCTACGCCTGGAAGGGTTTTTGCCAGGGGCTACAGCGGGGGAGTTCTGGGATCTGCTGGCGGAGCGGGAAGGTCACAAGCTGCTGCTGGTGGATGGCAGCCGCCTCTTGACAGCCGTAGCCTAGGTGCTGAGAACTAGCCCAACTGTACCTCAGGATCCCCAACTGATGGTGTCTGCTGCTGGCTTGTCCCAACGGGTTGCCCGCCTTTCCCCTTCGGCAACGCTGTCGATCTCGGCCCTGGCCAAAGCCATGCAGGCAGAGGGTCTGGACGTCTGTATCCTGAGCGCCGGCGAGCCGGACTTTGACACCCCTGAACATATTCGGGCGGCTGCCATTCGCGCCTTGCAGGAAGGCAAAACCCGCTACGGCCCCACCGCTGGGATCCCCGCCTTGCGCCAGGCGGTAGCTGACAAGCTGCGTCGGGAAAACGGCCTGGACTATAGCCCCGAGCAGATCTTGATTAGCAACGGCGGCAAGCAAACCCTGTTTAACCTGGCCATGGTGCTGCTGGATCCAGGGGATGAGGTCATCCTGCCCGTCCCCTACTGGGTCAGCTATCCCGAAATGGTGGCTCTGGCAGGCGCTCAAGTGGTGCGGGTTCAGACCCAAGAGGCCCAGGGCTTCAAGCTCACTGCCGACCAGCTACGTCAGGCCCTCACCCCCCGCAGCAAGTTGCTCATTCTTAACTCGCCAGCCAACCCCACCGGCGCCGTCTATCACCGGCACGAGCTGGAGGCGCTGGCGGAGGTGATCCTCTCAGTTCCCCATCTCTACGTGGTCTGCGACGAGATCTACGAGAAGCTCGTCTACGGCGAAGCTCGCCACCTCAGCCTGGGATCCCTCTCTCCAGAGCTGCTGCCGCGCACTATCCTTAGCAGCGGCTTTGCCAAAGCTTATGCCATGACCGGCTGGCGCATCGGTTACTTGGCAGGGCCAAAGCCCATCGTCGAGGCGGCCATCAGCCTGCAAAGCCACAGCACCTCCAACGTCTGCACCTTTGCCCAATACGGTGCCCTAGAGGCCCTCACCAGCCCCCTTTCAGCGCCAGCGGTAGAAAAGATGCGCCAAGAGTTCTGGCGGCGGCGGGATCTGATGCTGGAGGGGATCCGCACCCTGCCAAAGGTAAGCTGTCCAGAGCCAGAGGGCGCATTTTACATCTTTCTCAACATCAGCCAGACCGGCTTGAGCTCGGTGGAGTTCTGCCAACGGCTGCTCAAAGAGCACCATGTGGCTGCCGTGCCAGGGGTGGCCTTCGGAGCCGATCACTGTATTCGCCTCTCCTACGCCGCCGACCGCGTCACCCTGGAAAAAGGTCTGGAGCGACTGCACCGCTTTCTCTCCTCCCTCTAAGGCGGGAAACTGGATGCTGCCAGCGCCCTGGTTGACCTAGAGGAGCTTCTTGACGATGAAGGAAGTAGACCTGGCCAAAGCCATCCAGCAGCGGCGCACTTTTGCCATCATCTCCCACCCCGATGCTGGAAAGACCACCCTTACGGAAAAGCTGTTGCTGTACGGAGGAGCCATTCAGGAGGCTGGAGCCGTGAAGGCCCGCCGCGCTCAAAAGCGGGTTACCTCCGACTGGATGGAACTGGAAAGACAGCGGGGTATCTCCATCACCTCGACGGTGCTCCAATTTGACTATCGCAACTTTCGCCTCAACCTCCTCGATACCCCCGGCCACCAGGACTTTAGCGAAGACACCTACCGAACCCTGGCGGCAGTGGACAACGCCGTGATGCTAGAAGATGCCGGCAAAGGGCTAGAACCCCAAACCCGCAAGTTGTTTGAAGTCTGTCAAATGCGGCGGCTGCCGATTTTTACCTTCATCAACAAGATGGATCGCCCCAGCCGGGATCCCCTCGAGCTCATGGACGAAATCGAGAGCGAGCTGGGCCTTAAGCCCTATCCTGTTACCTGGCCTATTGGCTCAGGGGAGCGCTTCACAGCTTTGTTTGACCGACGCACCCAGGAGTTTCACTTCTTTGAGCGAGTCTCAGGGGGACGGCTACGAGTCAAAGATACAGTTATTAAACTCGGGGATCCCCAAGTGGAAGACCTAATCGAAAAAGATCTCTACTACCGATTTAAGGAAGAATTGGAGATCCTGGATGGCCTTATGCCCAGTTTGGATCTCAAACAGGTTCATGCTGGGAAACAAACTCCTGTCTTTTTCGGCAGCGCCATGACCAATTTTGGAGTGGAGCTGTTTCTCAATGCGTTTTTGGAGTACTCCCTGCCGCCAATGCCCCACGAAAGTACGGCTGGGCTGATTTCTCCAGAGTATCCTGAGTTCACGGGCTTTGTCTTTAAGCTGCAGGCCAATATGGATCCCCGCCACCGGGATCGCATTGCTTTTGTGCGCATCTGCTCCGGCAAGTTCGAGAAAGACATGGTGGTCAACCATGCCCGCCTCAACCGCCCAATCCGCCTATCCTACCCCCAGAAATTGTTTGCTCAAGAGCGCATCTCCATTGACGAAGCTTACCCTGGGGATGTGATTGGCCTAAATAACCCTGGCCTCTTTACAATTGGGGATACGCTCTACACTGGCCCAAAGCTGCGCTACGTCGGGATCCCAAGCTTTTCCCCGGAGCTTTTTGCCTATCTCAAAAATCCCAACCCCTCCAAATTTAAACAGTTTCAGAAAGGGGTGTCAGAGCTGCGGGAAGAAGGGGCGGTGCAAATTATGTACTCCCTTGACGAATCCAAACGGGATCCAATCGTGGCCGCGGTGGGCCAGTTGCAGTTTGAGGTGCTGCAGTACCGCCTGGAACATGAATACAACGTTGAAACCCGCCTGGAGATGCTGCCCTACACGCTGGCTCGCTGGGTAGAAAACGGCTGGGAGGCCCTTCGGGATCTTCCCAGTCTGTTTAACACTCTGATTGTCAAGGATGTTCAGGATAGGCCGGTTCTGCTCTTTAAGAATGAATGGACTCTGCAGCAATTTGTCAGTAGCAATCCCAAGATTAAGCTCAGCAAAATTGCTCCCACTGCCGATCTCAGCCTAGAAGCTAACAGCAGCCCGTAAAGCCCCTCAGAGGACCTCCTCCGACGTATTCCCCGAAAAGGGTGCTGGTGGCCAGAAAAGCTGCAGCCGGTTGCGTCCTGCCCGTTTGGCTTGGTAGAGGGCCTCATCGGCTTGCTGGAGGGCAACCTCTGGCGGCAGAGGGTGATCTTCGCTAATCACGACCCCGCCAATGCTAATGGTTACGGGCAGGCTGCGACGGGGCGAAACCTCAACGGGACGGCTGGCGATAGCCTGGCGCAGCGACTCAGCATACCGTTGACAGCGCGAGGGGCTTAGACCAGGGGTAACGCAGACAAATTCCTCCCCGCCGTAGCGGTAGAGCAGGCTGGAGGGGCGGAGGTGCTGCTGCAGCCGTTCAACAATGGCCTGGAGAACGCAGTCGCCGATGAAGTGGCCGTAGGTGTCGTTGATCTGCTTGAAGTGATCCACATCCAGCATCAATAGGCAGAGGTAGCGGTAGCGGGCTTTCCCTTGCGGCCCCACCTGCTGCAGCAAACGGGGCAGTGCCTGGTCAAGGGCGCGGCGGTTCAAGGCTCCAGTCAAGGGATCCGTCAAAGCCAGAGACTCCAACAGCTCGTTGCGGGCTTGCAGTTGGCGGTTGGCCTGAGCCAAAGCTTGGACAAGCCGCTGTAAACGCAGCCCTGCCTGCACCCGTGCCCGCAGTTCCTCAGGAGCCACCGGCTTGGCGATAAACTCATCTGCCCCCGCCTCCAACCCCTGAAGGCAATCCTTGAGTTCAGAGCGGGCCGTGAGGAAAATGAAGTAGACAAACTGGCCAGCGGTGGATCCCTTGAGACGGCGACAAAAATCCAGCCCTGACAGCTTGGGCATCACCCAATCGCAGATCACCACATCCGGCCACTGGCTTTCGTCGAGCGCCTGCAGCTGCTCCCAGGCCATCTGGCCATCTTCCCAGGTTTCCACCTGGTAGCCACAGGCTTTGAGAACCCCGCCCACGAAGCAGCGAGTCACCGAATCGTCGTCGACGACCCAAAGGCGGGGAACCTGATCCTTAAGCTGGCTCCACGCCTTCTCCTCCAGGGACTCAGGTACTGGACTAGAAGAATCCCCGCCCCTGTAGTCAGACGGCAGCATGGGGAGAAACCCCCAAAGTCTAGCTACAACTAGAAGTAGGGGTGGCTAAGTAGGTAGAGGCAGGGGGGCCCTCCCCTACCGCCTGCTGCAACGCCTCTACAAATTCCCGCACCCGAATGGGGTCAATGAGGGGGAAAAGCTCTGCATGGCCTGTCAGCGTACCCCCAGAACGAGCCAGCCGCTTGAGGGAACTGGCCACGATCACTCCATCGGCGTGCTGGATGAGGGTGCCGATGTTCTCAGCGGTGGCCCCTGAGCCAATGAGAAGGGGTACCTGAGGAGCAACTTGGCGGGCTAGCTTGAGATCTTCCAAAAGAGGCGGCTTGCCGGTCGCCTCGCCGGAGACAATGATGGCATCGGCAAGACCTCGCTCCACTGTATCCAGGATAGCCGCCTCAAGGCTAATGGGGCCGAGAGGCTGGGCGTGCTTCACCAGCACATCGGCGAAGATTTTAATGTCTTGGGCCCCTAGCTCGCGGCGGTAGCGCAGCAAGCGGTAGGCATTCCCCTCGATGAGGCCCTGGTCGGTCACCATTGCCCCGCAGAGGATGTTGACGCGGATAAACTGCGCCCCCACACAGGCGGCAATGGCTAGAGCGCTACAGCCATCGTTGCGCAGGACGTTGATCCCGATGGGCAGGGAGACCAACGTCTTAATCCGCTGGACAACCACCGTCATGGCGCTCACCACCGCCGCGTCTACCTGATCCTTGGCAAAAGGGGCATCGTAGAAGTTCTCGACCAGGATCCCGTGAACGCCCCCTGCAGCCAAGGCCGTGGCGGCCTGTTCCGCTTGGGCAATAACCTGCTCCAGGTTGCCGCCCCAACGGGGGGAGGTGGGCAGCGGCAACAGATGGACCACTCCGATCACGGGATGGGAAGTTTTGAAAAGGTGTTGCAGCAGGCTCACCGGCAGGCTCCCTTGGGGATCCTTAACCAACTCCTTAACCAACAATCTTACGCCCGGATGGGATCGAGCAGGCTCCCTGCCGGCTAGCAGCAAGGCCGCGCAGCAGGCGAGGAACCAGGCTTGGCCCTTCATAGATCCAACCGGTATAGACCTGGAGCAAACTGGCGCCGGCAGCAAGCTTCTCCAGGGCGTCGTCTAGGGTAAAGATGCCCCCCACGCCGATAATGGGCAGCTGTCCCCCCGTGGCCTGGTGGATGTAGCGGATGATCTGGGTGGAGCGCTCTCGCAGCGGGGCGCCGCTGATGCCGCCGGCTGCTGTTGTCAAAGGCCCTAGACCAGGGAGGAAGCGGGTTTTCAGGTTGTCGCGGCGCAGAGTGGTGTTGGTGGCGATGATCCCAGCCAGGCCGTAGGCTTGAGCTAGCTCCAGAATGGCGTCAATCTCTGGCCAGTCTAGGTCGGGGGCAATCTTGACCAAAAGAGGCTTCTTGGCTTGGTTTTCCTCTTGGAGAGCGGCCAGGATGGGCTCCAGGTGCTGGGCAGCCTGCAGGGACCGCAAGCCTGGCGTGTTAGGGGAGCTGACGTTAACCACAAAATAGTCCCCCAGCTCCCGCAGCACCCGAAAGCTGGCCAGGTAGTCGGTGGCGGCGGCTTCCAGCGGCGTGGCTTTGCCTTTGCCCAGGTTGACGCCAATGGGGATAAGACGTTGACGCAGCCGGCGCAGCCGTTCGGCCAAAGCTGCTGCTCCCTGGTTATTGAAGCCCATGCAATTGAGGGCAGCCCGATCCTGGGGCAGCCGAAATAGGCGCGGCTTTGGATTGCCCGGCTGGGGCTGGGGAGTGACGGTGCCCACCTCCACAAAGCCAAAGCCCAGGTAGGGCCAGACTCCCAAAGCTACGCCGTCCTTATCCAAGCCCGCAGCTAGACCCAGGGGATTGGGAAAGCTCAGCCCCCACAGCCGCACCTCCAAGCAGGGATTCCGGTAGCAGAAGAGGCGTTCCAAAAGACTCAAGATCCCCGTGGCCTGGGTAGCATCTAGCCACTCCAAGGTGCGTAGGAGCGCCACCTTGAGGGTTTCTGGGTCAGCCCTTAGCCCGGAAAACAGTAGCGGCTGCAGCAGATCCCGGTACAGATTCACCCCTAAACCCCTCTTGGCCAAGCCATATTACCTGAGCCAGCTCGCTTGCACTCCGCGGTGCAGGGCTGTTGCTAGATTGGGGTTACAGTTTTGACTCCCCTCCTTCCGCCGGAAAAGGGAATGGGGGCAAAACCAGGATCCCTGAGGCTAGCGCTATGACTATCCCTCTCATCCAAAGCCCAGAGCTTCTGGAGAGTCGGCTCAAGGAGATCCCAGCTGAGCCTGGTGTCTACCTCATGCGAGATGCCAGCGATCAAATCCTCTATGTGGGCAAGTCTAAGAAGTTGCGCTCCAGGGTGCGATCCTATTTTCGCTGCCTTGGGGATCTCCCCCCTCGCATTCAGCGCATGGTAGCCCAGGTGTGCGAGATCGAGTTTATTGTAACTGATAACGAGAGTGAGGCCCTGGCTCTAGAAGACAATCTGATTAAAACCTATCAGCCACCCTACAATGTTCTCCTCAAAGAGGATAAGAAGTACCCCTATTTGTGCATTACATGGTCAGAGCCTTACCCTCAGATTTACATTACCCGCCACCGCCGTCTCGACCAAAATCAAGATAAGTACTACGGGCCCTATACCGATGTAGGCCTGCTGCGGTACACCCTTGGGCTAGTGAAGCGGATTTTTCCCTTGCGCCAGCGTCCCAAGCCACTTTACAAAGACCGCCCCTGTTTGAACTACAACATCGGGCGTTGCCCTGGTGTCTGTCAGGGCTTGATCAGCCCCGAGGAGTATCGCAAGACCGTTGCTCAAGTGGCGATGATCTTCCAGGGGCAGACGGACGAGCTCATCCGGGAGTTGAAGGAGAAAATGGCCCAGGCGGCCGAGCAAGAAAATTACGAGGCAGCAGCGCGGTATCGGGATCAAATCCGCGGCCTAGAACAGTTGGGCGAATCCCAGAAGGTGTCTTTGCCCAACTCGACAGTTAGCCGCGATGCTCTGGCCTTGGCGATGGACGACTCGCGGGCTTGTATTCAGTTGTTTCAGGTGCGAGCGGGCAAGCTGGTGGGTCGGCTGGGGTTTGTGGCCGAAAACCGGGGCGACGATCCAGCCCTGATTTTGCAGCGGGTTTTGCAGGAGCATTACCAGTACTGCGATCCGGTGGAAATTCCCTCGGAAATCTTGACGCAGTACGAGCTGCCGGATCGCGATTTTCTCGAGTCTTGGCTAAGCCAAAAAAAGGGGCGCAAAGTCAGTCTCATTGCCCCCCAGCGGCAAAGTAAAGCCGAGCTGATTGAACTGGTGGAGCGGAACGCCCAGCTGGAGCTAGCCCGCAGCCAGCGCTTGGCAGACCGGGAGGCAGCAGCCCTGGAGCGCTTGGCAGAAGTTTTGGATCTGCCGTCAGCCCCCCGCCGCCTAGAAGCCTACGATATTTCCCACATTCAGGGATCCGATGCGGTGGGCAGCCAGGTGGTGTTTATCGACGGCCTGCCAGCCAAGCAGCACTACCGCCGCTACAAGATTCGCAACCCCGAGGTGCGTCCTGGCCACTCCGACGATTTTGCCAGCCATGCCGAGGTGGCGCGGCGTCGCTTTAGCAAAATGACCCCTGAGGATCAGCCGGACTTGGTGCTCATCGACGGGGGCAAAGGGCAACTGGCCGCGGTGATGGCTGTTCTGGCGGAGCTGGGGCTAGATCACCTGCCGGTCATTGCCTTGGCCAAGCGGGAGGAGGAAATCTTTCGGCCTGGGGATCCCGAGCCGCTGCGGCTGCCACCCCAAGATCCAGCTCGCCTGCTATTGCAGCGCCTACGGGATGAGGCCCACCGCTTTGCCCTTGCCTACCATCGCCAGCAGCGGAAACTGCGCCAACAGGCTTCTGTTTTGGAGGAGATCCCTGGCCTAGGCAAGCAGCGCCAAAAGCTGCTCATGGAGGCGTTTCGCTCCCTTGCCCGCATTCAAGTGGCCACCGAAGAGCAGTTGGCCCAGGTGCCAGGTATTGGCCCCAAGCTGGCCCGCCAGATTTACCGCTACTTCCACCCAGACGCCGAAACCGAGTTGCCAGCAACAGTGCAACCCGCCTCTAGCCAAACCTAAGTCTGAGCTGGCGTATCATCGTGGAGTCCGCCATTCTCGGCTAAGGGAGCCAAGTGAAGGTAGCGCTGTTGCAACTTAACTATACCGTTGGCGATCTCAGCGGCAATGCCGAGCGCATCCGTGCGGCGGTCGAGGCGGCAGCAGCCAAGGGGGCAGAGCTGGCGATTACTTCTGAACTGGCCTTGTTGGGGTACCCGCCCCGGGACCTGCTGCTCTACCCTGCTCTAGTCGAGAGGGCAGGCCAAGTTTTGCAGCAGTTGGCTGACCGGCTGCGGGATAGCATTCCGGTGGTGGTGGGATCCGTGCAGCCCAACCCCCTGCCGGAGGGGCGGCCTCTCTACAACGCCGCGGCCTGGCTAGAGGGGGGGCAGATCCGCCACTGGTTCCAGAAGTCGCTTTTGCCCACCTACGATGTCTTCGACGAAGACCGCTACTTTGAGCCGGGATCCCAGCCCCAGCCCGTCCAGTACGGCGGCTATCGCCTGGGTTTCACCATCTGTGAAGACATCTGGAACGACCGTGACTTCTGGCAGCACCGCCGCTACCACCGGGATCCGGTAGACGAGATGGCCCGCTGCGGCGCCGATTTGCTCATCAATCTGTCGGCCTCGCCTTTTAGCCTGGGCAAGCAGAAATTGCGGGTGGAAATGCTGGGATCCCTGGCCCGCAAGCACGCCCTGCCCATCCTCTATGTCAACCAGGTGGGGGGCAACGACGACCTCATTTTCGACGGGGCCAGTTGCGCCCTAGACTGCCGGGGCCGGGTGGTGGCCCAAGCCGCTGCCTTTCAGCCGGACTGCCTGATGGTAGATGTGGAGGCGCTGGTTCACCCTCCTGAGGAAGGCCCGGAAGTTCAGGGATCCCGCTGGCCAACGGAGCCGGAAGCAGAGCTCTACGAGGCGCTGGTCTTAGGCACCCGCGACTACGCCAGCAAATGCGGCTTTCGCGAGGTGTTGCTGGGCCTGTCGGGGGGGATTGACTCAGCGGTAACTGCCGTGATTGCCGCAGACGCCCTAGGTCCAGAGCGGGTGCTGGGGGTGCTCCTGCCCTCTCCCTATTCCAGCCCAGGCAGCCTGACGGACGCCTACCAACTGGCGCAGAACCTGGGGATCCCTACCCTGAAGCTGCCCATCCAGTCGATTATGGAGAGCTACCAAAATCTCCTGGCAGAGCCCTTCACCGGCCTGCCCCCCGACATCACGGAAGAGAACCTGCAGTCGCGCATTCGCGGCACCCTGCTCATGGCCCTCTCCAACAAGTTTGGCCGGCTGCTCTTGACCACGGGCAACAAGTCGGAGCTGGCGGTAGGCTACTGCACCATCTACGGGGATATGTCCGGCGGCCTGGCCGTGATTTCCGATGTGCCCAAAACCTGGGTCTACCGCCTGGCCCGCTGGATCAACCGCCACCAGGAACGGATTCCCCTCCCCATCCTCACCAAGCCCCCCTCAGCAGAGCTGCGGCCCGGCCAGAAAGATAGCGACAGCCTGCCTCCCTACGACTTGCTGGACGCTATCCTCCAGCGGCACATCGAACAGCACCAGTCGGCCGCTGAGCTGGTGGCCCAGGGGTTTGAACCTGACACGGTGCAGCAGGTGCTGCGGCTGGTGCAGAATGCTGAGTTCAAGCGCCACCAGGCTCCCCCTGGCCTACGGGTTACCGATCGAGCCTTTGGCACCGGCTGGCGCATGCCGATTGCCAAGCGCCAAGAAGGGATCAGCTAAAGAACAAAGAGCCTGCTCCACGGCAGGCTTGATCTGGTGCTAGGGCCTGAGGGGGATCACTGAATGAGACCTAGCCAGGAGGCGACGCCTTGGCCCGTTACCGCTTCAATAACGATGGCCAGCACAAAGCCAATCATGGCTGCGCGGCCGTTGAGGCGCTCGGCGTACTCGTTAAAGCCAAACTTGGGCTCAGACAGGTTGGGGTTGGACATGGAAACCTCCACGAGCGGCACCTGCCCTTCAGTATAGTTTGCATTTCTTCACGATCGCAACCTCAGCCGCTTCTCGCCTTGGGGGCTAGGGTTTGCCTTCCCTGTTACAAAAATTCGGAAATCGCAGCCTTCTTGCCGACTAGGGATCTCCTCTAGTCCTTGATTCACCGGACAATTGGCCACTTTGTGGCATAACCAACCTTCTGCCTTGACGGAGATGGGCTGAGCGAGTAGGCTAGCCGGTACATCTTCTTGCTTCTTGAGTAGGCGTTTTGCCTAGGCTAAAGTTGGCTCCGTCTTTAGCCGGTGTGCCTTATGGGGGCAAGGAGCACCTACCTGCAGCTCGCGGGGAAGTTACGCCTGTGGAGATCCCTCTGGCGGGGTAGTGGAGGTAAACTCTGCCACTAGCCACGGGTCGCTGAAGCAGGAAGAAAGGCTCAACGCCGAGCGAAAGTCTGCTTTTGCCCGGGGTTGTATAAGTCTTTCAGAGCGGTAATCTGAAGGGCAGGTAATGGAGAAAACCTCTATGGCGATTCAGCGCGGTGCCAAAGTCCGTGTCTTGCGGAAAGAATCCTACTGGTATCGGGATGTGGGGACGGTTGCGGCAGTGGATACCAGCGGCATTCTCTACCCGGTGATCGTCCGCTTTGACAAGGTTAACTACTACAACATCAACACCAACAACTTCCGCGAAGACGAGCTGGAAGTGGTGGAGGAGCCCAAGCCCAAAGCCGCTTCCAAAAAGTAAACCCAAGCCCTCCCGTGCCCGAGCTGCCGGAGGTTGAAACCGTCAGGCGGGATCTGCAGTGCCTGACTCTTGGCCTGCGCATCCTGGCGGCAGAAGTGCTTCTCCCTCGCACCCTGGCCTACCCTGGCAAAGAGGAGTTTGCGCAGGGGCTGTCTGGCGCCTATTTGACTCAGTGGCAGCGTCGGGGCAAGTATCTTCTGGGATCCCTGGACTCCGGAGCGGTTCTCGGCGTGCACCTAGGCATGACGGGGCAGTTGCTCTGGGTTCAGGGATCCGCGCCTTTGCCAGCCCATACCCGGGTTCGACTGCGCCTGGAGCAGGGGTGGGAGCTGCGCTTTGTGGACCCGCGTACCTTTGGCCAGATGTGGTTAGTGCCTGCGGGGGTGGAGCCGGAGGCGGTGATCACGGCTTTGCAGAGGTTGGGGCCAGAGCCGTTTTCGCCCGCCTTTTCAGAAACCTATTTCCAAGCCGCCTTGCGGAAAAGCCGCCGCCCCATCAAAGCCGCCCTGCTGGATCAGTCGCTGCTAGCGGGAGTGGGCAACATCTACGCCGACGAAGCCCTGTTTTTGAGCGGCATCCACCCCTTGACACCTGCCTCGCAGCTTTCCGATGCTGCCAAGAGCCGCCTGCGAGAAGCCTTGATCCGGGTGTTGCAAGCGGGGCTGGAGCAGCGGGGCACCACCCTGCGCGATTACCGGGATCTGCGGGGGCTCAACGGCAACTACCAGGGTCAGGCGTGGGTATACGGTCGAGAAGGGGATCCCTGTCGCCTGTGTGGCACCCCGATTCAGCGGATCAAGCTGGCAAGCCGCTCAGCCTACTTTTGCCCCCACTGCCAGCCGCCTTGAGGGCGGAAACGGTTCTCCGTGAAGCAGATGGCCTGGCCTCGGTCTTGGGGCAGTCTCAGTCTCCTCGCCCTGTGGGGGATGGGGATCCCGGCACCTCCAGCTTCTGCCCAACTGGAACTCGAGGCCCAACTGGGTCGATCCCAAGTCGTTCTTCCTGGCCGAGATTGTCCCGCCTGCGATCTGACGGGAGCCGTACTGGCGGGAGTGGATTTGCGGGGGGCCAACCTGAAAGAAGCCATCCTCAAGCAGGCCAATCTACAAGCTGCCAACCTCTCCCAGGCCATCCTCAACTTGGCCGACTTGCGCGGCGCCAACCTGAGCAGCGCGGATCAGGGGGGAGCCTTTTTGTGGGAAGCGGATCTCAGCCGAGCCAACCTGCAGCAGGCCAATCTCACAGGGGCCAATCTTCAGGTAGCCAACCTCAGCGAAGCCGATTTGCGCGGGGCTGTTCTTGCCGGCGCCGACCTGACGGGAGCCAACCTGCGCCAGGCCGATCTGCGCGGGGCCGATCTAAGGGGAGCTTTTCTGGAAGAAGCCGATCTGACCGGTGCCCTGTACAATGCTCAGACCCGGCTGGATCCCACCTTCAACCCCAAGACCCGCGGCATGGTCTTTGTAAAATAGCTCCTCTCTAGGCTGGGGGTGAGGGCACTTTATTGGGGATCCCTCTTTTGGGCAGATTAAGTTGTGCCCTCTTCCTGGCCGGGATCCTATGACTTCTCCTGTGCGCGTGCTCATTGCCGACGACCATCCTCTGTTTCGGCTAGGGATGAGGTTTGCCCTGGAAGCCCAGGGGTTTGTGGTGGTAGCCGAGGCCGAGACCGGATCCCAGGCTGTTGAGTACTGCCGCCACCACCCCGTCGACGTGGCCCTTTTGGATGTGCGCATGCCTGGTGGGGACGGGATCGCTGCCTGCCAGCAGATTGTCGAGCTGGGCCTGCCGGTGGTGGTGGTGATGATGACGACTTTTCACGAGCCGGCCCTAATCGAAGCAGCGCGGCGGGCGGGGGCCAAAGGCTACCTCTCCAAAGAAACCGAGCCGGCGGAATTGGCCCGCGTTATCCGCCAGATCTTGGCCAACCCCGACCACGACTGGCTGCCCGCCCCCCAGGAGCTGCCCAGGCTTACCCCCCGCGAGCTATGCGTGCTGCAACTGATGAAGGAGGGCCTAGCCAACAAACAAATTGCTCGCCGCCTTGGCATTAGCGTCGAAACCGTGAAAGAGTACGCCAGCGCTGTCTACCGCAAGTTGGACGCCACCGACCGCGTCACCGCCCTGCTCAAAGCGCAGCAACTGGGGATTTTGTAAAAGCTTGGGAATCCTGAAAAGATCAGGCTGTCCCTTCCCCCCACCCGTGGGGATGTCTGAGACTCGGGATCCCTTGCATACTGTTGCTATCTTGGCACTCGCATACTCCGGGATACAGCCATGTCTGCTCCTTCCCCGCTGTTGCTCAAACTTGTCCTGCGCTTGCTCAGCTCTCTGAAGATCCCGGTGGATCGGGGCAGGATCCGCGAGCGCGGCTTTGTGCTGCCAGTGGCGATTTTAATCGTGCTGGTGCTGAGCTTGGTAACGGTGGGGTTGCTCACTCGATCTACCCAGCGCACCATCCAAACCCAGGTGGAGCGGGCAGAGCAGACGGTTAGCCGGCAACTGAATGCTGCCATCGACCGGGCGCGGGCCAAGATCGACAACCTCATTCGGGATCGCCGCCTGCCCAACAGCGCTCCCACTGATGAGCAATTCACCTCTGCCCTGCTCAACGATGGCGAAGTGGTGCCTGCGGAAGCCTCGGATCCCTATACCCTTCCCGATGAGGAGCGTTTCCTGTTGACCTACACGGCTCGCGTGCCCGATCCCCAGAATCCAGGTCGGCGAATCGAAGTGCGGCGGCAAGCCCCGGCTTGGTGGTTTTTGGTGGATACCGACAACAACGGCCTCAATGACTCCGTAACAGCCTATACCATCCTTCATGCTCGTCGTGCGCCGGTAGAGGGCCGAGACAGACTGGAGGGCTTTGAGGGAAATATCAGCGATACTGAACGGGCGCGGCGACTGGTGATCCGCAGTGGTCCACTTCAAGGATCCGTCCTGGAAGGGTGCACTGATTCCGCTGCCAACCAGACTTTCAACCCGAACATAGGGGATTGGTTCCAGGTCGGCACGGCGCTGTACAAGCCCTTCCAGGTCTTTGCCGTCACTCTGCCAATTCAAGGCGCCGACTCCACCACCCGCGCCATCTCGGCTTTGCAATTCCAGCAGGATCGGAAGCGGGATCTACTCAACAAGTGGGGGATTTTCAGCCGCAGCGACGCGGAGTTCTTCTTCACCCCTGGATACAACTGGAACGGCGCTATCTACACAGGGGGCAGCCTTTTCTTCCGCTATGCCCCCAACAACTTGTTCCGGGCTTTCACCATCAGCTCGGAGCACTCCTGCTTCTACATGCCCCCCGACAACTCTGAAATCACTGCCTTTGGAGAGCTAGTGGCAGGGGCCATTGGCTACGCCGGCCAGCAGGTGAGCGACAACCTCATCTTCGATGCCCACCCCGGTGTGCCAGGTAGGGCACCTAGTACGTCCCGTCTGAATAACCTCAACTATGATTCAGTTCAGAACGATGCAGATCCGGAAAAGATAGCTCTGGATCCACTGGAGCTCCAGCTTTTTGGCCGCATTCGCACCCGCGGAACCTATGAACCGGATCCAGCGGGATGGTCGGTCTCCCCAATTAATGCCAAGCAGGGAGGACGAGTTAAAGCCGGTGGCTTTCAATCAGAAAGAGACCAAGTCTGCCCTCCCTATGTAGACGATGTCTATCGGGCCGACAACCGCTTTGGCCCCAAGGCCAGCTACGACCGTCCGCCTGTAACTCCTGACCCGCAGAGAGGCTGCGACGTGGACACCTTTGCGCAAAGGTATCGTGCTAGGGCCGGTGATCCCATTCCTGCCGATGCCAGGAACAACCAGAATGAGTCTTTGACCGAGGACAACCCACCCCCAGGCGCCCTTTCCGAGGTGGGCTTGGATGGCTACTGGGAGCGGCGGGCCCGTGTGGAAGGTCTGCGGGTGATCGTGGGCCAGCGGCTGGAACTAACCCGCACCGATTCTTTGCCTTTGCCTTTGGTGCCACCCGGGGATCCCAACGATCCCACCAAGTTGCAGCCCATTTTCATCAGCAACGAGGCGCGGCAACGGCTAACCCTGCGAGATAACCCAGCGGCGGTGCAGGCTACAGCCGTTTACCACTACAGCCACCGAGATGGGCGCTTCCCCATTGCTTGCCTGGCCACGGTAGCCCACCCCGGCACTCCCTGGAGCTTGCAGCGGGCTTCTACCTTCCCTACCGGCGACCAGCGCACTCAACTGGGCATCAACTTCTTTACTGGAGAGGGCACCAACGTTTGGGAGTATGACCCCGAGCCGATGCGGGAGCAACTGCGGCCTGGCACCCCACTGTGGACGGCGCTGACCAACCTGGCCAATTTTGCTGGCGATCCCGATGGGGCCTATCCACCCAGGCAAGAAGAGGGCCGCATTCATCCGGATCCGTTTATTACGGCTTTTGGCAACTTCTCCGAGCTGCGGCGGGCGATTGGGCAGGCGATTGATCTGGTCAACCGAGGCACTCCCGCTGACCAAGTGACTGACCAACTGAGCCTAGCCGACCAAACCACGCTGCAAACGGCAGGCTGCATGTTGGGCATGCTGGCCGATAACATTCTGCGCATTCGGGATGCCGCCAATGCCAGAAATCCTGATCCCACAGCTCGAATCCTTTGGAACGACATCCAAGCCAGCCGAGATGGGAACCGAGAAGCGGCCAACCGGTTTTATCTGCCGCTGCGCTACATTTTCCCTCTGCAGACCTTCCACCACAGTGTGCCTCCCAACCCCAACGATCCCCTTGAAGATGAGCGGAGGCAGGCCTACCCCTTCTTACGGGAGTTACCGTTCTTAGGATCACAGCAAAGAGGATCAGTAACCTACCGAACCCTTTGCGATCCCTCAACGTGCGACCTGGACAACCTAAGAGATCTGGAACTGATAAGGCTGAGGCCCAAGCCTAGGATCAACGACTGGACCTTGCCCTATGCTCGTTTAGAGGAATGCCCCAGAAGCCCAGTACTTGGCAACCACCCCAACAGCAACCGATTTGAGTTAATTCGGATTGGCAACCAGTGCTTCCGTGTGCCCTTTAAAGATTCCGTCTTCTACGATGGCCGCGAGGCGATGGCGGTGCGGGCCCTCAACATCGACCTGGCCCTGCTGACCAACAACGTCAACGGACAGGCCAACGGGTTGATCAACAGAGATACTTGGCTGCCTGCCGGCATTGGCGAGAACCGAGAAGGGGGGATTTTCTACGCCTTCCGGGAAGATGCCGTGCGGGAAGATGCCATTGCCCGCCCACCCTTGACCAACAACTTCGGTAGCTATCAAACCGCCTGGCGAAATGCAAATGCTCGCGGCACTCTCCCCTTCATCATGAATGCCGGCCAGCCCGGTCGCAACCAACCGGTCGGCGATCCGCCTGTTTCCGACGAGGGGCTTAGCCCCAAGCCGGTGGACTACTACCCCGATCCGGATCGGCGGCCCTATGGCTTCCGGCTGCGCAACGGGGCAGTGTTGGCCCGCAGTGTGTTTAACCCCAGTGACGCCATCAGGCCTACTGAAGCTCTCTTTGGCTTGTCCTTCATTTCCGACAACCCTGTCTACATCCAAGGGGACTTTAACCTGCATCAGACGAGGAACGGGGATCGGCTGGATCTGCTGGAGGAGTTCACCACTCGCCTCAGATTTGGGGGAAACGGCCTCTACGACAACTTCTACGGGCGGCTCCGGAGGGATGAAGACCGGCGCTTTGCTCGGGTGGTAGACCCAAACAATAGCCGGCAGCCTGCCGATTTCTGGCGGCCCAGCGAGGTCTTGGGCGACGCGGTGAACATCCTCTCTGCCGACTTCTGCGATGGCAGCATTGATGATGCCTTTGTCCAGGATGGCACCCTCAACGGCGGCGGCAGCAGCTACGTGCCCGATCAAGACTACGCCGGTGGACGGGCCTCAGCCCCTCGCCGCAACGACTATTACGGCTGCAGCGGGCCAAACCTAGGAGCCAACACCTCCTTCCTCAACCAAGCGCTGGTGATCCGCGGCAACAACTGGCCGGCTCCGGATCCCAACGGAGGTGGTGCTGGGGTTCTGCGCTTCGACAACACGAACGGGGCGCAGAATTTGGGCAACCACGTGCGGCGGCCAGGCTGGCCAGAGGTGTTTGCCCGCGACACCATCTTTGCTCGCCGCAACAGTACCGATGCCAGCTCCGGTCAAGCTGACCGAACCGCAGGGCTGGGCGTGCCCGAAGTGCGGCTCTTGCGGGCACCCGATACGGGCTATGCCAACTTTGGGGTGCGCATCTCGGCTTTGGGCAACCCGGTGCTGGATACCTCCCGCTGGGTGCTGGTGGCTCCGCTGGGACCCTGCCCGGATCCCGGCGGCTCTGGGTTGCTGGCCGAGTACTACAACGGCTGGCTGAGCAGCCCGCAGAACCGGTACAACCCCAACACAGGGTTTGCCACCAACCCTATTGACCAGGTAGTAGGCCCCCTGGCCGAAGAGGCTCGAAGGGACAACCTGCCCTACCTGCGGGCGGTGCGCTGGCCAGATCCAGTGTTCCCAGCGCAAGGCGTGCCCGATGCCCTTGGTCGGTTTAACAACGGCTTTACCAGCAGTGCTCACACTTGCCCCACGACCAACTTGGGCAGCGCCAACAGAGACCAACGCTGGGCCTGCGTGCGCAATGCTATCGATAACCCGACCAACCTGGCCCCCTTTGCCCGCAGCGGCAGCGGTTTCCCTTGGTGGGGCGGCTTCCAGTACTTTTTCGGCAGCAGCACATCGCTGGACTCCAACTCTCCCTTCAAGCGGCGGCTGTACGACGATCCCAACTGCAACGACAGATTGGTTGACGCTCTGCAGCCCAGCTGCCGTTTGTCACTACCGCTACCGCTTGGCAGGCCCGATCGGCGGGATCGCGGCGATTGGTTCTGGATGCCCAGTTGTGGGGAGCCCGATGGCAACAACAGCCTGCCGAACCTGCCCATCGACGCGGATGACCTCAACTTTCCAAGTCACTTCAACTTCCTGCGCTCCTGCTGGCGGCGTAGAAGTGGGGAAGGGCCGACTGGCAACAACAACGGCAACGACTTCTTCGTGGTGCGCTGGGTAGGGGAGCTGTATCCCCGTTGGCCTGGCCTACAGAGCTACCGTCTCTTCAGCAACGATGGCGCGCGGCTGATCATTCGACGGCGGGACGACTCCAGTGCCACTTTTGTCAACCATGGAGCCTGGAAGGGAACTCCGCTCAGCCTAGGGCCCAATGCTGCGGGTGCCGAAGCCTGGCAGGATAGGGATAGCGGCAGCAACGAGGTTGCCTTGAGATTGGAGCTGGAGTGCGCGGATCCATCCCAGCCCTCGCCCTACTTGGTGGAGATCCAGACCTACGAAAATACCGGCGATGCCTTCCTGCGCTTTGCCACTCGCGAGGGCAGCGATCTAGAAAACTACGACCTGCGCTACCTGAAGCCGCTGCAGGGGGTGAACAAACCTTGCCAGCCGGATCGGAATAAACCTCTGTTACCCAACCAGAAGTACTGCGAAGCCCCTCTCAATACCTGCCAGCCTCCGGAGGCTACCTGCACCTACACAGCCTGGACTCCTGCGTGCACGGTGGCCAACGGCGGCCTGCAGATAACTCAGAGCCGCACTGAGACCTGCACCTCGATTTGCGGGACCACCACCCGGACGCAAACCCAAACGGTTACCTGCCCGAAGACTTGCAACTACAGCGAGTGGAGCCCCTGGTCACCCCCAGATTGCAGCCAGGTTCAGGTTGCCTGCGGCCAAACTAGAACGGTTACCCAAACTCGAACGCGCAACCTGATTGCCAGCACCAGCAGCCCCACCTGTCCAGCAACCGAGACGCAGACGCAAAATCTCACCTGCGAGGGGCCTCCCTGCAGGCCGAGCACTTTTGCTCCAGAAACTCCCCCCAAGAGCCCTCTGGGCGAGTGGCTAGCCGTTAAGCCCAACACGGTGGAGCTGCGACCTGCTCAGGAAGTGCAGGCGGATCCGGAGCTCGAGACAGTCAGCGTGCACAGTGTGGCCAAGGCTTCTACTGAAGGTGTAACCATCGCCCTGGAGCCGCAGCTCTCGCCAGTGCTAGAGGTGAAAGCAGGGGTGCCCAAGCCGCCCAAGTGGCCCAGCCCTGCTGAGGCTTTGCGGGCAGCCTTCAATTGGATGTTTGGGGAGCCAGCCCATGCTGCCCGCGCTGGCTTGAGGGGCAACCTGCTCTCCACTCAAATTGCCAAGCCCAGCAGAGAGCCAGGTATCCGCCCTGCCGAGAGCGGTGCTCCACCACTTCCTGCAAATCCTGATCGAGGCACAGACGACTGGGCGCGGAGACTGCGGCGGGAACTGCTCAACAAGAACGGAGAAATTCGCTGTGGCGATGAACAGGTCAATCCCTCAGACGGTGGCTTCTGGGTGCCCGGAGTGTTTCGCCCCAACTTCAACGACCGCTTCCGCTACGAGGCCTACACCGCCGCTAGCCGCCCCAGCACGTTGCGCATCAAAGACTGGAACGGAGACGGCCAACTGAACTTCCGGGACGAAGACGGCGACGGCGTTCGCGACTCCAACAAGCCTTGGGATGTACTGGATCGGGATCCGCTGTTTGGGCTGGACTTAGATCCTGGAAGGCAAGGACTAGAAATCCAGCCCCAAATGGTGTTGAACCCCTACGCTTGGGTAAACGAAGGTGACACCCAAAACTACTCCCCAAGCTCCAGCTATCTTGGCGGTTACTACATTGACACCAAGGGGAGCGAAGATATCCGCAATGGCCTGTGCTTCTACGTCAAGCCCAACGGCAACACCATCCAGGTGCAAATTGACTTCAACGGTGGCGCAGGTGGCAGTAATGACGACTTGAAGTGGGTAGATGTGGAGCCCTTCACCCTGGATCTGAACAGTCCCACCACCGGCTTTGCCGGCAACAACCCGGTGCTGGGGGTGATCCTGGATGAGGTGACCCGTCGGCCCATTCCCATTCCCGGCTTCCAAGAGCTGGCCTCAGCGGATATAGACCAGCGCCGCCGCAACGACGATGGCAGCCAAAACTGGCAGCTGCAGCCGGCCAGGGAAACGCGGGTGAACGCCACTGCCATCAGCGGTACCCTGCCCTCGCGGCTGCATCAAACTGCCGGCGGCATGCATAACTTCCTGCGGCTCAACGAGCTGTGGAAAGATACCAACCTCTTCTTCAGCGGCTCGATGATCCAGCTCAACTACAGCACCTATGCCACCGGCCCCTTCCTGCAGCACAGCTTCGAGCCACCCGATCTGGTAGACGATCCAACCTTTGTGCGCGGCTTCGACTACTACTTCCCGCCCAATCGCCGCTTCGGCTATGACGTGGGCTTGCAAATTGCCCGCCGCCCCGGCCCTGTGTCGTCCCGCTTCCAATTCCCCTCCAACACGCGTACCGAGTTCTTGCGGGAGCTAGATCCACAAGATCCGTACGTGCGGCGGCTGCGCTGCGCACTCCAGGATCAGCCGGGTGTGCAGTTGGATCCGTCTGCCCGGATTGGTGGCTGCGGGGAGTTCAACTGATATTGACCTGCCCGGTTAGGGGCAGATTTAGGGTAGGGGCAGAAGAGGGAGGGATCCATGAACAAGTGGCGGCTTTGGCAGCAACACCAAGCGGAGGGTTTCACCCTCATTGAAGTCTTGGCTTCGGTCGTCCTCGTGGCCCTGGCCATGGCCGCCCTGGCCCCTACCCTCACGGTGATTGCCTACCGGCGTGCCATGAGCGAGCGGGTGGAGCTGGCCAACCGCCTAGCCCAGGAAGAGGTAGACCGCATCCGCACTCTGGTGGATATCGAGCTGGCTGCCAACCCTCGCGCTTTTCAGGATCGGGCTCAACTGGCCCGTCTGCCTAGGGTGGGAGCCAACCCGCTGGCAAATACCCCACCTCCTACCGATATGGACACAGATGGGAACAACTATTCCATTCGCGTGGCTCGGGTCCAAGTGCCGGGGCGTAACCCCGAAGAATACGTCATCCAAACCTTCCGCGACGCAGGGGCACCTTGCATCGACCGCCGTGAAAACAGGGTCATTCAGGGGGTGCCCTGCAGCTTTCGCATGGGTGTGAGGGTTTACCACCGCTTTTCTTTTGATCCAAACACTCGCCGAGCGCTGCCTGGCTTGAGGGCGGAGGTGGTTTCGGCTAACCAGAACTTGGCCAATGCCAATGTCTGGCTCTTTCCACTAGCCACCTCCTTTGTAGAAGTTAACCCTGCTGCCAACTTGGGAGATGTTTGCCGGCAGATAGCCATTGACAGAGGCGAGAATCCCAACCAGAGGTGCCGGGCTTTCCCCTTGCCTAACTGACCTGCTGTACCCTGAGGTAGAGCCTAAGTTCCTTCCTGCAAAACCTGTTGAAAGATGGAGGTGTTGGCCTGTGTTGATCTTTCGCCGCCAAGCCAGCAGAGGGTTTACCCTCATTGAGCTGTTGGTCTCACTGCTGGTTGCCTCCATCTTTCTCCTGGCCACCGCGATGATTGTCATCGAGACGATGCGGCTGGATCGGGAAGAGACGGGCCGCACTCAGGTGCAGGCGGAGCTGACCCAGGCCATGGAATTCATCCAGCAGGATTTGGCGGAGGCTCTTTACATTTACAACGACGCTGAGCAGAACCCACAGCAATCTGATCGAGTTGGGGACGGGATCCCGGATGTCATTCAACGGCTCTACGCGCCGGGCTGGATTCGCCGACCCATTGACGCTATCCCGGTTGTTGCCTTTTGGAAGCTAGAGCCGATCCCGCAGGGATGCTACGCGGGCAACCCCACCTTACAACAGATCCGAGAAGGCCGTGCCACCTTGCCCGCCGAACCACCTCCTGAGTTTCCGCGCACAAACGGTAGAAATGCGGATTGGGACACTCTTGTCAGCCGCCGCGGCATCTACACCCTGGTGGTGTACTACCTACGCAACAACGCCGGCAACCCAACGGGGCGCACTCCCTGGGAAGGCAACGCGCGGATCGCCCGTTTTGAGTTGCGACCCTTCAACACTAGGGGTCAAAATAACTGCGCCGGTCGCAGCCCATTCTTTAGGGTTGATCCCGATCCTTTCCGGGAGGGCTTTCTTGCCTGGCCCTCTCAGCAGGCTCTGCAAAGGCTCGAGCAGGAGGGAACACCCCAGGAGCGTATTGCCGAGGCAGGCAATCGAGGCCCTGGTCTTGTAACTCTGGTCTCCAATATCTTCAGCAGCCGGCAGGGCAGCCCGCAGGTTGCCCCCCCTTGCCCGCAGGGCTATGCCTTTGGTGGCGGCAGGCCCAGCGGCGTCATCTTCTTCCCAGAGCTGAGAGATAACGAAAACGACGTGGGCTTCTTTGTCTGCGTGCGGCAAAGCGTCGGCGCTGACCGACCGCAGGATGTGATCATCAACATCACCGCCACGGCCATGGAGCGGGCCAACCCTGGCCTTTTCCGTCGCTACATCCGAAATGCCACCAGCGTCGATATCTCAGAGGTGTCGCGCTACTTGCTGCCAATGCAAACACGGGTTCTTGCCCGCGGTGTTATCAACCGTCAGCTCTCCTAGGGGGAATGTCCACCATGTTGGCCTTGGAGAAAAAGGCAATTGGCCGAGCTCAGCCTTTTCGATCCCGGGGCTTTACGCTGACAGAAGTCCTAGCGGTGGTGGTCATCATCGGCATCTTGGCTGTGCTGGCCGTTCCCTCTGGGATCAACATCTGGGCGCGGATCCAGCTTGAGGATGCGCAGAACAGGGTGGAGCGAGCCTTGCGCACCGCCCGCACTAACGCCAAAGCCTCTCTCCAAGGTCGTGCTTGGGTGGTTGGGATCGACAATGCGGATCCAAGGGTTCCCACGCTAGTGATCCAAGACGAGGAAGGTCGTTGTGATGAGCCTACCCCCTGTCAGCGGGTGCGCCTGAATAACTTTGTAACGGTACGCAACAACTTCCCTGATGGCAGAGCTGTTTTCGACTCGGAAGGGCGAGCGCGTCAGCTAGGACGCTTTGTGGTCAGCAGCACCTACTCTCAGGGAGAAAACCGCTGCGTGGTGGTGAGCACTTTGATCGGCACTCTTCGCAAGGACAACAATCCGGAGTGTGGCAGGGTAGCCAGCGAGCCAGAGGAAGGATAGCTGGGGTAGGATGGTCAGGCCGTGGCTGAAAGGTTGCCAGGCTCCTGTCCTAAGCTGCCGTAGGTCATTGGCTATGCTTACCTCTTCCCCAACTCTTGAAGCTCCACAAAAAGCCTTCCCCTGGCAAGCTCGTCAGCCGGCTCTGCTGGTGCTGGCCGATGGCACTTCCTTTGCCGGCTGGTCTTTTGGGGCGCCGGGCACGGCGGTGGGCGAGGTGGTGTTCAACACAGGCATGACTGGCTACCAGGAGGTGATGACCGATCCCAGCTACCGGGGGCAGATCGTTACTTTTACCTGCCCTGAGTTGGGAAACACCGGAGTCAATGAGCTGGATCAGGAATCGGCCCGGCCCCAGGTCGCGGGAGTGATTGCCCGCAACGTGTCGCGCCTAGCCAGCTCTTGGCGAGCCACGGGGACGCTGCCTGACTACCTCAAACAGCATGGAATCCCGGCCATTGCCGGGGTGGATACGCGGGCTTTGACGCGGCGGCTGCGCTCCCAGGGGGTGATGAATGGAGCTCTCTCGACCGAGATCCTGGACCCGCAGGCGTTGCTGGAGCGGGTGCGCCAAGCCCCTTCCATGCAGGGGCTAAGCCTGGCGGCAGAGGTTACAACGCCCAAGCCTTACGAGTGGCTGGAGCCCACCCCTGCCGACTGGGACTATGGCCGCAGCCAAGGGATCCCGGTCCCGGATCCCCCCCTGCGGGTGGTGGCGCTGGATTTTGGCATCAAGCGCAATATCTTGCGCCGCCTAGCTCGCTACGGCTGCCGGGTGGTGGTGTTGCCGGCCCACGCCACCCCTGAGGAGATCTTGAGTTACAACCCCGACGGGATCCTTCTCTCCAACGGGCCTGGGGATCCAGCGGCAGAGACCACGGCCATCCGCACCGCCCAGGCGCTGCTGCAAAGCGGGAAGCCCTTGTTTGGGATTTGCCTGGGCCACCAGATCCTCAGCCTAGCCCTCGGAGGATCCACCTACAAGCTCAAGTTTGGCCACCGCGGCCTGAATCATCCCTGTGGGCTAGAGCAGCAAGTGGAAATCACCAGCCAAAACCATGGGTTTGCAGTAGACGCTGCTTCGATCCCGGCTGAGGACGTGGAGATCACCTACCTCAACTTAAATGACCGCACTGTGGCCGGGATCCGCCACCGCCGGTTGCCCCTCTTTTCGGTGCAGTACCACCCAGAGGCCAGCCCCGGCCCTCACGATGCCGATCACCTCTTCCGCGAGTTTGTGGATCTGATGCTGCAGCACCGCCGTTTAGCGGGATAGATGGGCTAGACGCAGAGCAAGGGCCTCGCGCGCTTCTTCCCGGTCGTCAAAGTGAATCTTCTCAGTGCCTAGGATCTGGTAGTCTTCGTGGCCTTTACCGGCAATGACCACCGTATCCCCTGGCTGAGCTTCGAGGATGGCTAGACGAATGGCCTGCCGCCGATCCACCTCCACGGCCCAGGGAAATCCAGGGATCCCAGCCAAGATATCCTGCAAGATCCGCTGCGGATCTTCAGTGCGCGGGTTATCTGAGGTCACGATCACCTGATCTGCCCAGGTGGCGGCAATGCGGCCCATCTGCGGGCGCTTACCCCGGTCGCGATCTCCACCACAGCCAAAGACGCAGATCAGCCGGCCTTGAACTTGCGGGCGCAGCGCCTTGAGCAGGTTTTCCAGCCCATCGGGGGTGTGGGCATAGTCCACGATTACCGTGATGTCCTGCCCTGGCAGGCTCACCCGCTCCATTCGCCCCGGTACCCCGGGAAAACGGGGCAAGGCCGACTGGATGGCCTCAGGGGGGATCCCCAAGTGCAGCGCTACCCCTACCGCCGCCAGCAAGTTGGAAAGGTTGAAGGATCCCACCAGGGGCGCCTCCACAGCAAAGCTGCCCATAGGGGTGTGCAGGGTTGCCTTGAGGCCAGTGGGATGTAGGTGAACGTCAGTGGGCCACAGGCCGGGGATCCCTTCTAGGGGCTTGAGGGAATAGGCCCAGGGCTCCAGAGGGGCTGGAATGGCTTCTAGAAGCCTCCGTCCGCCTGCGTCGTCGGCATTGACCACTGCCCGCCCCTGCAAATACTCTGGCCGGAAGAGGGTGGCCTTGGCCTGCCAGTAGTTCTCCATGCTGCCGTGGAAATCCAGGTGGTCCTGGGTGAGGTTGGTCCAAACGGCAGCGGCAAAGGCACAGCCCCACGCCCGATCCTGGGCCAAAGCGTGAGAGCTCACCTCCATCACCGCCACCTCGGCGCCGGCTTCCTTGGCCTGTCTCAGGCTGCGCTGCAGCTCTAGGGGAAACAGGGTGGTGTGGGGTGTAACTTCATAGTGGCCTGGCCAGCGGTTGTAGAGGGTGCCCAGCAGGGCTACAGGACGACCAGCAGCCTGCAGCAGATGCTCGATGAGGTGGGTGGTGGTGGTCTTGCCGTTGGTGCCAGTTACCCCCACTAGGATCAGTTGGCGAGCTGGAAAACCGTAGAAGGCCGCCGCCACCTGGGCCACGGCTTTGTTGAGGCCGACGCGAGGCAAAACCAGAAGGGGCTGACTCCCCCATTCAGCCTCTCCGCTAACCTTCTTCCAAGCCTCCTGGGAAAGAAGGGCCGCTACCGCTCCTCTAGTGAGCGCCTCCCCGACAAACTCGCCGCCATCGACGCGGGATCCCAGCATCCCCAAAAACAGATCCCCCGCCTGCACCTGGCGGGAATCGGCGCAGAGGCCTTTTACCCACACTCCTTCTAGGGATCCCTGGACCACTTGGGGTTGGATCCCGGCTTGTTCTAGCAATTGGCTCAGATTTCTCATGCTTTTGCCACTCCCCACCGCTTTGCTGGTTAGGGTAGCTGCTAACTGCAGCCTAGGCCAGGGCCTCCTCCAGCTTTTGCTTAGCCCAGAGGGTAGCGTAGAGCCCCTGCGGGTCGGCCAGCAGCTCGGCATGGGATCCCCGCTGCACGATGCGACCTTTGTCCATGACCCAGATTTGATCTGCCTCCACCGCCACCGTGAGGCGATGGGTGATGAAGAGTACCGTCTTCTGAGCCGTGGCCTGGCGCAGGTGGCGAAGAATGGCCTGGGCGGTCTGGTTGTCCACGCTGGAGAGGCAGTCGTCCAAAATCAAAATTGGCGCGTCGACTAGCAAAGCTCGCGCCAGGGCCAGTCGCTGTCGTTGGCCGCCGGAGAGGGTAATGCCCCGCTCTCCCACCAGCGTGTCGTAACCCTTGGGGAAGTTGAGGATCTCGGCGTGGATGTGGGCGGCTTTGGCGGCCCATTCCACTTCCCAGTCTTCAGCGTCCGGCTTGCCGTAGCGGATGTTGTCCCGAACCGTGGCGCTGAATAGAAAGCTCTCCTGGGGCACATAGGCGATGGCCCGGCGCAGGGATCTCAGTTGGATCTGGGTGATGTCCTGTCCGTCCAAAAACAGTTGCCCCGGCTGGATCTCCAGCAGGCGAGGAAGGGCATTGGCCAGGGTGGACTTGCCCGCCCCAATTGGCCCCACCACCGCCACCAGTTGGCCCGGCTCGAGACAAAAGTGCAGATCCTGTAGAGCTGGCGCTGGGGATCCTGTGCCGGTGTAGGCAAAAGTCAGACCCCTAGCCTCGATACGGCCCTGCACCTTCTCTAGAGGAAGGGGCAAAGCCTCCGGGGCATCGCGGATGGTGGGCTCTACCCGCAGCAAGGCGTCAATCCGCTCCAGGCTAACCTGGCCCCGCTGGTAGGCGGTAAGGGTAAAGCCCAGCAAAGCGGTGGGAAACACCAGCCGTTCTACGTAGAGGGTGAGCGCCGAGAAATCCCCAATCGTCAGCCGCCCCGCGGCAATCTGGGGCCCGCCCACGGTGAGCAGCAACAACAGGCTGAGGCTAACCAAAGCCACCAGAGAAGGGAACAGCAGGTTGCGGGTGAGGGCCAAGCGCAAATTGGCCTGCAACAAGCGGTCATTGCGGCGACGAAACTCCTGCTGCTCGTGCTCTTCCTGGGCGTACACCTTGATCGAGGTGATGCCGTTTACGTCCTCCTGGATGAGATCGCTGAGATCCGCCAGCTCCTGCTGCACCTGAAGCTGCTCCTGCTGCAGGCGGTTGCTGCTTAACTTCACCAGCACCAGCATCACCGGAAACACCGACAGGGCTAGAGCGCTTAGACGCGGCTCAATAGCAAACATGGCCGGCAGCGTACTGCCGTAGGCAAAGATCGTGTTGGCCAAGTTAAGCAGGGCAAAGCCCAACAGGCGGCGGACATTTTCCACATCGCTGGTGATGCGGGTGAGGATGTCCCCGATGGTCTGCTGGGCAAAGTAGGAAGGCTGCAGGGTGAGCAAATGCTCGAAGATGGCCTGCTTGAGGCGAAACTCCACCTGCCGTCCTGCCCCAAACATCCACACCCGCGAGGCAATGCGAATAACCATCATCAGGGTGGAGACACCCAACACCACCAGGGCGTGGAGGGCGATGCGGCTGGGCGCCAGGGTGGCCAGGTTCTGGCTGAGATCATCAACGGCCAGCTTGACATACCAGGGCAGGAACACCCCCAGGCTGTTGACCACCAGCAGGGAGGCAATGCCCAACACCACCTGCTGCCAGTGGGGGCGTAGATAGTGAAGCAACTGTTGCCAGTGGGATCTGGCCACTCAGGTGCTCCTCAAGCCTTTTCCCACTCTAGCGCTGGGCCGGATCCCCCCGGTAGGGATCAGGCTAGAACCTGGGCTGGGGCCTGCTGCGCCAAGAGTTCCACCTGCTGTCGCGCCCAGGCATCCACTGCCAGAATGTCCTCCAGGCTGGGATTGGCAATGACCTGATGCCGCTCGCACACCTGCTCCAAAAGGCGAGGGATGTCCAGAAAGCGGATGCGCTCTTGCAGAAAGAGGTTCACCGCCGCCTCGTTGGCCGCATTCAACACCGCCGGCAGGGTTCCTCCTGCCCGCCCAGCAGCATAAGCCAGTTGTAGGCAGGGGTACTTGCGGTGATCCGGCGCCTTAAAGGTAAGAGATCCCAGCTTTACCAAATCAAGAGGCTCCCAGGGGGTGGAGAGGCGCTCCGGCCAACTGAGGCCATAGAGAATGGGCAGGTGCATATCCGGCCAGCCCAACTGGGCCAGAACAGAAGTATCTGCCAGCTCGACCAAGGAGTGGACAATGCTCTGAGGGTGGATGAGGATCTCGATCCGGTCATAGTCCAGGCCAAACAGCCAGTGGGCCTCGATCACCTCCAGGCCCTTGTTCATCAGGGTGGCTGAATCAATGGTGATCTTGCGCCCCATCACCCAGTTGGGGTGTTTGAGAGCATCGGCCAGCGTCGCCTGATCCAGTTTCTCCACCGGCCAATCGCGAAAGGCTCCCCCTGAGGCGGTCAGCCAGATGCGGCGCAGGGATCCCGCTGGCACTCCCTGCAGACATTGAAAGATGGCCGAATGCTCCGAGTCCACGGGGATGAGCTTCACGCCGTGCTCTTGCACCAGGGGCAGCACCACCGGACCGCCTGCCACCAGGGTTTCTTTGTTGGCCAGGGCAATGTCCTTGCCGGCGCGGATGGCAGCCAGGGTAGGCAACAGGCCAGCACAGCCGACGATCCCCGTCACCACCCGCTGAGCCTCGGGGTGGGCCGCCACCTGACACAGCCCCTCCATTCCTGCCACTAGCTCTGGCAGAGGTTGCAGGCCGCTCAGCAGGGATCGCAGCTCCGGCAGCAGCTCCTCCCGCCCAATGGCCACAATCTGGGGCCGAAACTGCCGCACTTGCTCGGCCAAGAGAGTGACGTTGCTGTAGCTGGTCAAGCCGACGACCCGAAAGCGCTCCGGATACTGAGCCACCAAGTCCAGGGTTTGGGTGCCAATTGAGCCGGTGGAGCCGAGCAGGGTGATGGCTTGCATACTTTAAGGATCCCTTTGCACCTAGCTAAAGAGCGTAACACTCTTTCAGCGCAGACTCACCCTCCTACAGCCTGCCCAAAGGGCGAACGGCCCCGCTTCGCGTTTGAGGATCCCTGCCTTATACCGGCTGCAGGGGATAGTGAGGCCCTTTTTTCCCGACTGCAGACCTTTCCTAACTCTTCATCGGTCGGCAGGGTATGCTTGGCTAGCATAGCCGGCTAGCCTTGCAGAATCTGACCATGCCTTATTCCTCCCGATTCCATCCCTTCTTTGGCCTAGCTCGCTCATGGTCTGTGCTCCTGGGGTTGGGTTTGGCTCTGAGCGTAAGTGCCTGTGGTGGTGGGGGTTCCAGTCGTCCCCTGCCGCCGCTTCCAGCCCCTCCTGCAGGGCGCATCGAGGGATCCCATTTCGACGATCTCAACGGCAATGGTCTGCGAGATCCAGGAGAGCCAGGGCTAGCAGGCATCACCACCTTTCTGGATTTGAACAGCAATGGACGCCTCGATCCAGGGGAGCCCAGCACCGTCAGCGATGCCAACGGCAACTTTCGTTTCTCCAACTTGCCCCCTGGCACCTACCACGTCACTGCCCTTTTGCCGCCAGGGCGGGTGTTCACCACGCCGCGCTCAGGGTTGGGGCGGATTGTCGGCGGCAGGCCAGCTCAGCCGGGGGCCTTTCCCTGGATGGTGGCTTTGCTGAAGGCAGCTGAGCCGGATCCTTTTCAGGCGCAGTTTTGCGGGGGATCTCTAATTGCCCCGGAGTGGGTGCTTACCGCCGCCCACTGCTTTTTCGACCCTCGAGGCGAGCCGGACGTGGATGTCCAAAGTCTGGATCTGCTGTTGGGTACCACCGTCTTGCAAATCGGTGCCGGCCAGCGAATTCGGGCTGCGCAAATTGTTATCCACCCCAACTACGACCCCCGACGAGGGCCAGAGGGGGGGAATGACATTGCCCTGGTGCGCCTCTCTCGGCCAGTGGCCCTGCCTACCCTGCCGCTGGTGCAGTCCAACCAAACCAACCTGACTGCCCCTGGTACTCTCGCCACCATCCTTGGCTGGGGAGCCACCTTCCCCCGCACTCTCGAGGAGGAGCCCAGCGGCTTTCCCAGGGCTCTACAGCAGGCCGAAGTTCCCCTCGTCAGCAACGAGGTGTGCAATGCTCCCCAGTCTTACAACGGCGCCATTTTGGAAACCATGCTCTGCGCTGGCTTTCCTCAAGGGGGTGTGGATACTTGCAAGGGTGATAGCGGTGGGCCCTTGGTTGTTCCTACCAGCAGTGGCTTTGCCCTAGCCGGGATCACCAGCTTTGGCCAAGGTTGCGCCCAGCCCAATTTCTATGGGGTGTATACACGGGTATCCAGCTTTGTCGGGTTTGTGGAATCGGTAATTGGTGGTGCCCCCAGGCCAACACCGCTACCAATGCCCTCCCCTTCTCCCCGAGAGAGAGCAACGGCCTCCGTGACGGTGAACTTACGGGAGGGGGAGGTAGTTTCTGGGATTACCTTTGGCAGCCGTGCCCAGTAGTCGCCATCGGGTGGCAAGAGATAGTTTAGGATAGAGATCCTGACAACTTCAGTTAATTCAGGAAGGAGACGATCTCTCTATGACCCAGGTGACAATCGGCGAAAACGAAGGGATTGAGTCGGCGCTGCGTCGCTTTAAGCGCCAAGTTGCCAAGGCGGGCATTTTGCGGGATCTGCGCAACCATCGGCACTTTGAAAGCAGCCTGGAAAAGCGCAAGCGGAAAGCAGTAGCAGCCCGTCGCAATCGCCGTAAGGCTGCCAATTGATAACTTGCCTCGAAGCTCAATCGAGAACAAAACTCCCCCTCTCTTACCTGGAGGAAGTCTGTCATGGCGAAGGGAGAAATCGGGGGGGAAAACTGGGCAAAACGCCTGCGCAACGGCCTTGTAGCAGCTCTGGCTGTGCTTTTGGCAGCAGGCTTGTTTTTGGCCAACCAAGCGCGTCAGGCGGGCACGAGCTTGGCAGCGCTGGCGGCAGAGGCTGTGCCTTGGGAGGAAGCCCAGGCCAACGGCAAGCCTTCCCTGGTGGAGTTTTATGCCGACTGGTGCATCACCTGCCGCTCCATGGCGCCTCTTCTGGCCAACCTGAAAAAGGAATTTGCCCAGCAAATTAACTTCGTCATGCTCAATGTGGACAACCCCAAGTGGCTGCCAGAGCTAAGCCGCTATCGGGTCAACGGAATCCCTCACTTTCTCTTCTTGGACAGCCAAGGGGAAGTGGTGGGATCGGCCATTGGAGAACAGCCAGCTTCGGTTTTGCGGGCCAACTTGCTGGCTCTGGCAGCCGGGGATCCCTTGCCGCTGACCCAGCCTGGGCCAGTGTCTGCCCTGCAGCCAGGTGGGCCTGTCCTCCCCGCTCAGCCGGATCCGCGCACCCATGGCTAGGACTTGGGCGGGTGATTTGCCCACGCCCGATTTTGCCTGGCTGGATCCCTTGGTTCGGCACTTTCAACTAGGGGAGCCCGAGCTGCTCGAAGCCCTCGGAGGGGGCCTTGTTCACCAGACCTGGAAGCTCAAGACAACCCAGGGATCCTTCGTTGTCCAGCGCCTCCATCCCCAATTTGACCCGGCGGTTACCGAAGATGGCCAGGCCATTGGCTTTTGGCTACGGCAGCAGGGTTTTCCGGTTCCCCAATTCCGCCGCGCTTGCGATGGCTCCCTGCACCTAAGCTGGGGGGGAGGGCTGTGGCGGGTTATGGACTGCCTGCTGGGATCCTCTTACTCAACTCCTCCTGCCTGGAGCTATCTGGAACAAGCAGGGGCAGCGGTTGGGCGCCTACATCGCCTTTTGGCCGGATGGCACTACTCTTTTCGCTTTCAGATCCCTCACTTTCACGACACGGCCTATTTTTGGCAGCAGCTCTGCCAGCGCAGCCCCGACCCGGAAATAAGGGCAGAGTGGCAATTTTTTGTCGAGACCGTGCCCAGGTTGCTTTTGCCGCCAGGCCTCCCGACTCAGATTATCCATGCCGATCTCAAGTTCAACAACTTTTTGTTTGACGAAAGGGGAAAATTTGCCGGCCTGGTGGATCTCGACACCTTTATGGACCACAACCTGTACGTTGAGCTAGGAGATGCCTTGCGCTCCTGGGGCCGGAGAGGGGAGGCCGTTGAGGCCGAGGCAATCCTAGCAGGGCTGCGCGGCTACGCCCAAACCGGCAACCTGCGTGCTCTGCAGCCGGAGCTCCTTCTGCAAGGGATCCAGTTGATGACGCTGGAGTTGGGGATGCGCTTTTTGCTGGATTGGTTCGAGGACTGCTACTGGAATTGGGATCCGCAGCGGTACGCCAGTCGCCGGGATCACAACCTGGCCCGCTGCCGGCGGCAGATCCGCCTCTACCAACACCTAACCCAGCTGGCACCCCAACTGTTGGAGTCCATATACGCCCTTGCTTCAGGAGAGGGAAATTGGTTAAGTTAGGGGCAACTTCCTCTTCTTTGCGTGGCTTTTATGAGCACCATTCAACTTCCCCGCTGGCTGGAATTGGCTCTGCCCTTCTTTCACCCAGTGCTGATGATTTTGGCCTCTGCCCTAGCTCTCTATACTCTCTATCTGGGTCTCCAGGTGCGGCGGCTGCGCACCGCCTCGGCGGAAGAGCGCAAGGAGTTGATTAAGGGCAAGTTTGGCCAGCGGCATTTCCTGGCGGGATCTCTCTTCTTGCTGTTGATGGTGTTTGGGGCCCTGGGAGGCATGGCCGTGACCTACATTAGAAGCCACAAGCTGTTTGTTGGGCCCCACCTGCTGGCCGGCCTGGGCATTGTAGCCCTAGTAACCACCTCTGCCGCTTTGGCACCCCTGATGAAGGATGGCCAAAAGGTCTGGGCCCGCAATGTCCACCTGCTGCTCAATGTGGTGATCTTGGGGATCCTGGGCTGGCAGGCGGTAACCGGCTTTCAAATCGTGCAGCGCATCGTCAACCAGATGCTAGCCTCTCCTCAGGTAACCTAGCCCTTTTCCAGCCAAGGGCAGGGAAGGCGTCCATACCATGATGGACGCTATCTCTTTGGATAAGGCTTCTTTCCCAGGTACTCAGCCCTAGCAAGCGGTTCTCCCATGCCTGGTAGCCCCCTCCCCAGTTGGGTCAAGCGCTCTATCGGCAAGGCCAGCGATATCTCGGCAGTTCAGCGGGTGATCAAGCAGCGGGGACTGCACACCATCTGCGAGGAGGGGCGTTGCCCCAATCGGGCCGAGTGCTACAGCCAAAGGACTGCCACCTTTCTGCTGATGGGCGGGATCTGCACCCGCGCCTGTTCTTTCTGTCAAGTGGCCAGCGGACGGCCTGCTCCCCTCGACCCGGAAGAGCCGGAAAAGGTGGCCGAAGCGGTGGAGCTGCTGGGGCTGCGCTATGTAGTGCTTACCTCGGTGGCCCGCGATGACCTGCCCGACCAGGGATCTGGCCGCTTCGTGGAGGTGATGGAGGCCATCCGGCGGCGCTGTCCTGGAATCCAGATCGAGGTGCTTACCCCTGACTTTCGGGGGGATCGCGACTGCATTGCCCGGGTGGTGGCGGCCAGGCCGGCCTGCTACAACCACAACATTGAGACGGTGCGGCGGCTGTCGCAGGCGGTGCGGCGCAGTTCTGGCTACGACCTATCCCTGCGGGTTTTGCAAACTGTGAAGGAGCTGGATCCCAACCTGCCCACCAAGTCCGGCCTCATGCTAGGGCACGGGGAGACCCGCGAAGAAGTGTTGGAGACATTTCGGGATCTGCTGGCAGTGGGGTGCGAGCGGCTCACCCTGGGGCAGTACCTACAGCCTTCCTTGGCCCACCGCCCAGTGCAGCGCTACTGGACGCCAGAGGAGTTTGCTGAGCTGGGCGAGATTGCCCGCCAGATGGGGTTTCGCCAGGTGCGCTCTGGGCCCTTGGTGCGCAGCTCCTACCACGCTGCCGAGATGGGGCAGGACTAGGCCCCCTAGACCTTGGCAGCTAGCTCCTTGCTGCCCACGAGATCCCGCAGGACGGCCCCCAGGCCAAACCCTTCGCTGACCCAGCGGCTCAGCAGGGGTGGCGTCAGGGATCCCAGACGGTATAGGCTTGCCCCTGCCACGACTCCCCCTAGGAGGCTGTTGCCCCAACTGCCCCCCAGCCAGGTGCCTAGCCCTTCGGCCAACAGCAGCAGCGTGCTATTCAGCAGCAGCGGTCGCCCCAAGTCCTCCAAAGCCCTGCGGAGGGATCCCCAGGGCAGGCGCAGCCGCATCCCCAAGCCTAACACCCACAGACTATCCAGGAGGATCGCAAGCAGAAGATCCAAGCCCAGGGGCGCTAAGCCCACGGCGACCCCCTTGCCAAGGGCGCAGGCTGTACCCCACTGCTCCAGATGGCGAGCGTGATACTGCCACTGCTTCTGCCAAAGCTGAGTCTGGAGGCGCTCCAGCCGCTTCAGCCCATTGAGGGCCAGGAGGGACTCCGCCTCCGTCCGCAAAATCTCCACAATTTGGCTTTGCAAAGCTGCGATCTGGGGAGCAGGTCGCTCCCACTCCAAAGTGATGCGGCCATCTGGCCAGTGGGTGCGGACTTTCTGGGGTTTTGGGCAAGCGGACACTGTCAGGATCTCCTGCGGCAACACCCAGCCCAGGTGGCGGCTAATTTGTTCGCGAATTGCCTGCAGCTCCGTCTCCGAGTAGAGATCGCACTTATTCAACACCAGCAGGAGGGGCTTGTGCAGGGTGCGCAGCTCCAGCAGCGCCTGGTACTCCAGCTGGGTCAAGTCGCCGGCGATTACAAACAGGATCAAGTCCGCCGCCCGGGCCACCTCCCAGGCCAACTGTTCGCGCGCTTCTCCGTTGACCTCGTTTAAGCCGGGCGTATCGATGAGCCGCACTTGCCAAGGGAGCCCTGGCCCCGGTCGCCACAGCAGCGATTGCGGCTTTTGAGTCACGCCATTTAGGGGCCCCACTTCCAGCCGAGCCTCGCCAACTAGGGCATTCACGACTGCTGACTTGCCGCGGTTGACCAGCCCAAACACGGCAATGGAAAATAACCGCGCCCTCAGTCGCCTGCGCAGAGCAGACAGAGCCTTCAGCTCCGGCTGCAGGTCGGGACGCTTGGCCAGCGGTTGCCAGTGATCCCAGCAGCGCTGAAAAACCGTTTCGGCTTGGGCTAGGGGAGTGGTCATCGACAGAAAATCACTCCAAGGGGAATTGGCCACCGCAGCCCACCTTCCCCCCAGCGAAGGGAAGTTAGGTGGGATCGGCCACTTGGAGAATGGGGCATGATTATTTGTAGCGTCAACACTCCCCAAGTGGCTCGAGGAGCTTTCCGTATGCTCTACCGCTTTCCCAAGTCCCTACGCTGGCTACGGCTGGGGGGATCCCATCGCTCCAAGCAAGAACGCCAGATCGTGCGCAGCCTATTGGCCTTTGCTGGGGCCCTGCTGGCTGTGGATATTGTGCTTCTAAGCGCCCTTCGCTAGTCCAACTGGCCTGCATAGGTGGTTTTTTGGGATGCGCGCAACAAGTAATTCGGTGAGGCAAGAGCAACTATGCCTTGCCTTCCTTACAAGAGCCTAATCTGGCTCTCAATTTTTCTACATGCTATGATGTACCTCACTCTCAGTCGAGGTAAGCGCTATTCAAGCACACAGCCAGAACATGAAGAACGAGGCTCCACAGCCGCGAGTTCTTTTAGTGTGGCCGCTGCCACCAGACTGCCTCCCACCTCCAGCTTTTTCCGATAATCAGGTAACTCTGTGTCCAAGAGACATAGCGAAAGGAGTAGGCCTTGAATTTTGCAGCATTCCTCAGGGGATAGTTGAGTGCCCGTCAGGAGACTTCGATCTTTACGAGTTTGTGCATCGCTGCAACCAGATTGAAGATAAAAAGTTTGACTTAATACTGATTTGGCTTTGTAGTTATTCAATTTCGGGCTGCAGGCCGCTCAACACTAAAAAGTTTGGCTGTCCGACGGTTTTGTTATCTGGAGATACCCATCATGGAACAGCACCTATCAGCCGCCTTCTAGGATACTGTATACAAGAAAACTTTGATTATGTGGTCACTCCTCACAATCGACAGCATTTACACTGGTTTGCCTCCGTAGGAGTCAAGAATCTAGCGTGGCTACCTTTGATCTCTATGACCGTAATCACTCATGAATGGGTACAAACAAGAGAGAAAAGAGTTACCTTCTTTGGCAGGGTTAGCATTTATCACCCAAGGCGATCTCTCCTGATCAATGCTCTGAGAGAATCGGGTTTGCCTTTGGTTATCAAGTCAGGACGCAGGGAAGAGGGAGCTCATTTGTTTGCCCACTCCCTGATCTCGCTGAACTGTAGCCTAAATGGCGACATTAACTTTAGGAACCTTGAAATTATTTCTGCAGGAGGATTTTTGTTAACAGATCGCCTGTCATTTGCCTCCGGTTTTGACGAATACTTGACTCCTGGACTATATTGCGACACTTATGACTCCTACGCAGAGCTAGTAGAAAAAATCAAGTTTTATCTAGAAAACCCTGAGTCAGCAATAGAGATTGCTAAGAGAGCTTATGAGAAGTTTTTTAATGACTGGCATCCAAAGTATCGAATAGCTGATCTAATCAATTGGGTATTTAATGGAGATCTGCCCAACTTTTACGCAGCGAAATCAGAACCTCGCTTTTCCATCAGCATTTTCTCTAGAGACCTGGTAGGTACACGTCTTCCCATTTACGAGGCTGCTCAGGAGCTACATCGATTGTACGAGCGGCCGAGGGTGCTTGTTAGCCGGAACTGTCCTCCAGTGATTGTAGCTGATTTGCTAGACCTGCCGAGGCTAGACCTCTATGTCGAGCCTGGCTTCCCCCTACACGATCTTTACACGATCTTTACAAGCTATGGAAAGGACCTGCTGCGTGTCCGCGTAGCTAGCGCCATAGGTTCTTGTTCTGGTGAAGATTGGGATCTTCTTATCTTAAGAGTAACAGATGAGCAACTTGTAAGAATCAGCTCCTATGCTACAGAGAATCTCAATTTTCTTATCGTTAAGGTAGACAGTCAACTGACGAGGTCAAGCCTTGTCTATTCTTGCAGATTTGCTTTTGTTTTAGGAAATGAGAATCAAATAAACTTCTCCAATGCACAGAAAATTGGCTAGTCTGGGAATCTATAAACTGCTAGAGTTTGGTGCGATAGGATCACGGCTCTGCGAGCAGAAAGCAGGCGACCATTAGGATGGACGTGCCACCCATGCTGCAGCCTATTTTGCTTGGAACTGGCTGAAGGCGTACAGCGGGCAGACAGGTGCAGGGCTATGATTCTCGACGGTTGTGTGTGGGAGGTCGCTGGAGCGCTGTTTGGGGGAGTAGACCCTGGGAGGGGATAGTGGAGTGGAACCAGGGCGGACGGTTTACCTGCGCAAGGCATCGCAGGGCAGCCTCTTTCGCTAGGTGAAAACCCTGCTGCGCAGATGGTCAGCTCTGGATCCCAAGGGAGGAAGTGCTATCATGGAAGCCCGTCGAGTAAGCTCCATTGGTAAAACCTCGCGAGGAAGGTCGGATGGATTGGGTAGAAAAGGTTCTCGAAAAGATCCGCGAGTGGGTGGAACGTGTCATTGACGCTTTGCTGGGAAGTCCTCAGCCCCAACCTGCACCCATTCCGGTAGAAAATGGATCCCCTCGTCGTCGTTAATCCGACCGCCCTAGCCACCAGCGGCGAGCTTTTGAGCATCTTGGTGTTGCACGGCCCCAACCTTAACCTACTGGGGGAGCGGGAGGTCAGCATCTACGGCTCAGTTTCCCTGGAGCAGGTGGATCAGGCTCTGCATCGGCAAGCAGAGCTGCTGGGGGTAAAGCTGGAGATCCTCCAGTCCAACCATGAGGGAGTGCTCATCGACGCCATTCACCGCGCTCGCCAGCAGCATGCCGGCATTTTGATCAACCCAGGCGCCTATACCCACACCAGCATTGCTCTGCGCGACGCCATTGCCGCTGTGGGATTGCCTACTGTAGAAGTTCACCTAAGCAACATCTACCGCCGCGAGCCTTTCCGCCAGCACTCCTACATCGCGGCTGTAGCCCTTGGGCAAATCAGCGGATTTGGGGCCCATAGTTACTTGCTAGGACTACAGGCGCTCGTGCAACACCTGCGGATGCAAGCAGCCTAGCTAACTTGGTTGGAGAAGCAGGTGAGCCTTCTTTTGGCTATCCTACGCGATAGCCAAGCTCAACTCATTGACCCCCATGCTGACGTTACAAGCTGTGGCCGAGCTGCTGCAAACCCCTCTGCAAGGGGATCCTCAGCTGTTGAGCTGGCCGGTTCAGACCCTCTGCACCGACAGCCGCCGCTTGCAGCCCGGGTCGATCTTTGTTGCCCTCAAGGGAGAGCGCTTTGACGGGCACGATTTCATTCCCCACGCCATGAGCAAAGGGGCCATTGCTGTCATCAGCCAGCAGCCGGTGGCTGCACCCCATTTCTGGGTTCCAGATACCCTAGCTGCCTACCAGCGCCTAGCCAGAGCCTGGCGGGAGCAGTTTGCCATTCCCGTGGTGGCCATCACCGGCTCAGTGGGCAAGACCACGACCAAGGAAATGCTGGCGGCTGCCCTCTCCCGCTACGGCAGCGTTCTCAAAAGCGAAGCCAACCACAACAACGACATTGGCGTGGCCCAGACACTGCTGCAGATGCGACCTGAGCACCAGTTTGCCGTGCTGGAAATGGCCATGCGCGGTCCCGGCGAAATTCGCCGCCTGGCCCAGACGGCTCAGCCTACCCACGCCTTGATTACCCATATCGGCACTGCCCACATCGGCAGACTGGGATCCCGCGAGGCCATTGCCGCCGCCAAGTGCGAGCTGCTGCAAGAGCTAGGCCAAGGGGGAGTGGCTCTGCTCAACGGTGAGGATCCCTTGCTGCTGGCCACTGCCGCCAGGGTGTGGTCGGGGCCAACCCTCACCTACGGCCTTGACCAAGGTGAGCTGCGAGGGCAGTGGGATCCGCAGGCGCAGACGGTTACCGTGGAGGGCTTGACCTTGCCAGTGCCCCTGCCAGGCAGGCACCATGCCCTCAACTGGATGGGGGTGCTGGCCGCTGTGCGCAGCTTGGGGTTGGATTGGGAACGCTTGCGAGAGCCTATCCTCTTGCCCACGCCCCTGGAGGGGCGTAACCGCCACCTCAAGCTGGCAGGAGATGTGGAAATTTGGGATGAGACCTACAATGCCTCGCCAGAGGCCATGATCGCGGCTCTCCAGCTTCTGGCCCAAACCCCCGGAAAACGGCGCTGGGCAATCCTGGGCCCCATGCGGGAGCTGGGGGAGCATGCCCCTTACCTTTACGCAGAGGTGGGGCGCGCTGCTGCCCCTTTGGGGTTGGAACGGCTTTTGCTTTTGGATCCCGAGGGGGAAATGCAGCCGCTCATTGAGCAGAGGCCAGCGGCTCAGGTAGAGCGCTGTAGGGACGAATCAACCCTATTGGAAATCTTGCTGCACCAGGTGCAGGCGGGGGATCGGCTGCTATTTAAAGCAGCGCGAGCCATCCAGTTAGAGCGGGTGCTGCAGCGCTTTTTGCAGGCCTGGCAGGCCTAGGCTAAGCTAGGAAATAGCCGCTAGCCAGACTCACCTCCCCGCTTGAGGGGAGCGGTTTCGATTTTTTCCCTTTGCCTGGACAGTATGTACTACCACAACCCTTCTCTGCGGGAGGAGCCGCGGGATCAACCTCCGGTGCTCCTGCCCTCCAGCGGCGGCCTCTCTATCTTGGACTGGCTACGCCAGGAAGGTCGCTTGCTGGAACAGCCAATTGAAGTTCCTGAGATTACCCTAGACGACGATCTCGAGGAGATTGACGACTTGATCGGCGACGACTTCGTCGAGGACTTCGAGATGGAGGAAGAGGAGTAGGTCAGAGTCAGCTGGCGCTGCAAGGCTCTGGGCGGGGAGGATCAGGATAGAGCTAGGGGCGCTAAAGTAGAGTAAAGAAGGGGCGTTGGCCGAGCGGTTTAGGCAGCAAACTCATAATTTGCCTTACACAGGTTCGACTCCTGTACGCCCCACTGGCAAAGCGATCCCCCTGGCTGAAACTGACTCGCTGCGGAGTCCTCCCCTCCCTTCAGCGCGGTTTCCAACGCTTAGGCAAGATGGCAGGGGCTCCCCACTGGGATCGGAGCTGGCTGAGAAATTGTTCCTGCCAGGCACGCAAGTCAGCCAAAGGGGCGCCGCTGTTCATCAGGGCAAACCAAATGTCCCCCCTTTCGGTTGGCAAGACTCCCGCCAAGGTGCTGATGCCGCTGAGGGTGCCGGATTTGGCAATCATCCCCTCCGGCAACGGCCGCTGCCCCAGCACCCCTCCATCTTGGCCGACGACAGCGAAAGCATCGGCTAGAGAAAGCCCTTGCTTTTCCAGAAGCAGTTGGATTGCCTGAAACAAAGCCACACTGGCCCGTGGAGAAATGCGGTTTTCCACTCCCAACCCCGAGCCGTTAACTAGCTGTAGCTCGGCAGGCGGGATCCCTGCGGCCTCACGGGCCAGTTGAGCCACCTGGTCTGCTCCCCCCACCGCCGTGGCCAACATCTCGGCCATGGAGTTGTTGCTGTAGAGATTCATCAGCTTGAGCAAGTGAATAAGGGGGGGCGACTCATGTCTGAGCAAAACTTGGGCGTTAGCTGGGATTTGCTGGGCAATCCGCACCGAGCCCAAGATCTCCACCTGCGGCTTGGGTGTGCCGGGAGGCAAGGTTTGAAACTGGATCTGGGCTTCTGGCGGCCAGCGCCGCGCATCCAGCCCCCGCTGCAGCAGAGCTCCCGAGCGGGCTACATCCAGGGAAAAGTTCATGTAAAAGCGGCCTACCACCACCAGATCCCCGCGCACTTGGCGGATTCCCTGCTCGTTGAGGGCGTTGCCCACCAAGAAGGCCTCTTCCCACACGAAGAAGGGATCCCCTCCTCCCAAAACCCAGAGATCCCCCTGCAAAACTCCCTTAGCGGTTAAGGGGCCGGTGGCCAACCAGGTGGTAACAAAGCGGTGCTGCGGGCCAAGCTGCTGCAAAGCAGCCAGGGTAGTGGCCACCTTGGTCAGCGAGGCGGCCGGCAGAGGGGTGGATCCCTGGTGCTGCCCCAAAACTTGGTCGCCTCTTTGCAGCCAAACCCCCTGCGCCGTAGGCGAAAACCCCCGCCTAGCTAACTGCGCTAGATGGATTTGCACCTGAGGTTGCAGGGATCCCGGCGAAGAGGGCAACGCCCCTAGCCAGAGCCCTGCTGCTGAGAGCAGCCCAATCCCCGCTCTTGCTCTGCGTCTCCACCGGCTCATCAACCCTCAAAGCGCCGCGAGGATGAATCCTTCAGCTGGGTAACTCCCAGCTGCTTTCTTCCCCAGACTCCACGTCGATGGTGCCAGGGGGCGTTTGCCGGTGGAAGTATCCATCGGCAACAAACAGGGGCTCGCCACAACTGGGACAAAAGAAGTGGCTGCCTTCAAGAGCTTGCGCCTCTGACCCACAGACCGGGCAGCGATCCGTCGTAATCCAGCGGCGGGCCCACCAGCGGAAGGCCAGCAGCACCAACAGCGGTAGAGAGAGCAAAAACAAAAGCAGGGCTACCAAGCCAACCATCAGCCAGCCCAGGCCGAGGCCGGTTAGCAAAGCTGCCACGGCCAGGGATCCCAGCCAAAAACCCCAGCCAGTTAGAGAAATGGAATAGGTTTTGGGCTGCTCAAAGCGCATCTTTTTCTGCCTTCCTCAATACTTGCCAACACTGCTAGGACAGGCCTTTTCCTGAGCATGGTAGCCCAAACTTGCCGCCAGCAAGATGCTGCAAGAGTAGGCTAGCTCATCCTAGGGGGACAAGCTAGACCAGACGCTGCAACTGCTCCAGGAGGGAAAACCGCTGGCAGGGCTCTTAGGGAAGCTATCAGAAGCTATTATCAATTACAGAACTTATTGACGGTCACGGCCGCGTTGCCTAGGAGTGGAGGGGCAGGGTCATGGTCTATACGGAAGAAGCTTTCAAGGCGGAGCTAAACGCGAGGGGCTGGCGAGCCACTCGGCAACGGGAGATTATCCTACAGACCTTTCAAAACCTACCCGAGGGGACTCACCTGAGTGCCGAGGAGCTGCACAAGAAGTTGCAGGAAGAAGGCCATAAAGTTAGCCTCTCCACTATCTACCGCACTGTCAAGCTAATGACACGCATGGGCATTTTGCGGGAGCTGGAGCTGACGGAAGGTCACAAACACTACGAGATCAACCATCCGGCTCCCCGCCACCACCACCATTTGGTTTGCATTAAAACCAACAAGGTCATTGAGTTTAAAAACAATGCCATCCTCAGCATCAGCCAAAAGGTGGCGGAAAAATACGGCTTTAAGCTGCTCGATTGCCAGCTCACCATCATTGGCATTAGCCCCGAGGGACAGCGCTCGATTGTGTAGCCAAAAACTTCTAAGGCTGAGCTTTGCTTAGGTTGCTCTCCGACCTAGTGGAGCAGTGCTGCCGCTGGGAGGGGGATAAGCCACCTGTTGTTACCAACTCAGCCCGTTAGCCTTGGCCGTGGACACCGTCTGCAAGCTCAAACTGGGCACTTCAGTCAGATCGTGGCGCCAGTGCCGGCGACCCGAGGCCAAACCGCCCTGGCAGCATTGCTCCTACCGGCTGCAGGGGAAGAGCCCAGCTATCAAGCTCCTTTCCAGCGGCAAACACAACCCACCGCTAGTGATCCTCTAGACCTAGGACAAACGGACACTGGTTGAGATCTTGCGGTACAAGCCGCACGCTGTGTAGCACAGCAAGTAGGGGAAGAATCCCCGCCCTTCAGGGCTGAGGAGAACGTCAACCCCCTACTGCGGGAGATGACTATGAACGAGCAGGAAGTGGCGCACTGGCTGGAGAGGGCCCTGGCCGATCTGGGCCTGAGAGTCCAAGTCAAGGCCCAGCCCCTCCAAGACAGCCCTGGGGACTATGCTTTGGTGGTCATGCTCAATCGCCCTGCCAATGCTGCCCTCAACTACGAGCAGCTAACCGCTTGGTTCCGGAAGGCTGTAGCTAGCCGCTACCCCCAAGTCAAGCGCTTAGCTCTCTACAGTCGCCCTATGGGTCAGCAGCAGGCTGACTGGAAGACGCAGGTGAGACTGGGGCCGGGGCTAGCCACAGAAGGGACTCTGCAGCCAGATCTCAGCCACTACTGCTTTGTCCTAGACCGCCAGTTGCTCACTGCCGACCTGCCCCAACCCTCCAGCGTGGTGCGCCAGGCAGTCTTGGGTTTTCACGGCCTCACTTCTGGGCAAAAAGAGGAGGTGCTGCCCCTACTGCCCACCTTGTTTCGCAACCCCAGCGCTGTCTCCACGGTGACGCTGTCAGTGGAAGCATCTCTGTGGCTGGAAGTGGCTGGAACCTCTGAAGAGTCTTAGCCCCTATGAGCTGCGCCTGCTGAGCATTTGGCTAAGCCGCTACTGTTTCAGCCCTAGCCGCACCTTGGCTGATTTGGATCCCGCCGCCTCAGGCTGCAAAACCGGCCAGGCAAAACGCAACTATCGCGCTCCCCAAGGGGGGGTGGCGCTGGTTTTGGCCAGCTTTGCCGGCAACCTGACAGTGGCCGCAGGCCTGACCCTAGGCCTATTGTTTGGCATGGTGTTTGTGCTGGCCCTGGCTGTTTTCGGCACCCTGGAAGGAGGGCTCTCTTTCGGCTCTTTCCTTCTCGCCGTTTTGCTTGCCCTGGCCTTCAACGCCCTAGTCTTCTTTTTGTCCCCCTGGGTGATGGACTGGATCCAGCAGAGCCTCTACGGCACCCAGTGGGTGAGCTTGGGGGAAATTGAGCGCCGCAGCCCCGAAAGCGCGGAGGTGATCGAACGCGTCTGCCGGCAGCACAAGCTAAAGCAGCCGAAGCTGGGTCTGATCCCCGATCAAAACCCCACCGCCTTCACCTATGGCAGCCTGCCCAATAACGCCCGCATTGTTGTCAGCGAGGGCCTATTTACCTACCTGGAAGATGAAGAGGTGGCCACGGTCTATGCCCACGAGCTGGGGCATGTTATCCACTGGGATTTCGCTGTCATGACCCTAGCTTCCACGCTATTGCAGCTCCTCTACCTTCTCTATGTCTATGTGCGCGATCGCGGGAGCAGTGAGGGCCGTAACCGCAGAGGGGGGAAAAACCTGGCTTTCCTGGCGCTGGTGGCCTACCTCTTCTACGTGGTTGGCTCCTATTTGGTGCTGTATCTGTCGCGGGTGCGGGAGTACTTTGCCGATTACTTTGCTGCCGAAACCACCGGCAACCCCAATGCCCTTGCACGGGCTCTGGTGAAAATTGCCTTTGGCATTGTCCAGAAGGGAGAGCGGGAGCAGGACGAGGAAACTCGTCGGCGCAGCACCCGCCTGGTGGAGGGGATGCGGGCCTTGGGGATCTACGACGCCAAGGCAGCAGGGACGGTGGGGACAGCCTACCGGCTTGCTTCGGATCCCAGCCAGGTGGGCAGGGTGTTTTTGTGGGATCTGTTTAACCCCTGGGCCTGGTGGATGGAGCTGAACTCCACCCATCCCCTCACCGGCAAGCGGGTGCGGGCGCTAGCCACCTATGCCGAGCAACTGGATCTGCCGGTGGAATTCGATATGGCCAGCGTGGTGGCCCAAGGCAAGCAGCTCAACCGCCAGCAGCTCTATGGCAGTTTCCTCCTGGACATGCTGCTGTTGAATGCCGAGTGGCTGGGAGCAATCTTGGGAATGGGGCTTGGGATCCCAGCTCTACAGGCAGGATCTTACGGCATGTTTGCCGGCCTGGCCCTGGCGGGAGCCAGCTTGGGCCTGCTGCTGAAGATGCCAGTGATGTACCCCAGCTTGGAGAACCCGCCGGCGTTGACGGTGTTGAAGGCGCTGAGCAACCCCTACACCAGCCCCTTGCGCGGGTTGCCAATGCAGCTGCAGGGGCGGGTAATTGGGCGGGGGAATCCGGGCTATCGCTTTGGCGCCGACCTCAAGTTCCAGGATGAGACGGGGATGATGTTCTTGCGCTACGCTTCCCGCTTTGGGCCACTGGGCAACTTCCTGTTTGGGGCCAGGCAGGCCGCAGGGCTGATCGGCAAAGAGGGAACAGTGGTCGGGTGGTTCCGGCGGGGGGTGGCTCCCTATCTGGATCTGTCCCGCTTCCAGAGCCGCTATGGCGAAGTGGTGACCAGCCACCCTCCTTTTGGGCAGGCGGTGCAGGTGGCACTGGGCTTGCTTGGTGCCCTGCTGTTGATGGCCTTTTCCCCTTTCTAGGGGGCCTGCTCAGGAGGCAGTCGCTTGCTCACCGGTAGCACGGGCGTAGTCATCGCTGAAGCGGACAATGTCGTCTTCGCCCAGGTACTGGCCGTTTTGCACCTCGATGATCACCAACGGGATGACACCGGGGTTTTCCAGGCGGTGCTTGGTGCAGGGGGGCACGTAGGTAGACTGGTTGGTGGTGATCAGCCGCTCTTCGTTGCCGCAGGTTACTTTGGCGGTGCCGGCAACGACGATCCAGTGTTCGCTGCGGTGGTAGTGCATCTGCAAGCTAAGACGACGCTTGGGCAGCACCACAATCCGCTTGATTTTGTAGCCAGGGCCCTCGTCCAGCACCGTAAAGCTGCCCCAGGGGCGAGTTTCCGTATTGCTCTCGAGGAGCTTGTGAAAAACTTCAGCCGAGAAGGTGGCTGGCAGTTTTTCCTCTGAGGGCATGGGGGAATTAGGGGTTTCTAGCATAGGCTGCTCTCCTGGGCGCCCTGCCTTCAGCTTATCCTACGGAGCTGGAAAGTAGCCCAACTCCCCTCAAGTCTTGTGGGATCATGGAGAAGTCTCCTCATCTTGCTCCTCCATGCGTTCCTACCCGGTTCACATCCACGACCGCCAGAAAGACGCCCACTATCTCATCCAGGTGCCCGCCGACCAATATATCCTGGAGGCTGCCGAAGCCCAAGGGATCCAGCTTCCCTTTGCCTGTCGCAACGGTGCCTGCACCACCTGTGCGGTGCGGATCCGGCGGGGATCCCTCTACCAGCCGGAGGCAATGGGGATCTCGCGGGAGCTGAAGGAGCAGGGCTACGGGCTGCTGTGCGTGGGCTATGCCCGCTCCGAGCTGTGGGTGGAAACCCAAGACGAAGACGAGGTCTACGAGCTGCAGTTTGGCCGCTACTTTGGCCAGGGGCGGGTACGAGCGGGGATCCCCATCGACGATGAGTAATTTCTCTGCCTCAGTTGCCCCTGAAGACCTGTTGCCGGATCCCCAGCCTTCGCAGCCTCAGGGCTGGCTGTTGGGGTCGGCGGCGCTGATCCCGGTGAACCTGGCCCCTAGTCTGTTGCTGGCGGTGGTGGGGACGGTGCAGAGCTATGGCCGCTGCTGGGAGCAGATCCGGCGGGATCCCCTGTTGGGCTTGGCGGGCCTGCTGAGCGCGGCGGCAGTGGCAACGGCGCTGCTGGGGGAAGACTGGCGGCTGAGCTTGCCGGGGATGTTTAACTACTGGCCCTTTCTGCTGATGCTGCCGGCCTTTGGGGCAGCGCTGGCCGATCCTGAAAGTCGCCGGCGCCTAGCGCAGGTGTTGGTACTGGGCAGTGGGCTGATGCTGCTGTTGGGCTGGGGAGAGGTCCTGTGGGGGTGGCAGGGCCATCTCTTCTTGGGGCCGCTCTGGATTACGGGAGTGGCTGGCGGGGAGCGACCAGCAGCGGCCTTTACCTCCCCCAACCTCCTGGCCATTTACCTGGTGATCCACCTGTGCTTGGCGGCAGGGCTGTGGGGGGTAACTCGATCCCGCCTCACCCGAGCAGGGCTAGTGGCGATGCTGGGGCTGGGATCTCTGCTATTGCTGCTGACAGCCTCCCGCAGCGGCTGGGGGGCAGGGGGATTGGCTCTACTCATTGGGTTGGTGCTGCGGCGCTGTTGGTGGGGGATCGCCCTCTTGGCCGGCCTGGGGCTAGCCAGCTTGGCGGCGGCTTTGGATTGGCCTGGCTGGCGGGCAGTTGTGCCTTCGTTGATTTGGAGCCGTCTGGCGGACACCTGGGATCCCCAGGCCCCCCACTTTAGCTCAACCGCCAACCGCCTCGATGCCTGGCGCTTTGCCCTGCAGATGGTGCGGGAGCGGCCCCTGACCGGCTGGGGCTGGCAGAGCTTTCCCGAGCTCTACAATGCCCAGGACCCGCCCGAGCTGCTAGGCCACTGCCACAACTTGTACTTGCACTTGGCGGCGGAAGGCGGGATCCCTCTGCTGCTGGGCTATCTGGCCTTGTGGGGCTGGATCTTGGCGCGGGGCTGGCGAGCCTGGCGTTGTTCCCAGGACGGGCTCCTTCTGGGCATGCTGCTGGCCCTAACAGCGTTTTTTGCTGCCGGGATAGTGGACGTGGTGATCTTGGACGGCCGCCTTCACCTGTTGATGACCTTGCTTTTGGGGGCCGTTTGGGGATCCAGCCTCGATCCGCTCCGCGGCAAGCAAAATAGGGTTCCAGCGGATCCCTTCCCAAGCCAGGTGTCCCAGCCAATGCCACAATAGAGTTCCGTCCTTGCGTTTTCTGGGATTACTCTGTTTATTCTGTCTCGGTTGCCGGATTTTCTTGCGTATCGATTGGATGGTCTCACCCAATTTCGATTGACTCACATCTCCCCTCATCAAATCTCCCCTTTTCCTCGGAGAGAGGGGATGGGAGGTGAGAGCACGCCTCTCCAGAAGGGGAGTAAAAAGCTGTTGCTAACCCATTTCCGAAAAAGTTCAGTGGTATCTGGAGTGCCCCACCTTCTTCCATGGAGCAGTCAATCCCCTTGCTGGCCCCTGATCCCATCAAGCCAGGGGATCTCCTCTCCCTGGAGATCACCGACCTAACTCCCGAAGGAGATGGCATTGCCCACACCCTTGGCTACGGGCGGGGACGGGTGGTGTTTGTAGCCCAAGGCGTGCCCGGGGATCGGGTGGTGGCCCAGGTTCTCGAGATCAAGCGCAACTACCTGGTCGGGCGAATTCGTTCGCTCGTTACTCCCTCGCCGCACCGAGTGCGTCCAGCCTGCATTGTTGCCGACAAGTGCGGTGGCTGCCAGTGGCAGCACGTCAGCTACGAGCAGCAGTTGGCCACCAAGCAGCAAATTCTCCGCAACGCGCTAGAGCGGATTGGCGGCCTTTCCTTGCCGGAGCCCGTCCCCATTTTGGGATCCCCGCAGCCGCTGCGCTACCGCAACAAGGTCACCTACCCCATTGCCAAAGCAGAGGGCCAGCCGCTGCGCATGGGCTACTACCGACGGGGCAGCCACCGCTTGGTAAACCTCAACCAGTGCCCTGTCCAGGACGAGCGACTGGATGTGTTCCTGAGGGAAATCAAGCGGGATCTGCAGGAAACCGGCTGGAGTGTGTACGACGAAAGCCGCCACCAAGGCCAGTTGCGCCATCTGGGCCTGCGCATTGGCCGCCGCACCCGCGAGGTGCTTCTCACTCTGGTGAGTTGCAGCCGCGACCTACCTCACCTGGAAAGGTGGGCCAAACGCTGGATGCAGCGCTACCCCGACTTGGTGGGGGTCTGCCTCAACCTCAACCCAGCCCGCACCAACGTCATCTTTGGCCAGCAAACGGAGGTCATTGCTGGACGGGGATCCCTGCGGGAAGAACTGGCCGGTCTTTCCTTTTGGATTGATAGCACCTCCTTCTTCCAGGTCAACACAGAGCAGGCGGAGGCCTTTTTTACCTGGATAGTGGATCAGCTCCATCTGCGCGGCGAGGAGACCGTTCTAGATGCCTACTGTGGCATCGGCACCCTAACCCTGCTCTTGGCCCAGCGGGCCAAACGGGCGATGGGGGTGGAAGTCCTGCCCGCGGCGGTGGCCCAGGCCCGCTACAATGCCCAGTTCAACGGCATCACTTCGGCCCAGTTTTTCCAGGGCGCAGTAGAAGCGGTTTTGCCGACTCTGCCTCCTGCCGATGTTGTGGTGTTGGATCCGCCGCGGCGGGGCTGCGAGCGGCAGGTGCTTGAGATCCTAAAGCAGCAACGGCCCCGGCAGATCGTTTACATTAGCTGTCATCCTGCCACCTTGGCGCGCGACCTGCAAATCCTCATGGCCGAGGGATCCTACCGCCTAACCCAATGGCGAGCTGCTGACTTCTTTCCCCAAACAGGCCATGTAGAGGGAGTGGTCTTTTTGGAACGGGTCTGAGGAACCTTGCCCAGCTTGCCGCGGAGCTGCCCTCTGGGTAAGCGCACTAGCCGGAGGCGACAAATGCTAACGTCAAAGTAAAGTTTCGCAACGGACTTTTTCCCTCCCACTCTCAATGCTTAGAGCTGGAATTGTCGGCCTGCCCAATGTGGGCAAATCGACTCTATTCAACGCTCTCTGCGAAAATGCCAAAGCGGAGGCGGCCAACTTTCCTTTCTGTACCATCGAGCCCAACATCGGACGGGTGGCCGTGCCAGACGAGCGCCTGGAGGTGCTGGCTAAGATCAGTGGCTCGGCGGCCATTGTCCCCGCCCAAATCGAGTTTGTCGATATTGCCGGGCTGGTGGCTGGTGCCAGCAAGGGGGAGGGCTTGGGCAACCAATTTCTCTCCCACATCCGCCAGGTGGACGCCATCGTGCATGTGGTGCGCTGCTTTAAAGACGAGAACATTGTCCACGTGGCTGGCTCGGTGGATCCCGTGCGAGACATAGGGGTGATTAACCTAGAGCTGGCCCTGGCCGATCTGGCCCAGATTGAGCGACGCTTGGAACGGGTGCGCAAGCAGGCCAAATCCGACAAAACGGCTCAAGTAGAGCTGCAGGCCCTGGAGAAGCTGCAGGCTGCTCTGGACGAGGGCAAGCCGGCTCGCCTGGTGCCCCTTAGCGCAGAGGAGGAGGTCGCCATCAAAGGGCTGGGGCTGCTCACCCGCAAGAAGGTGATCTACGCCGCCAACGTGGCAGAAACGGAGCTAGCCACTGGCAACGACTGGGTAGAGCAGGTGCGGCAAGTGGCCCAGGCAGAGGAGGCGCGTGTGGTGGTGGTCTCGGCCCAGGTGGAGGCGGAATTGGTGGAGTTGCCGCCTGAAGAGCGACAGGCTTATCTAGAGTCGCTGGGGGTGAAAGAAGGGGGGCTGAAATCCTTGATCCGCGCCACCTACGAGCTGTTGGGCCTGCGCACCTACTTTACCTCTGGTCCCAAAGAAACCCGCGCCTGGACAATCCCTGCCGGTGCCACTGCTCCCCAGGCGGCGGGGGTCATTCACTCGGATTTTGAGCGGGGCTTTATCCGGGCGGAAACGATAGCGTATGAGGATCTAGTGGCAGCGGGATCCCTGAGTGCTGCCCGAGAAAAGGGCTTGGTGCGCAGCGAGGGCAGAGACTACGTGGTTCAGGAAGGAGATGTAGTGCTCTTCCGCTTCCATGTCTAGGGGCCCTTTCCCGAGAAAGCCGTTGACGCTGTAACGAAACATCACAATAATTGGACTAGATAAACAATTGCTTTAAGGGACGCATTGATGGACCTGCTGCAATACGGGCCAATGGCCTGGGTTTACCTGGCAATTTTTGCTTCCATCATCTGGTGCATCTGGGGTCGTTCGGAAGACGACATTATGTTCTAGCTCAGGCGGATGTTCTAGCTCAAGCGGGAGGGATTCCTCTGCTGAAGCTACTCTTTGGCTGGCAGCGGATCCCTCCTTGTCAACCTCAGGTGATGTCTCCCCTCAATCCCCCTACTAGGACGAATACACCCAGATGCCGTGCCACTCCAAGCAGTCTGCGTCCCAACAGAGCAAGGGAATTCAGCTAGGCTCGCACTTCCTCCCTCTTGGGCAGCCGCTCTGACAGCGAAGTAGCTTACAAGAGTTATGGGCGTTACTAGCTTGATCTCCCGGCGTCCCCTGCCTGGAGCGGAACGGACAGAAGAGGGGTACCGTCTTTCTTGGCGGGGAGTGGCGGTGATGGGGGTACTCAATGTAACCCCCGATAGCTTCAGCGACGGCGGCCAGTGGGGATCCGTGGAGGCAGCCGTGCAAGCGGCCAAGGCCATGGCAGCAGCGGGAGCTCTGATTGTGGATATCGGCGGTGAGTCTACCCGGCCGGGGGCGGAGCCGGTGCCGGTAGAGGTGGAGTGCGACCGGGTTTTGCCTGTAATTCGGGCTCTAGAAGGATCCGGAATTCTCCTCAGCGTCGATACACGGCGAACAGAGGTGGCTGCTGCTGCTCTGGCAGCGGGGGCACACATCATCAACGATGTCACCGGGCTGCGGGATCCACAGATGATGCAGGTGTGTGCCGAGAAGGGGGTGCCAGCGGTCATCATGCACATGCGGGGAGAGCCGCGCACCATGCAGCAGCTCACCGACTACGACGACCTTGAGGGAGAAGTTTTTGGTTTTCTCAAGGACCAAGCGGAGCGGGCTCTGGCAGCCGGTGTGCCCAGTGTCATTTTGGATCCTGGCCTGGGCTTTGCCAAAACCGCCGAGCAGAACATTGCCCTCCTCAGAGCCCTGCCGCGGCTAGTGGCCTATGGCTACCCCGTTTTGGTGGGAGCCTCGCGCAAAAGTTTTGTCGGCCAGCTTTCCGGCATTGCTGTGCCCAAAGAGCGGGATAGCGCCAGCGTAGCCGTGCACCTCTTTGCCGCCAGCCGGGGCGCTACCCTGGTGCGGGCGCACAACGTCCCTGCTCATGTCTCCGCTCTAGCGGCTTGGGAAGGGCTGCACTGTGAGCCAAACTAGGCTGGTGCTGCGGGGTCTTAGCTTCCATGCCCACCACGGCTATCGTCCTGAGGAGGCCCTGTTGGGGGCGCGCTTTGTGGTGGATGTGGAGCTGCAGCTTGCCTTGGTTCCCCAAGAGGATGACTTGGCCCACACCGTGGACTACGCCCAGGTGTACGAGGCAGTGCGGGAAGAGGTGACCCAGCAGCGCTACCGGTTGATTGAGACGTTGGCAGACCGGATTGCCGAGCGGCTGTGGCAGAGCTATCCCCAGGTGGAAGCCCTGACGGTGCGGGTGCACAAGCCGCAAGCCCCCCTGCCAGGGCTGTTTGACGACGTGTACGTGGAGATCGTCCGCCGTCGCTCCACCCCTCCATGAAGCCTGACCTGGCCTACATAGCTCTGGGGAGCAACCTCGGGGATCCGCTGCAGCAGTTGCGCACGGCCATGCAGAAGTTGCCGCGTCTGGGAGAGGTGGTGGCCCGCTCCAGCCTCTACCGCAGCCCCGCCCAAGGAGGGCCGCCGGGCCAGCCCGACTACCTCAACGCCGTGGTGGCCCTGGATCCCTTTCCGCCTTACCAATCCCCCCTGGAGTTGCTCAGGGCGCTGCTGGCCATCGAGCAGGAAGCAGGGCGGGTGCGGCGCATACACTGGGAGGCCAGAACGCTGGACTTGGATCTGCTGGCCATGGGCAATTGGATTCTCAACAGCCCCCCCCGGGCCCGGGCCCCCCCACGGCAGGAGGGGCGGCCCGGTCGCCAGGCCCCCCGGGGGGGAAAGAACACCCCCGGGGG
>NZ_JANSIS010000006.1:154865-198202 GCF_047462135.1 Synechococcus sp. O70.2
CAATTGGATTCTCAACAGCCCCGCCCTGACCCTGCCCCACCCTCGCATGATGGAGCGCCCCTTCGTCCTGGCCCCCCTGTGCGAAATCAATCCCCACTGGCGCCACCCGGAAACCGGCATAGCCGCAGCCGAGGCGCTGGCTGCCCTGGATAGCTCCTGGCTCGAGCGCACCGACCTAGGCTGGGACTAAAGCTCTACAGTGCAGCCGCCATTTTGGCTGCCAGATCCACCAGCCGCGAGGCGTAGCCGTATTCGTTGTCGTACCAGGAGAGCACCTTCACTGTGCGATCCCCTAGCGTCATCGTCGACTCCAGATCCACAATTGAAGAGTGGGGATCGCCGATGATATCTGCCGAGACAATGTGCGGCGGGGCAATGGCCAGGATCCCGCGCATCGGCCCCTCCGCAGCCTCGACAAAAGCTTGGTTAACCGCCTCTTTGGTAATGGGCCGCTCAGTGCGCACCACAAAGTCCACAATCGAGCCGGTTAAGGTGGGCACCCGCAGCGCTAGGCCGTCCATCTTCCCTTTCAGGGCAGGCAAGACCTCGGCAACTGCCGTAGCTGCCCCTGTTGTGGAAGGCACAATCGACACCGCCGCCGAGCGGCCCCGGCGATAGTCCTTGGGATCCGGGCGATCCACAATGGCCTGGGTGGCGGTGTAGGCATGGCACGTGGTGAGAAAGCCCGTCTCGATGCCAAAGCGATCCAGCAAGACCTTGGCCAGCGGCGCCAGACAGTTGGTGGTACAGGAGGCGTTGGAGACGATGTGATGCCGCTCTGGGTCGTACTGGTCGTCGTTGACCCCTATCACCACCGTTAGGTCGGCACCCTTGGCAGGAGCAGAGATGATCACCTTTTTGGCGCCAGCTTCCAGGTGTTTGGCTGCTCCCTCCCGCTTGGTAAACAGGCCAGTGGACTCTATGACCAGTTCGACGCCCAGATCTTTCCAGGGCAGTTGCGCCGGATCCCGTTCTGCCAGAACTCGGATCTTGTGGCTGCCGACGTGCAGGTGGCCATCGGCAACGCTCACCGTCTGGGGCAGGCGGCCGTAGGCAGAGTCAAATTGGAGCAGGTAAGCTAGGTTTTCCGGCTCGGTTAGATCGTTAACCGCTACCACCTCCAGCCCCCGCTCTGGCTGGGAGAGCAGCGCTCGCAAAAACGAGCGGCCAATGCGACCAAATCCATTGATGGCTACCCGTGTGGTCATAGCAATCCTCCAGTAGCAGTCTAGGACGACGGGTTGGGGGCTGTAGCGCAGGAGACGCCAGTCCCCTAGAGATAGAGTGACACTCCCAGCCGCCGGAAGGGGAGGCTTAGTATGGCCGGCTTCTTGCAAGGCTCTAAGGCAGGGTTGCAGCAGGGGGCTGACCCGGGAATCTAGGGTCGGACTTCCCTGGCCGGGCGACTAGTTCTTCCCCCCAGACCCTTTGAGACGCAAGTTGATAACCGCGTTGCTTTTGGGTACGTTAGGTGCAAGCGCTCCCGAAACTGGGAACACAAGTCCCGAGTCCCATCTCTATGTGAAGGAAGGAAAGCGGGAGAAGTTATTTCCCAGCCAAAGAGCGGCAACTTTTCCAGAGAGGTTGGCAGCGGCCTTAAGCCTTTATAAGACTTTTAAGACAACGAAAACAACGGCGAGGGGATCCCGCCCATGGAAGCACGCAAACCTCTGAAGAAGTTGGAAAATCAGATGGAGCGGGCTGTTCTGGAGATGGTGAACGAGCTGCTGCTCATGGAAAGCCAGCAGCGCTACTGCTTGTGCGAAAGATTCTGTCACGATGCCGCTGCGCTGGCCCTCAACAACCTCCAGCCCCGCTACACTACTAGTTTTGAAGGCTCTATATACACCCTAGAGGCTATCCAGGCGGATCAGGAGTTGCAGAGGCAAATTCGCCTGGAAGTGACCAAGGCCATGGAGCGGGTGGCGGCCAATCCTCTCTGTCCAGAACCTGACTGTCCCCTGCGGCTGCGCAACGCCAAGACGGTAGAGTTAGAGCTAGCCGACAGCAATTCTGAACAAGAAAGCTAGAGGGAATGGACTCCATCGTCTCGTCTGCGCCAGTGGCTTTTCTAGGCCCTGCCGGAACCTACACGGAGTTGGCTGCCCTGCTGGCCTGTCCCGAGCAGCCCCACCTCCACAGCCAGGGATCCCATCCCTTGGTGCCCTACCCCACCATTAGCGCCTGCTTGGAAGCGGTGGCTGCCGGCGAGCAGGCCTGGGCAGTGGTGCCGGTAGAAAACTCCGTCGAGGGCGGCGTCTCGATGACCCTAGATGCCCTCTGGCAACTGGAAGGGCTAAGCATTCGCCAGGCGCTCATCCTGCCAATTCGCCATGCCCTCATCAGCTGTGCCTCCCGGCTAGAGCAGATTGAGCAGGTCTATTCCCACCCGCAAGCTTTGGCCCAATGTCAGGCTTGGTTGCGATCCCACCTGCCGCAGGCCACCTTGATCCCAACCCGCTCCACCACCGAAGAACTGGAGCGGCTGCAAAGCCGGCCCAAAGCTGCTGTCATCGCCTCAGAGCGGGCTGCAGATCTTTACCAACTGCCGGTCTTGGCCTGCCCAATCAACGACCACCCGGACAATTCCACCCGCTTTTGGGTGGTGGGCCGCTGCGGATCTTCACCGGGGGGATCCCACACTTCCCTGGCCTTTAGCCTGCCCCACAATGTGCCAGGAGCGCTGCTGAAGCCGCTGCAAGTTTTTGCCGAGCGGGGCCTGAACATGTCGCGCATTGAGTCCCGCCCCACCAAGAAATCGGCGGGAACCTACGTCTTCTTTGTCGATCTGGAAAACCCGGTCGGCCAACCCTATCTGCCTGATGAGGTCATTGCGGCCTTGGAGGCCATTGCCGAGATCCTCAAACTTTTTGGCAGCTACCCTGTCCATGACCTCAGCAAGCAGAACTACAGGGATCTGCTTGGCCAAGGCAATCCGGTTTATTCGTAGCTTTGCCAGGCCTGCCAAAAAACGTAGAGAGAAACCAGGGCCAGAAAGCTGCGCAACAGTAGCCTGACCACTGCCTCGGGCAATCTGGGCAAGAGGCGGGTGCTGACCTGAACGCCGGCTAATCCCCCCATCCCCAAGATGAGGCCGGGAATCCAGAGCACGTTCTGGCGGAGGGTGCCCTCCCCAAAGCCCAGGGCGTTCGCCATCCAATCGCCCAGGCCAGCATGGCCGAAGGTGGCAGCAGCGGCTGTAATCCCAATCACTCCCAAGCTGGTTTGGATGGCCACCTTGAGGGCTTCCCCCAACAGCAGGATCTGCAGCGGTACCAGGATAATGCCACCGCCAATGCCGAAAAGCCCCGCCAACAAGCCGGCAGCGCCCCCGGTCAGGATGCGGGCCAGCCAGGGAGGCATCGGGATCCTAATAGCAGAGCGGTTGCCGAGTTTCCCTGCATCGGGGGACTTCGTCCTGCCGGCCGCAGCACCTGGCCTCCCCAACCCTTGGGCGTGGGCGACCGCGGTTTTGCCCAGCTCCACCAGGTAAATGTTCGCTAGCAACAGCACCCCAAAGGCCGCTAGTAACAGATAGCCGGGCAGGTGACTGGCGAGGATCGCCCCTCCTTGGGCTGTGAACAGAGCCGGGATCCCCAGCAGAATTACCCGCTTGGGATCCAGCATTCCCCTGCGCCAGTTTTGGAAGCTGCCTGCTAGGGAGGTGAGGAGCATGGAAAAGTTGCTCGTGGCAACCGCCTGCAGCGGCGGGATCCCCAAGCTGACCTGCAAGGGCACCAGGATCGTGCCGCCGCCGATACCCAAAAGGCCGGCCAAGATCCCTGTTGCCACGCCGCCTATTGCCAAAGCTAGATTTTTTCCTACCAAGGCTTTGGCTCTCCTTACTTCCCCTAGGAGGCTACGGCAAGAAACTGCAGCGAGGCTTGGCTTCGCGCCAGGCACAGCCATCTAGAGCAATCCGCTCCACCTCTGAGGCCAGCTTTAGGGCCTTTAGGGCCTGCTCCCCGCCCACCGAAGGCTGGCTGCCGCCCCGCACACAGTTGATGAAATGCTCTAGCTCGGCATGGAGCTTATCAATAGGTTCGATATAAACCTTCTCGATAAGGCCCTCCCGCGGGTAAGGCACTTGGCCGTACTCGTGGCTACTGCTGCCTCCCTGGCGGTAAATCGAGATCTCGTTGTGGAGAAAATCGGCTTCCACGAGGGCATTTTTGCAGTGGACGGCGATGGTGCGCACCTTGCGGTGGGTAACCTTGCTGGCGGTGAGGGTGGCGATGGCGCCGTTGGCGAAGGTGAGGGTGGCCGTGACGTAGTCGAGATAGCCTAAGTTGGAGGCGCGGTTGCCGCTAGCAGTAATCTGGGTTACAGGGGAAGGGATCAGCTCCAGCAACAGGTCGATGTCGTGGATCATCAGGTCAAACACCACCGACACGTCGCTGGCCCGGTCGGAATAGGGGCTGAGTCGGTGGGCCTCAAAAGCCAGCGGCTCTTCGCGCTGCAAAACTTGCCCCAGCCTTTGAAAGACGGGGCTAAAGCGCTCGATGTGTCCCACCTGCAGAATACAATTGCAGTCGGCGGCGCGGTTGACCAGGGATTCTGCCTCGGCAATACTGGCGGCAATGGGCTTTTCAATGAGCACGTGTACCCCCGCCTCCAGGCAGGCCATACCCACCTCGTGGTGAAGAACGGTGGGAACGGCGATGGCCACGGCGGCCACGTGGGGCAGCAGCTCCCGGTAGTCTTCGTAGAAGTGAACTCGATAGCGGCTGGCTACATCCAGGCCCCGCTCCACGTTGATGTCGGCCACGCCCACCACTTGCACGTCCTTCATCAGGCTAAAGACGCGAGCATGGTGCTGGCCCATGTTGCCGACCCCGATGACGCCGACAGGAACCGGCTGGCTAGGGTAACGGCGGGGAGAGTTGGCAGGACGCGGGCAGGATCGAGCCATAGGTTACCACTACCTCCACCACAAGCGCTTGACAAACCACACCCCGCCTTCCGGCAAGGAAGCCCAGCTTCTCCTAGACAAACTGCCCAAAGCTTACCATGCCCCCCTCAAATCCAGTTCAAGCCAGGAACAGGCGGCAGGCGTAGGGGTGCTCGCTCGCAGGCCTGGGGGCTAAAGCAGAAGAGCAGTGTCGGGGTGGGGCGGAACCACATGCGCGCATAAAACTGGTCTGGCCTGAGGGGAAGGCCAAACCAAACAGGGAAGAAGAAGAGAAAAGACGCCAAAACCAAGCTCACCGCCATCCAGCTCACCCGCCGCCAGAAGCGACGGTAGTGCCGCCAGCCCAGCAGCACCAGCCAGGCCAGGGCCAGGGTGCTGAATGCCAGAGCGCTCATGTAGTGGTAGATGAAGACGCAGCGGCTGACGAGGAACCAGGGCAGGTAGTTGGCCGCGTAGCCAATTAAGATAAAGGCTTCCAGGCCGTGGAAGCGGCGGATCCCGCGCCAGACCAGCACCAGGATCGAGCCTGTCCCCAGCCACCACAGCCAGGGATTGCCCAGGCCATGGACTGCTCGCCACAGGTTGCCCTGGCTGCTGAAGTAGTAGCCCACCGGGCGGCCCATAATTGGCCAAGACCAGGCCCCTGCCGAGGCCAAGGGGGTGGTCAGCCAAGGGCGCAGCGCCGGGAACCAGGCCACCAGGGAGCGCAAGCTGGTGGAGCAATAGGGGTGGACGGGGGTGTTCTCATCGACCACAAGATCAGCATGCAGGTGCCCGCTGTAAACCGCCTGATTGATGAGCACTAGAGAGCGAAAGTAGTTCTGGATCCCGGTCCAGCTCCAATCCAGCGTCAGCCCCTGCTGCGGGTTGAGCTGCAGGTGTGGGATCCACTGAAGGGCATAAAAGGCCAGCGGCGCAAGGCCAAAGCAAAAGGCATAGTGCCACCAGCGCAGGTGGCGGATCTGGCTCAAGATCCCTAGCCTTGGGAGCCACTGCGGGCGCAGCCAGACCACCCCCCAGACCAGGATCCCCAGGAGGGCAAACATGAAAGCAAACCAGAGGCCATTCCACTTTACAGAAGCCGCCGCCCCCAGGAGGATGCCGGAGCCGGTGAGGTGAAGAGTCCGCTGCCAACCGCGGCGTTCCAGCCCGCTTAGGAGCAAAATCAAGGCCGCTAGGCCAAAGGCAACCAGGTACACGTTAATCAGGCCAAAGCGGGACTCCACGAGAAACACCCCGTCCGTGAGCAGCAGAGCCCCACTTAGGAGCGCAAAGCCCACGTGGTAGGTAAGGCGATAGGCCAAGCCAGCCAGCAAAAGCGGAATCAAGGACCCACACAAGGCGGTAGCTAGGCGAAAGCCCCACTCGTTGCGACCAAAGAGTTGGATGCTGAGGGCGATGAAGTACTTCCCCAGGGGCGGATGTACGTCGTAGAAGGGCTTCCCGTCGAGGTAATTTTGGGCAAACTGAGGGAAATACACCTCGTCGAACACCGGCGCCGGCAACTCGGCCAGTCGCCATAAGCGCAGCCCCAGGCTCATCAGAAAGATCCCAAGCGCTCCCCCCAACAGCCAGCGGCGCTCTCCTGCGGACCCAATTGCAGCTAGAGCGGCAGTTGCTGCCTCTGGGGGCAAGTTGCCAGCGGCTACCCCTTCGCGGGCAGAGGCAGCAAGGAGGGGCTTATCCCTTTCCGGCCTTGCGGGTTGGCGGGGTTGAGAAGAAGCCATGGGCAGGGGACGGCAGCAGAGATCCTCAGTGCTACTTTTTTAACCTGCCGCCGTTGCTAGGCCAGTCCCTACTTAAAGCCCTCAGGAGGTGGGAATGACCAGCTCCACGGCTGTATCCAGGCGCGAAGGTGGCACTGGGGCCTCGCCTGGGGCCAGCTCTAGGTAAGAGGCCAGCGGGTGGTTCTTTTTCCAGCGGGATCCGATTTCGGCGGCCATTTGCGTGACCTGGATTTGGTAGAGCTGGGCCAGGTCGTCGGCGTTGAGGTTGCCCCGTTCCACCTGGTTGCGGCTAGCCTCCGCCAGAACCTCCGCCACAAGGTTGCCCTGCTCGTCAAATCTCCACAGCTCCAGGCGGCTGCGGGAGCGCAGGCTTACCTCAGTGGGCGAAGTCGGGCGGGTGAGGACATCGACGCGGGCGATGACAATGGCCTCCAGGCCTAGGTAGTCGAAAAACCGGCTCACCGCTTCTGGCTTGCGGCGATCCCACTCAAACAGCTCGTAGATGGGCCAGCCCACCTGCCGCAGGATCGGCTGCAGGCGGCGGTTGTCCAGGGGCACCACCTTCTCGGTGTTGGGGATTAGGCCCAGGCGCACCACCTCTATGGCCAGGCGCTGGCTCAAAAGCCGGGTATGGTCCAGCCCTCCCACCCCCAAAATGCCAAGGCGACGCCGCGGCTGGGGCCGGAGGGGCACCTGCAAAACCACCTCCACAGGGGTGGTCAGGCCTGCCTGCAGCAGGATCTCCTGCTCTGCCTTTTCGTAATCGGGGTGCCACACCGTCAGCAGCCGGCGCCCAGCCGGGGCTTGGTTGAGCTCGAAGGCGCCCTGCTCGTCCGTTTGGATGGGCTGAGCGAGGTTCTCCAAGCCCTCTAAGTGCACCTGCGCCCCGGCCACCGGCTGCCCCAGGCTGTTGCTCACCTGCCCCACCAGACGCGCCTGGGATTTTACCTGGTTCCGCTGGGGAAACAAGGCCGTCAAAGGGAGAGGGGGGGTGGCCAGAGCCTGGGCCGAGACTTCCGCAGCCAGGGCTAGCCAACTGCCAAGTGCCAAGCTACCCAGGCCAATCCTGCGCTGCAGCGAGAAAAGGAAAACGAGAACAGCCATGACGACGTCCGCCAATTGCAGGGGGTTCTCCACAGGCAAGCTCCTCACTGAAGGAGGCGGCGCGGCAGCCCCCAGATTTAGCCGTGGGGTAGTTTACCCAGCAAAGGGGTTATTGGCCTGCCATTGCTGGATAAAGAGAGGCACCATGTTGCGCACCTGCAGCCGAAACAGGCCCGCCGCCGCATCTTCAAACAGCGGCTCCCCGCCCACGTCATCCCGCCCATAGGCCTCGTAGTAGCGAGCCCGATCCCCTGGCCGATCCTTCTGCAAGTCCACCACCACCACTACGCCACGGCTGCGCAGCTGGTTGGGGGTAAAGTTGGGGATCTCCACCGGGATTGCCGGCGCCAGCAAGCGCAGGGCCATATTCAGCAGCGGGCTGCCCTGTCGGTTGTAATCCCGCGAGATTTGCAGGTGGGTTAGGAGAATGTAGCGCAAGCCGAGGGCGTCGCCGATGGCCTTCAGCTTGGCCAAGTCGGCGGTGTAGCGCTCATCCCGATCCAACAAGGTTAGGCCCTGGACAAGTGGCAGGAGCGGCTCAAAGCGGGGATCTGGCCCTAGCGGTCCCTTTAGGAGGATCACGGGCCGCTGTGGCTGCAGCTCCTGAAGGGCAACGCTGAGGTGCCGGGCCAGCTCATCCGAGTAAACCGGCTCATCCGGCAACAGGCCAATGCCCTCCGGCTGGTGGGCCGGCTGCCCTGGCGGCAGGCGAATGTTTTGGGTGGACACAAAACCAGCCCGCACCTCCACCTGGGTGCTAGTGGGGGGAAACCCCGGCACCTCCACATCCACCAGGTACAGCCCCGCCGGCAGCTCTGGCAAGACATAGGTGCCGTCGGCGGCAATGGGAACTGTCTGTTGGGGTTGGGTGGCAGTGGCAGCAAGGCGGACAACCCCAGTCTGGACAGGCTGGCCGGCAATATCCAGCACCCGTCCCGTCACCACACCGCGCTGGCCTGCAGAGGGAAGCTCCTCCTGGCGGGCCTCCGTCTTGCTCTTGCCCACTTGCGCTTCTAGACGGCGCAGAGCTGGGATCCCTGCCGCCACCACCCACAGATCCCCATCGCCCAGCATCGCCAAGCCTGCCGGCTGTCTCTCCAGCCGTAGGGAGGTAACCAGTCGCCCCGCCTCTAGATCCACAATTTGCAGGCGGTCGCTGCTGCGGGCACTCACGTAGGCCCAGCGCCCATCGGGGGAAAGGGCCAGCCGCGTCGGCCGCCAATCTAGGCCAACTCGCTGCAGGAGCTTGCCGCTGCGGCTCAGATCCAGCACGGTCAGCTCTTGGCTACCCGAGTTGAGCACCACCAGGCGTTGCCGCTGGGCATCCAGAGCCATCGCCTCTGGAGTATGGCCGCCGCGCCAGCGGGCCAGCAGCTCGCCATTGTCGGGGTTGACCACCAGCACACTGAGGGGATCCCCACCACCCAGGCCCACAAATACCACTCCCTGCCGGACGTCATAGGCCAAAGCCAAAGGAGGGCCGGGCAGCGGCAAGTGGCGAGCCTGGGGCTGATCCGCTTCCCCCCAATGGATCACCGCCAAGCTTTGGGCGGCGGGCAGGGAGGCAAAAACCCGTCCCCTGGCAGGATCTACAGCCATATCCAAGACTCCTGCCGGCAGCCCATAAGTCCAGAGCAAATCCCCCGTGAGCAGATCGAGGGCCACCACCCCAGGAGCCTCGAGGCCAGAGGCATAGACCACTTGCCGGGCCGCATCCACCCGCACCACGCTGGGGGCAAAGCCCACCGCCACTTGCCACAGGGGATCCCCGCTCGACCCCTCCAGCAGCATTACCGCCTGGGCTTCCAGCAGCCCCACCGCCAGCCACCCCCGCTCCGGCACGCCGTCAATGCGATCCGCCGAGCTGGGCAGGGGTAACAACTTCTCCACCGTCAGGGGCCCGGCAGCGTCTTGAGAGGCCACCGGCATTTCCTGGGCCCAAACTGCAGATCCCAGGCCCAGCAGGCCGCCCACCACAACCAGCCACTGCCAGCGCATTTGATCCCCAGCCCTGCTCTGCTCCTTTGCCCAACCAGCATAGCCAACCCACCGAGAAAGCCCAAACGATTTTTGACAGCTTGTCCCGGTGACCTTAGAATGGATATTCGCTGGTTTTGGCAGGATAGCCATGAAGGTGCGGCCCTCCGTCCGACGAATCTGCGAAAAGTGCCGAGTCATTCGCCGCCGTGGCCGGGTGATGGTCATTTGTCCTGCCAACCCAAAGCACAAACAGCGGCAAGGGTAAAAGTAGGGGACGGAGGAGTGAGGCAGCGCTAGAGACAAGGGGCAGTTGGTGCAGCCTAAGCCATGCCTTTGGCAAGACGCTTCCCGACTGCAACAACTCAACTTTAGGAAGCCAGTTTACTTGAGTTTGTTGGAAAGGTACCCCTAACCATGGCACGAATTGCGGGCGTTGACATCCCCCGAGACAAGCGAATTGAGATTGCCCTCACCTACATCTACGGCATTGGGCTAACTCGCTCCCGCCAAATTCTGGCCAAGACGGGCATCAACCCCGATACCCGCACCCGCGACCTCACCGACGCGGAGATAGCCGCCCTAAGGGCTGTGGTGGAAAACGAGTACCAAGTGGAGGGGGATCTGCGCCGTCAGGAGGCGATGAACATCAAGCGCCTCATTGACATCGGCACCTACCGAGGTCGGCGCCACCGCCTGCGGTTGCCCGTGCGTGGCCAGCGCACCCGCACCAACGCCCGCACCCGCAAAGGAGTTAGGAAAACGGTAGCTGGCAAGAAGAAACCGCCAGCCAAGAAGTAAGTCCTGTTCCCCCCAATCTCCGCACACCTTACTTTAAGTCAACAAGGACGCAGAGGTCATGGCTCAGCAGCAACGGCGCGGACGCAAGGTCAAGAAAAATATCCCCAACGGCGTGGCCTACATCCAGTCCACCTTTAACAACACCATCGTCACCATTACCGATCCCAACGGCAACGTCGTGTGTTGGGCTTCGGCAGGTTCTACTGGATTCAAAGGTGCCAAGAAGGGTACTCCCTTTGCCGCTCAGGTGGCAGCAGAGAGCGCAGCGCGGCAAGCCATGGAGAACGGCATGCGGCAGATTGAGGTCATGGTCAGCGGTCCCGGAGCCGGTCGAGAGACAGCCATTCGAGCTCTCCAGGCGGCAGGCCTAGAAATCACCCTCATTCGCGACATCACTCCCATTCCCCACAACGGCTGCCGGCCTCCCAAGCGGCGGCGCGTCTAGGATCCCGACTTTTAGGGAAGCCAAGAGCTTGTTTTTAGAATCCTAGCCCCCAGCACCAGAGGGGGACTACCTTCTCCAACGCATAGCTAGCCAGACAGACAGGGCTACGCCATGATGCCAACCAGCCGAACCCTCCACCATTCAACCAGCAAAGCAGCAGCCAGTGCTGCTCCCTATCAAACTGAGTGCCTCGAATCCCATCAGGAAGCCAATGGTGTTTACTACGGCAAATTTGCCCTGGGGCCGCTGGAGCGCGGTCAGGGGATCACGGTAGGCAACGCCTTGCGCCGGGTGCTGCTTTCCAACCTCGAAGGCACGGCAGTGACGGCCGTACGCATTGCCGGGGTAAGCCACGAGTTTTCCACCGTGCCCGGGGTGCGGGAAGACGTGATGGAGATCCTGCTCAACATGAAGGAGCTGGTTCTGCGCTCCAGCTCCCCTGAGCCGCAGGTGGGCCGCCTAGTAGCCCAGGGGCCGGGGGAAGTGACCGCTGAAAAGCTGCAGCTGCCCAGCGGCGTAGAGGTGATCAACCCCCGTCACCACATTGCCACGCTGGCAGAGGGAGCCATCCTGGAGATGGAGTTCATGATTGGCCGTGGACGGGGCTATCGCGCCGTCGATTACGCCGACAGCAAATCCATGGCCATTGACTTTCTCCAAATTGACTCCGTCTTCATGCCGGTGCGCAAGGTCAACTACACCGTCGAGCCAGCCCGGGTGGGGCAGTCTTTGGAAAAAGATCGCCTAGTTCTGGAGATCTGGACCAACGGCAGCCTTACTCCCCAGGAAGCGCTTAGCCAAGCAGCTCGCATTTTGGTAGGTCTGTTCTCGCCGCTGCAGGAGGTTAGCTTTGACACCCCAGCAGCCCCCCAGCCAGCAGAGGACACCCAGAAAAACCAAATCCCCATCGAGGAGCTGCAGCTCTCGGTGCGGGCCTACAACTGCCTCAAGCGGGCCCAGATCCACACTCTGGCGGATCTGCTGCTCCATACCGAGGAAGATTTGCTGGAGATCAAAAACTTTGGCCAGAAATCCGCCGAAGAGGTGGTGCAAGCTTTGAAAAATCGCTTTGGCCTGACGCTGCCCCGCGAAAGGAGCAGAACCTAGCCTGCCCAGGGTGGGGCTCAAAACCCCAAGCTGCCTGAAACTCGAGGACAAAAAACAGAGGCTACCATGCGCCACCGCCGTCGTACCCCTCACCTCAACAAGCCTGCTGACCAACGCAAGGCTCTGCTGCGGGCCCTGACCACGGCCTTGCTACGGGAAGGGCGAATTGTTACCACCAAAGCCCGCGCCAAAGCTGTTCGGGCCACAGCCGAGAAGATGATTACCCTAGCCAAGGACGGCTCCCTGGCAGCGCGGCGGCAGGCCCTGGCCTACATCTACGACAAGGATCTGGTGCGATCCTTGTTTGAGCAGGCGCCCGAGCGCTACCGAGATCGAGCGGGAGGCTACACCCGCATCTTGCGCACCGTGCGCCGGCGGGGCGATGGGGCAGAAATGGCCGTCATCGAGTTGGTGTAGGCTTCATGCAAAGCCGTCGCATTGCCCTAAAGATTCAGTACCTGGGCAGGGACTTTCGCGGCTGGCAACGGCAGGTGGGCCACCGCACCGTACAAGGGGTACTAGAGGAGGCCATTGCCTCGCGGGCCGGGCACCCCGTTACCCTCTACGGAGCAGGGCGCACCGACGCCGGGGTACATGCGGCTGGCCAAGTAGCTCACTTCGACACCACCTGCGGCATTCCGCCCACGGAGTGGGCACGGGTGCTCAACGACTGCCTACCGGAAGATATAGTGGTACTGGCTTCAGCGCCTGTGTCCGAGGACTGGCATGCCCGCTTTTCCGCCAGGTGGCGCCGCTACCGCTACCTCATTCTCAATCGCGAGCGCCCAGATGTGTTCTGGCGGCCCTTTAGCTGGCAAGTGCGCTGGCCTTTGCAGGTGGAGCCAATGGCCGAGGCGCTGCGCTCCCTTTTGGGGGAGCACAACCTGGAAGCCTTCCGCCGGCGGGGATCCGATCGACCGCACTCGTGGGTGCGGGTGGAGGAGGTGCTCTGCCAGCGAGTAGGGGATCTCATCAGCATCGAAGTGCAGGCCAGCGGCTTCCTCTACCGGATGATGCGGCTGCTGGTGGGGTCTCTCGAGGTGGTGGGCCGGGGCGAGCTCAGCCCCCAGCAATTTGTCCACCTCTGGCAACACAACGACTGGAGCCAGATGCGCACCCGCTACAGCGCCCCTCCACAGGGCCTGTGCCTGTTGGATGTGGGCTATGCTAGGGATCCCTTTGGCCAACGCTTTCCTCCCTCCTTGCCCTTCTGGGGATCCCTTTCTTGGCCGGCAGGTGTTCTTTCTCTTGTCCCTTCTCTCTCCTAGCTGCCATGAACAAGACTCCCCTTCCTACCCCTTCCACCTTAGCCCCGCGCTGGTACGTAATTGATGCAGCTGGCCAGCGCCTTGGCCGCCTAGCGGTAGTGGTGGCCAACCTCTTGCGCGGCAAGCACAAGCCCAACTTCACCCCCCACCTGGATACGGGGGACTACGTGATCGTCATCAACGCTGAGAAAGTGGTGGTTACCGGCAAAAAGCGCACCCAAAAGCTCTACCGCCGCCACTCTGGCCGTCCCGGCGGGATGAAGGTGGAGACCTTTGCCCAACTGCAAGCCCGCCTGCCAGAGCGGGTGATTGAGAAAGCGGTGAAGGGGATGTTGCCCCACACCCGCCTAGGGCGGCGGCAATTTACCAAGCTGAAAGTGTACGCCGGCCCCCACCACCCCCACGAGGCCCAGCAGCCACAGGTCTATCCCATCCACACGATCCCAGGAGCCCAAGCATGACCCAGACAGCCAGCAACCCGCGAGCCGTCTACTGGGGAACTGGGCGCCGCAAAACTGCCATTGCTCGCGTGCGCCTGGTTCCTGGCACGGGCAAGATCATCATCAACGACCGGCCTGGCGAGGAGTACCTGCAGTACCAGGCGGCGTTCCTGGCCAGCGTCAAGGCGCCGCTGGAGCTCCTTGGCCTGGAGAACTCCTACGACATCTTGGCGCGAGCCCATGGGGGCGGCCTCCACGGCCAGGCCGATGCCATCAAGCTCGGGGTGGCCCGCGCCCTCTGCCAGCTGGATCCCTCCAACCGCGGCCCCCTCAAGGCCGAGGGCTACCTAACTCGCGATCCCCGCGCTGTGGAGCGCAAGAAGTACGGCTTGCGCAAAGCCCGCAAAGCTCCTCAGTACTCGAAGCGGTAAGGGCCGGCATTGCGGCGGTAGGTATTGGGTTGATAGACATTTATTACAGGCTTATATCCACCCAGGGAGGAGGCTCTCATGCCCAAGAAAGGCATTCACCCCCAGTGGTACCCCGAGGCCAAAGTCATCTGCAACGGCGAGGTGGTCATGACGGTGGGATCCACCAAGCCAGAGCTCAGGGTTGAAGTCTGGTCTGGCAACCACCCCTTCTTCACCGGCACCCAAAAGATCATCGACACCGAAGGGCGAGTGGAGAAGTTCATGCGCAAGTACGGCATGAGCAGTGGCAAGAAAGCCCAGTAGAGCTTTCCCTTGCCTTGCTCAGGACGGCTTGGGTTTCTTGCTGACTTAGACCTATGGCTTCTGCTCAACTCATCGAGCAGCTCAAAAACGTCGAAGCTACCTTCCAGGAGCTGACGGTGCGCCTGGCGGATCCCGAGGTGGCGACAGACCCTGCGGAGCTGCAGCGAATCGCCAAGGCCCGCTCCTCCCTAGAAGCAACGGTGCAGGCCTTCCATGACTGGCAAAAGCTAACTCGCGACCTCAAGCAGACGGAGGAGCTTTTGCGCGAGGCGGCCTCTGACCCGGAGCTGGAGGCAATGGTAAGGGCAGAGCTGGAGCAGCTGCGCGCCCGTCAGGAGCAACTGGAGGAAAAGCTTACCCTGCTGCTGCTGCCCCGGGATCCCAACGACGAAAAGAACATCATGTTGGAGATCCGCGCTGGCACTGGGGGAGAGGAAGCAGCCCTGTGGGCAGCTGATCTAGCCCGCATGTACACCCGCTACGCCGAGAAGATGGGCTGGTCAGTGCGCTTGGTCAGCCTCTCTGAGGGCGACATGGGCGGCTACAAAGAGGCCATCCTGGAAATCCGCGGCGATCAAGTCTATAGCAAGCTCAAGTTCGAGGCCGGTGTGCACCGGGTCCAGCGGGTACCCATCACGGAAGCCCAGGGGCGCATCCACACTTCGACGGCCACGGTAGCGGTAATGCCAGAAGCGGACGAGGTGGAGGTGGTCATCGATCCCAAAGATATCGAGATTAGGACAGCGCGTTCCGGCGGGGCAGGGGGACAAAACGTGAACAAGGTGGAAACAGCGGTGGATCTTTTCCACAAGCCCACTGGGATCCGGGTTTTCTGCACCGAGGAGCGCTCCCAGCTGCAAAACCGGCAGCGGGCCATGCAGATTTTGCGGGCCAAGCTCTACGAGATGAAGCTGCGCGAGCAGCAGGCCTCCATTAGCTCCGCCCGCCGCATGCAGGTAGGAACAGGAGCCCGTTCAGAAAAAATTCGCACCTACAACTACAAGGACAATCGGGTTACCGACCACCGCCTCAACCAAAATTTCCCGCTCGAGCCAATTTTGGAAGGGGAGCTGGACGAGTTAATCCAAGCTTGTATTGGCCTATACCAAAAGGAGCTGTTGGCGGAGCTCTCTTGAGGAGGGCTGGGTTCTTTCTGGCGGTAGAATAATGCCTGCGTCAGTGACCCAAGGAATCCTCATGCTGGCTGAGTACCGCCAACACGCTGCCGCCCGTGCGGCGCAAGGGATCCCGCCACTGCCCTTGAATGCCGCCCAGACCAGCCAGGTGTGCGAGCTGCTTAAGGATCCCCCGCCTGGAGAGGAGGCTTTTCTGTTGCACCTCCTCACGGAGCGCGTCCCGCCGGGGGTGGACGAGGCAGCCTATGTGAAGGCCGGCTTTTTGGCCGCTGTGGCCAAGGAGGAGGTGCGCTCCCCCCTCATTCCTCCCTTGCGGGCAGTGGAGCTCCTGGGCACGATGTTGGGGGGCTACAACGTCCAGGTACTGCTGGAGCTGCTGCAGGATAGGCGGCAGGAGATCGCGGCGGCGGCGGCCCGCGCCCTCAGCCACACGCTGCTGGTCTTCGATGCCTTTCACGACGTACTGGAGCTGAGCCAGGCCGGCAACGTCTATGCGCGGCAGGTGCTGGAATCCTGGGCCGCTGGGGAGTGGTTTACTGCCAAGCCGCCTCTAGCTGAGGCCATCACCGTCACGGTGTTCAAGGTTGCCGGCGAAATCAACACCGACGACCTCTCCCCTGCCGCCCACGCCACCACCCGCCCAGACATCCCCCTTCACGCCCAGAGCATGTTGGAGTCGCGGGCACCGGGGGCCATAGCTGCCATTGCTGAGCTCAAGCGCCGCGGCCATCCGGTGGCCTTTGTGGGGGATGTGGTGGGCACGGGATCCTCCCGCAAGTCCGCCCTCAATTCCCTCCTTTGGCACATTGGCCACGACATTCCCTATGTGCCCAACAAGCGGACCGGGGGCGTTATCCTGGGGGGCACGATTGCACCGATTTTCTTCAACACCGCCGAGGATGCGGGCGCTCTGCCCATCCAGTGCGATGTCTCCCCATTGGAGACGGGCATGGTGGTCACGATCTATCCCTACGAGGGCGTGATCCGCTCCCAGACGGGCGAAATTCTCGCCAGCTTTTCCCTGCGTCCTGTCACCTTGCCGGACGAGGTGCGGGCCGGGGGCCGCATCCCCCTTTTGATTGGCCGGGCCCTCACCGACAAAACCCGCCAGGCCCTGGGGCTGGATCCTTCTCCTCTCTTTATCCGCCCCACCCCGCCCCCCGACACGGGCAAAGGCTATACCCTGGCCCAGAAAATCGTGGGCAAAGCCTGTGGGCTACCAGGGGTGCGCCCTGGCACGAGTTGCGAGCCCCTGATGACCACCGTGGGATCCCAGGACACCACTGGCCCCATGACCCGCGACGAGCTCAAGGAGCTGGCCTGTCTGGGCTTTAGCGCCGACCTGGTGCTGCAGAGCTTCTGCCACACCGCCGCCTATCCCAAGCCGGTGGACATCCAAATCCACAAAGAGCTGCCCGACTTCTTTGCCTCGCGGGGAGGGGTTGTCCTGCGGCCAGGCGATGGCATCATCCACTCCTGGCTCAACCGCATGCTCCTGCCCGATACCGTCGGCACGGGGGGCGACTCCCACACCCGCTTTCCTCTGGGCATCTCCTTCCCGGCTGGATCGGGTCTGGTGGCCTTTGCCGCGGCCATGGGGGTGATGCCCCTCAACATGCCGGAGTCGGTGCTGGTGCGCTTTAAGGGGGAATTGCAGCCTGGGATTACTCTGCGGGACCTTGTTCACGCCATTCCCTACGTGGCCATCCAGCGGGGGCTGCTTACCGTCGAGAAGCAGGGCAAGAAAAACGTCTTCGCTGGGCGAATTATGGAAATCGAGGGCCTGCCCAATCTGAAGGTGGAGCAAGCCTTCGAGTTTACCGACGCCTCGGCGGAACGCAACTGCGCCGCCTGCACCATTAAGCTAAGCGTTGAGAGCGTTGCCGAGTACCTGCGCTCCAACGTGGTGCTGCTGAAAAACATGATTGCCCGCGGCTATCAGGACGCCCGCACCCTGCTGCGGCGCATTGCCAAGATGGAGGCCTGGCTGGCCAACCCCACCCTGCTGGAAGCGGATCCCGACGCCGAATACGCCGCTGTCATTGAGATTGATCTCAACACCATCACCGAGCCAATTGTCTGCGCCCCCAACGATCCCGATAAAGTAATGACTCTGAGCGAAGTCCACGCCCAGCACGCGGCCGGCAACCCCGATACGCCCATCCACATTGACGAGGTGTTCATTGGCTCCTGCATGACCAACATTGGCCACTACCGCGCCGCTGCCAAGATCTTGGAAGGCCAGGGGCGGGTTAAGGTGCGCCAACTGTGGATCTGTCCCCCCACGCGCATGGACGAGGCGCAACTGCGTGCTGAAGGGGTGTACAGCATCTTTGCCGCTGCTGGAGCGAGAACAGAGATGCCTGGCTGCAGCCTGTGCATGGGCAACCAGGCTCGCGTGGCCGATGGAGCCACCGTCATGTCCACCTCCACCCGCAACTTTGACAACCGCATGGGCAAAGGCGCACGGGTCTACCTGGGATCCGCCGAGCTGGCTGCTGTCTGCGCCCTCTTGGGGCGGATCCCAACGGTGGAGGAATACCGGCAGATCGTTGCCACCAAGATCCAGCCCTTTGCCGGCGAAGTGTACCGCTACCTCAACTTCCACGAGATCCCTGGCTTTGAGGACGAGGGACGGGTCATCCCCAGAGAGCAAATGCCCAAGCTGGAAGAGGCGGTGGGGATCCAGTCTTGAGCAGAGGGGCAAAGGCGTCGAGCCTGCTACCATGGCAGGATGGTGGCGCTTACCTGGGAGCAAGCCTAATGGCCCTCAGTCAAAGAATCCTCCGCCGCATCCACCGTGCCCTGGCCCCTATCGTGGCCTTGCCCTTGCTGGTAACGGTGGTAACGGGATCCCTCTATCAAATGGCCCGCCTCACCGGAAACTTCGACTACTCCTGGCTCATCCAAATCCACAAAGGGCAGTGGGGCCCCCTCGATCTGCAGGGGGTTTACCCGTTCTTAAACGGACTGGGTCTGTTGGTTATGGTAGCTACTGGCCTGAGCCTGTGGTTGCAAACAAGCTCCCACCGCCCCTATCGGCGTTCAGAGCCCTAAGGGCTTTTGCTTGCTTTTCGTAGGGGAAATACCCCAACAGATTTCTAGAAAACTCTACACCTTGATTGGGCCAGACGGCTTAGGCTGATGTACGGAGGCTATGCTAAAGTCTCCGAGGCAAAGCTTAAAGAAAATCAACAGGAGGTGGGTGGATATGGCCCTTGTTCGCTGGGATCCCTTTCGGGAAATTGACGAAATTCAACGGGAAATGAACCGGATGTTTGACCGGCTGATGGCTCGTCCTACGGAGACCGAGGCGTTTGCCTTCGTGCCGGCGGTGGAAATGCACGACGATCCGGAGACCATTACCCTGAGGCTGGAGCTGCCCGGCCTGAACCCCCAAGATCTGGATATCCAAGCAACGGCGGAGGCAGTCTCCATCAGCGGCGAGCGGCGCTTTGAGAAACGCTCCGAGGACAGAGGCGTAACCCGCAGCGAGTTCCGCTACGGGCGCTTCCAACGGGTGATCCCGCTGCCCAGCCGGATCAAGCAAGACCAGGTGAAAGCCGAATACAAAGATGGGATCCTCACCCTCACCTTGCCCAAGGCCGACTCTGAAAAAGCCCAAGTGGTCAAAGTGAGCGTTGTCTCCTGATGGGCGTAGCTGAAGCTGCTCTGAGGTTAGGCAATTTTCCATGAGGAAAAAAGATCCCATAGGGGTAGGCTCATCGCCTACCCTTTTTTTTAGTCCTTTTTTGCGTTTTGGTTTTTCAGCTTGCGCTCATTTCAAGCAGGAATAAATCGGGTTCGCTGCAGTGATCCCCAGCCTTCCCTAGCGAACTTAAACCGAACCCCATTGGACTTTTGCCCGCCGCTTTGGATAGGGTTTGAGTGCGCAACGGAGCCAAGGTTGAGAGCATGGCCAGCGTTACCTACGAACACGTTACCAAGCGCTACAGAGACACCACCGCCGTCCATGACCTGAACATCACCGTCGAAGACGGGGAATTTCTCGTCTTTGTCGGCCCCTCCGGCTGCGGCAAAACCACCTCCCCGCGCATGCTGGCCGGCTTGGAAGAAGTGAGCGCCGGCTCCATCTACATTGGCGATCGACGGGTGAACGATGTCCCCCCAAGGATCGGGATATCGCCATGGTCTTCCAATCCTATGCCCTCTACCCCCACATGACCGTGGCCGAGAACATGGCCGTTGGCCTCAAGCTGCGCGGCCTGCCACGGGCGGAGATCGAAAGCCGGGTTAGGGGGGTGGCCAAGCGCCTTGGGATCGAGCACCTTCTCAACCGCAAGCCCAAGGAACTTTCGGGTGGGCAACGGCAGCGGGTTGCCGTCGGGCGGGCCATCGTGTGCAATCCGGCGGTGTTTTTGATGGATGAGCCCCTCTCCAACTTGGATGCCAAGCTGCGGGTACAGGCGCGGGCTGAGATCAGCAAGTTGCACATGCAACTGGGCACCACCTTTATCTACGTTACCCACGACCCGGTGGAGGCCATGACCATGGGCAACCGCATCGCCGTCATGAAGGATGGCCGCCTGCAGCAGGTGGATACCCCCCACACCCTCTACACCCGCCCTGCCAACCTGTTTGTGGCCGGGTTCATCGGCAGCCCCGCCATGAATTTCTTCCAGGCCAAGCTGTGGGAACAGGAGGGCACCCTCTGGATCGATACCGGCGCCTTCCGCGTGGCCATCCCGACCCACCAGGCAGAGCCCTATTGGCAATACGTCGGCAAGTCGGTCATCTTCGGCATCCGCCCAGAAAACATCCACGATCCCCACTACCAACCCCCAGGGATCCAACCTGCCCCGGTGCGGGCTAAGGTCTCGGTAACGGAGCTGGTGGGCCATGAAGTAATCCTCTATCTCAGCACCAGCGACCGAGAAGGGATCCTGGCCGAGCAGGAGTTTATTGCCCGCGTGGATCCCCGTACCCAGCTGCGCGTCAACCAGTGGGCGGAAGTGATCTTCGACATGGAGCGCTTCCACCTGTTCGATCCCGAAACCGAGCAGCGCCTAGGTTAAACCCTGGAATCGCTTTAGAATCCTAATCAGTCCTACAGAGGCAGGGATCCCTATGCCGGAGCAATCGACGTCCCGCTTGGTTCAGGCGCAGTTTGACGAATTTCCCTACCCGAATGTCCCGATTGAGCAGACGGTTACGGATACCTTTGCCCTGTTTGCCAACAGCTACACCACCGCCTACTACGTGCGAGATCGCAAGGTGGTCAAGCCCGAGGGCAAAGTGATGCTCAACGCCGGCTGCGGCTCCGGCTGGGAAACGCTGGTTCTAGCCACGGCCAATCCAGGTGCTACCTTTGTCGGGGTGGATATCTCGCCAAAGTCGCTGGAGATAGCCCGGCAGCGCCTTGAGTTTCACCAGATCCCGGATGTGCGCTTCGAGGTGATGGATATCACCGATATGAGGGCGCTGGGGCAACAGTTCGACTTCATCGCCTGCAACGACGTCCTCTACCTGCTAGAGGATCCGGTGGCCGGGCTCAAAGGCATGCGCCAGGTGCTAAAGCCAGAGGGGATTATCCGCACCAATGTCCACAGCCTCTATCAGCGGCAGTTTATTTTCAACATGCAAAATGCCATGGAGCTGCTGGGGGTGATGGACGAGCCCGCTGCCAAGGCTGTCCCCATCCTCAGGGAGCTGATGGATGCCCTTCACGAGGGCAGCTTCGTCAAAAGCCACTGGAAGGGGGACGCCATCAAAACCACCAACGGGATCCTGGCCAACTTCCTGCTGCGCAGCGACAAAGGCTTTACGGTGCCCCAGGTGTTTGAGATGCTGCGCCAGGCCGGGCTGGAGTTCATCAGCATGGTCAACTGGCAGCAGTGGAAGCTGGAGCGAGTCCTCACCAAGCCGGTTCCCTATACCCTACGCCACCTTAAAAAGCTCAGCCAAGAGGAGCTGCTGCACTTTATCGAGCTGATCTTTCCCAACCTAACCCGGCTGATTGATTTTTGGTGCGGCCACCCACGCCCCAGTCCAGCACCTCCCTTTACGCCAGAAGAATGGCGGGAGGGATCTGTGCAAGCCCACCCCCTGTTGCTGCGGCTCAATGCCAGAGTTGCCTTCGAGAATGCTATCCGCGACAATGGCCCGGTCAACATCAACGGCTGGCCGGGGTCTGAAGGCAACATTGTCATCGATCCCTTCTCGGTGCGCTGGTTGATCGATGTTTTTGGAGAAGAGCCTGTTCCTGTACAGGCCCTGGCGGCCAAGGCCCTAGATCTCATGGACTGGACTCCCGAGGAGGCCTTTAACCAAGTGGTGGCCAACCTCAAGTTCCTGGAAGAGCGGCTGGTGGTGTTGTTGCACTCGCCTTTGCGCTAGGTTCAGGGAGAAGAGCTGGCGGCCTGCACCACCCGGATGCGCTCAGCCCGGATGGCCGCTGGGATCCGTCCTTTGGCGTCGGCATTGACAGCAAAGCGCACCTTGCCCTCCATCTCCACCTCATCCCCTGGGCGCAGCTCCAGCCAGCTGGCAGAGCGGCCAAGGCGAGTCACTTGCACCTCCTCAGCAGGAACCACCGAGACCCACGTGCCCGCGTAGCGCTCCAAGCTGGGGCTGACTTTTTCCAAGTTGACCCCAATCCAGCCCTCGTTGCGATTTATCAGCCGCACCGTTCCGGTCAGTTGGAAAAACTGCACTTCTTCCGCCAGCTTGATCGGCTCATAGAGAACTTTCGTATTTAGAGGCTGCAGACGGGCTAGCTCTACCCGCCACCCTTGAGCCTGGCGATAGAGGGTAACCTCCATAACTGCGCGCAGCCGACCCTCCGGCAAAGGCTCGTAGAAGCCCAACTGAGAGCGAAAAGGACGAAACCGGGGATCCTCCCGATCCGGCTCTGTTAAAAATCGTTGCAGCTCCTCGGCAGTGAACTGGAAACGCAAAGTCGGCACCACCGCTTCTGGCTTCAGGATTGCCTCCACCCGGAAAATGGCCGTATTGCCCACCTCTTCGATAGAAGTGAGATTAAACTCCTCGGCGGATGGCCAGGATTGATCCAAAGCCCCTGGCGGGATCCCTCTCAACAGCCGCGGCGTCAGCAGGGATTCTGCTGTGGCAAAGTCCCGCTTGTTGGCCGCCTGCACAAACACCTGCAGCGTCTCTTTGGCGGTTTGGGGTTGCCCGCAGCCACTTAGCAAGAGCAGGGCCAGCAAGAACCAGGGTTTTTTCAGCACCTTTCCCTCGCCACTTCACTGCTGATTTTTGGCAGGTTGCCCAGCCTCTGTCGGAGAGGGAGAGGGCTTGGGATCCGCCGACTCTTCTACCTTTTCCGGCTGGGATCCCTCTGCAGGGGGCTTGTCTGGCTGCCACACTTCAATTCGCCAGCCGCGGTCTTGCTGGTAGAGGGTGATCTTGACGCGGGAGATCACTGTGTCTCCTTCCAGGCGTAGGCCCACCAGTTGCGGGGCCAACTGCTGATAGGTGGGATCCGCCAGATCCGGCTGGGTCAAATACTTGCGCAACGTCAAGGGATCCAGCCCCAGGCGCTGGGCTGCATCCTCCAGCGAGTCGGTGCCCTCCACCCAGACATAGGCCGTCTTCCCGCTCACCTCTTGGTTGCGCACCTGCACGTTTTTCCCCGCCATGCCCCAAGCTGAAGGCAGGGATCCCGGCCGGAGGGCATTGCTGAAGCGCTCCGTCAGGTAGCTGTCTGCCGTGCCCCAGTCCCCCTTCTCGGCAGCAGCGATGAAAGTGCTCACCACCTGGTCAGGAGTCTGCACAGGAGCTGCCTGCGTACAGGCGATCCCTCCTGCCAGGGCGGCAGCAGCAATCCAGACGGGGAAACGGCGTACCATGAACACTCCTCAACAACAAGCAGCACTGCTTCCCTAGATAGACTACCTCTCTTTTGCTGCTTCAGAGAAGGATGAGTTCCGGCAAAGTGATAGGATAGTCCAGCAGCTTAGTCAGCCAAGCCATGGGGATCCCCACCACTGCCGATGAATGTAACGAGCTGGGCATCTCTCATTGCCTGAAGGCCCAGCAAGCCAAAACCTCGCGGGAGCGACGTGCGGCTTGGGCCCTGGCTTTGGCAGCTTGGCGGCAGGGTTTGGATCTCGATCCCAATCATCTCCCCTGTCAGTTTAATCGCCTCCATGCCCTTTTGGCCTTGGGAAGCTACTACACGGCCCTCCAAGAGGGAAAAGAGCTGCTCTCCCGGCTGTTGACCCAGCGTTACCTAGAAGATCCCAGCTTGGGCCTAACTGGATCCCAGCCCAGGCTGGCTTGGGATCCCCCTCGTCTGGCTTCTGCTAGCAAAAAGGCCCGCCGCTCTTCTAAGGCCGCTTCTGCTTCCCGCCTTGGCCCCCGCGAGCGCTACCTCCACACTCTAGCCCGTTGGCTAGCCCACCACAGCGGAGTCGTTTACCGACCGGAGCCATTGCCCTATTGGCGGCTGGCTGCGGCCATCGACCCAGAGGATCTAGAGGCGCAAATGGTGGTTGCCATGAATGCGGCGGCCCAAGCGCAGCCGGAAGGGCCTTTTTTGCTGCAGAAAATAGCGGATCACTTCCCTGGCCAAAAAGATCGGGCCATGCAAGTGCTGCAACTGGCTCTAGATCGCTACATTCCGCGGCAGGATCCCTCCAAGGCGGAGTCGGATTCAGCAGAGCAAGAGTTAGAAACGCCTCCTAACGGAGATCCAGCCTCGGAGGCGGTGGCCAGTATGGAAATTTGGACTCAGTATGAGGGGTACAAGCTAAGGCTAGAGCCAGATCTTAAAAGCATTGTGACCTTCGTCCTCCTGGCTCAAGATCGCTGGTTTGAAAGTGAAATCGAGCTGTGTCGGCAAATCCTCAAGCCGGGCATGAACGCCATTGACGTTGGGGCCAACGTTGGGGTTTACACCTTTCTCTTTGCCCGCTGTGTGGGCAAAACTGGGAAAGTCTATGCCATTGAACCTACGCCGGGATGTGTGCAGTGCTTGCAGGCAACTGTTGTCCAGAACAAGCTCGATCAAACTGTGCAGGTTGTCGAAGCAGCCGTAGGCGAAGAGTCTCGCGAGGTTTATCTAGTTTGCGAAGGGGCCAGCGTTTTCAACCGCATCGTCACGGATCCCATGTCGGTTGTGGAAGAAACCCGTCCGGTGCAGCAGGTTACCCTAGATGAGCTATGGATTTCAGAGGGCAGCCCCAACATTGATCTCGTCAAAATCGATGCGCAAGGGGCGGAGGTTCCTGTTTTGAAGGGCGGTAGAAAGCTCATTGAGACTTGCGCTCCGGTGATCTTGTTTGATAATCAAAATACCGGCCAGTTTTCCGGTTTGGAATCGGCAAAGCTGCTTGCTGAGTGGGGTTATCTTATTTATGTCTATAACCCAGTAATCCAAGATCTGAGCACTGTTCAGGCTTCTGTGCAAATGCCAACTGCGCTCAACCTGGTTGCTGTGCACCCCCGTCGGTTTTCTTGGGTGAGCGAAGCCGGTCTAATCTAGCCGTTTTCATTCTTTGGAGTAAAAAGATGCCTTTCCCGATTAGTGAGATCCTCGGCGATGACATGCCCCTGATTAGGATTGTGGACGTAGGGGCAATGCTCCTGGGCGGCGATAACTTCGACAAGCTGGTTCAGCAAGGGCATGCTCAAGTGATAGGATTTGAGCCCCAAAAAGAAGAATGCGAAAAGCTGAATGCTAGGGCTCTGGCTGAGGCTCCCCGCGCCGACCAGGTCAGACGGCAGTACTTTCCCTACTTCATTGGGGATGGATCCCGGCGCAAGTTCTATTTCACCAACGTCGGCTACACTTCCTCTCTTTACGAGCCCGACCAGGATCTGGCGCAGCATTTTGAGAACCTGTCGGAAGTTTGCAAGGTAAACCGAGTTGAGGAAGTCCAGACTACCCGCTTGGATGACATCCCCGAGCTGGGCGAAGTGGACTTTCTCAAGATCGACGTTCAAGGGGCGGAGCCGGATGTTATCCGCGGTGCCAGCAAAACCCTACAGCATGTAACTGTCATCCAAACCGAGGTGGAGTACATTCCCCTCTACAAGAATCAGCCCCTTTTTAGTGACGTGGATATTGCCATTAGGGAGCAGGGTTTCTTGCTCCACGGCATGACGAGTAACTTTGGCGCTTGCCTTAAGCCCTTCTCGGCCAGGACCTATCGGCCCTACACGCAAGTCCTCTGGTGCGATTATGTCTACGTGAAAAACTTCATGCACTTAGATCACCTCTCTGCTCGTCAGCGGCTGGCCATGGCAGTAGTCTTGCACAAGGTTTACCTCTCCTATGACCTAGTGGCTTTCATTCTAGGCGTTCACGATCAAATAGCTAAGACGCGCTACAAAGACTTCTACCTGGCCAAGATGTTCGCCGCTCTCAACGTCTCTTAACCAGATTAAGAGGGGGAAGGATGATCGTTATCGATGGGGTGATATGGCAGTCGGGAGGGTTCTTCCGCTCGCCAGCTTTAGATCAGTCCTATCTCTGGCTAAGCCTCATTGAAGAGTGGGTGAAGGCAAAGAAGGCGACGCAGTTTGTGGTGCTCACCCGTGGCCGGACTTGGCTGCCGCCGGGAACTTTTTTTTCGGAGATCCCTCGCTTTAGTTTCGAGGAAGCCGCAGAAGATCGCACTGGCTTGCAGAGTGTCTGCGACCAACTCGAGGCACGCCTGTTTCTTTCCACTGGCTACACTACTCCCCTTTCCACCCCTTCCATTGCCTTTGTTTACGATCTGGAGGCAGAAGCCGGCAGCCAGTTTTCTTCAGAGTATCTGGAGAAAAAAAATGCCATCCTAGCTGCTTCCCACTACATTGTCTTTTCCGATGAGGTTCTAGCTGGCCTTAGAACCTACTACCCCGGCATTCCTCCAGATCAGATTTCGCTGGTCTACCCTGCTATTGAGGGCTGGGCCAAGCCGGCTGCTCCCGATGCCATGGCCGAGTTTCGCCGCAAGTTTCAGTTGACTCGCCCCTTCTTCTTGGCCGTTTTGCCCGAACAGCTGGCTGATTACCGTGGCATTCAAGCCGTTAGCCAGGCGTGGGAGATCCTGCAAGGCCAAAAGCTCTCCCGCACCGAGCTAGTCTTCGCCTTTCCTACTCCTCTTCAGGTGGATCCTATTAGGGCGCAACTGCCGCAGCGGGAAGGCATTCGTTACCTCAGCCTCAGCAATCCTGAGCTGGCCTGCGCCTACTCTTCCGCCCTGGCTTTGATTTTCCACGCCACCTTCCGCCCCAGCAGTCCTTTGGAAGCCATGGCTTGTGGCTGCCCAGTGGTGCATTACCGAGAGGGGCAAGGGAGTGTTGCCCAGAAAGAGGAGGCAGCGACCTTGCTCTGCCAAGGATCCCTTCAGGAGTTGGCCAACGCTTTAGAGCGCATCCAGAGCTATCCCGTGCGCTCTCCCCTCATTGCCAAAGGGCTAGAGCAAGCCAAGGAGCTGAGCTGGTCAACCGTTGCCGCCAAAATCTGGGAGATCTTCGACCGGGTTGCTCCCCCTCGCAAAGAATCCGCAGAAAAAGCTACTGCCCGCTAGCGACCAGGTTTTTCCACATCTGCCGGTAGGCCTGCTCCAGGGCGCGGGCGTGGCCTTGGGGATCCCGCAGGGGCGATTTCTCCATCATATCTCGCAGGTTGTGGCGCAGATGCCGCAGCCGCTCCAGGTCATTGGCCAGGTTGACGGCGATCTCCACATACTCTTCCGGGGTTTGGGCCACTAGCTCCGGCAGCCCCACATTGGTGAGAATGGAGACCCCCACGCGGCAGACGTGGGCATTCCCCGCCAGGACAACCACCGGCGCACCGCCCCAGAGAGTTTCACAGGTGGTGGTGGTGCCGTTGTAGGGGAACGGATCCAGGCCAATGTCGATCTCGTTGTAGATCTGGAGGTGCTCTGGAATGCTCTGGCGATCCCCCACCAGATGCACTCGCTGCCGATCCACCCCGTGCTCCTCAAAGTGCCCCCAGAAGATCTCGCGCACGCTGCTGTCGGTGTAGCGCATGTTCTTGAGCAAGATACGGGCGTTAGGGAGCCGCTTGAGGATCTCTGCCCACACGGCCACCACGTTGGGGGTAATTTTGGTGGGGTTGTTGCAGCAGCCAAAGGTAATGTAGCCCGCCGAGAGGGCCGGCAGCTCGGAAACCGGCGGGAAAATATCCACAGGGTTGTAGCAAAGAAAGCTCTTGGGCAGCCGCATCAGCTTTTCCGTGTGGTATTTCTCCGTCATGCCCGGCGGATCGGCATAGGCGTCGGTGATGCGGTAGTCCACCAAGGTTAAACCAGTGGTGTTGGGGTAGCCTAGATAGGTAACCTGGATGGGGGCAGGTTTGAGCGCCAGCACCCCCAGGCGGTTGTAGGCGGTGTGGCCAGCCAGATCCACCAAAATGTCGATCTTGTCCTCGTGGATGAGCTCGGCCACTTCCACGTCGGAGCGGATCTTGTAGATATCCCGCCAGCCATCGGCCTTCTCTTTCATCCGCTCGGTCACCATGTCTGAGTGCGGTGTGTTGGAATAGCAGTAGATCTGGAAGCGCTCGTGGTCGTGGTGGTTATAGACATGTTCAAAGAACATGCTTACCGAGTGCAGCTTGAAGTCGCCGGAGATGTAGCCAATGCGCAGAGGCCGCTTTAGGTCGCGATCCCGGTGGTAGGGCCGCCGCAGATGGGCCACTGCAGCCTGAGTGGCATCCCCCCACTTTTTGTGCTCTCGCAGCGTCTCTTCAGGGTCGAAGTCGGGAGCGTAGTGCAAGCCCATGAGGATGTTGCCGTGGAAGGCGATCACCCCCGGCGCCAGCTTGGCCGACTTGCGGTAGGCTTGGATGGCCTCTTTGTGGCGGCACTGCTGTAGGTAAACCCCTGCCAGCACGGCGTAGGTGGAAGGGTCGTCCGGCTTGAGCGCCAGGGCTTGCTCGAGGGCTTCCAGGGCTTCGCTGAGGCGGTTTAACTCCTTGTAGGCGGATCCCAGCGCCCGGTGCCCTTCCACAAAGTCCGGCTTGAGGCGAACCGCCTCCTGCAGCACTGGCAGAGCCTCGGCGTTGCGGTGTTGGCTCTGCAGCAGCAGCCCCAGGTTACAGTAGGCTTCCGCCAGTTGCGGGTCGTGCACCAGCGCCTGGCGATACTGGATCTCCTCTTTTTCCGGCTCGTTGAGGTGGCGGTAGGCCAGGCCCAGGTTGTTGTAGGCCAGGGCAAAATCGGGCTTGTACTCCAGCGCCTTCTCCAGCAGGGGGATGGCCTCCTTAAACCTTAGTTGATCCAGCAGCAGGCAGCCGGCCTCAAAGTAGGCTTGGGCAAAGTCGGGCCGCACGCCCAAAGCGCGGCTGAGGTGGGCCATGCTGTCTAGCAGTCCATTGGAGAACACCTTGCGCAGCTTGCGATCTGACAGAAGGTTGGCCAAGCCGCGATGGGCCTCGGCGTAGTCTGGCTGCAGGCCAATGGCCACATGGTAGTAGTCCAAAGCGCGTTCCGGCTGCTGTAGCTTGCGAAAAGCCGTGGCCAGGTTGAAGTAAACCCGCGGGCGATCCGGCTGCAGAGCCAGGGCTGCCCGATAGGCCTCGATGGCCGCCTCCGGCTGATCCTGCTCCAATAGAGCAGTGCCCAGGTTGATGTGCGCTTCCACCCGCTGTGGATCCAGCTCCAGCGCCCGCCGGAAGGCGGCAATCGCTTCCTCCCACTTCCCCTGCTCTGCTAGAGTCAGGCCCAGGCCGTTGTGTAGCTCTGGCCGCTGCGGATCCTGCTCCAGGAGCTGGCGATAGAGCTCAACAGAACGCTCCAACTGCCCCGCCTCGCGGCAGAGCTCTGCCAGTTCTTGCGCCCGCTCTGGGGTAAACTCTAGCGCCAGCGCCTGCTCTAGATGGTCGATGGCCGTTGCCAGCCGCCCTTTTTGCCGCTCAATGTGGGCCAAATCTGTCAAAATCTGAGGATCTTGGGGCTGCAGGGCCAGGGCCCGCCGGTAATACAGCTCAGCCTGGTCGTACTGGCCCAGTTGAAAGTGGCAGAGGCCTAGGTTGTAGAAGGCTTGCAGGTGATCCGGCTGGAGGGCCACTGCTTGCCTATAGCAGCCAATGGCCGCTTCCAGCTTGCCCAGGGCCTGGTACACTGCCCCCAAGTTGCTCTGAAAAGCGGCCTGATCCGGCCGAAGCTGCGCAGCTTTGGCTAGATGAGCTGCAGCCTCCTCTAGGCGGCCCGTCTGGTAGCAGAGGATGCCCAGAAAATAGAGGGCATCGGGCTGTTCGGGCTGCAGAGCCAGCACCTGACGGTAGGCCCCTTCCGCCTGCTGCAGATCCCCGGCTTCGTGCTGGCGGATGGCCGCTTCCAAGATGGCCACAAAGGTGTCGAGTGTCACTTGGCCTGGATCCCTAGACTCCATAGCTCCTGATTCTATACCTACCTGGATCCCATGAGAAAAAAACGGGCCTGATTGCTCAGGCCCGCAGTGCTTCAAGCAGCTAGGCAGCCACTAGCGCGGGATGGTGAAGCGGATATCCAGCCGCGGCCCGCGAGCGGTGGTGATAGGGCCAGCACCCGTGCCTGTAGCCGGCTCCCGGTCGAACTCGGCCCGGCAGGTGCCCGTAGCCCCCTGGCTAATCTCAAAACCAGCCGCATTAGCTGGCGTCCCCGCCACGCTGGCGCTGGTGCTGAAGCTGGCCGAGACGCTGGCCGTGTAGGAGAAGGTCTGGTTGGGGATAACCAGGGTCAGGTTGACAGGGCCTGCCTGGGAAGTGGCGGTGGCAGTGAGGTCAGTGGTGGTGGTAAGGAGGGTAATGGTGACAGTGTTGCCTGCGTTGTCGGTAAAGGTACTGGTAATAGTAGTGAAAACAGTACCTACTGCGGCTGTGAATGTAATGGGTGCGTTGATACCCAGGTCAGCCAGCCGGGCAACGTTTTGGCTGATCGTCGTGGCAGTGGTGGGCAAGAAGGCCGAGAAGGTGCTGCCCGCCGCACTGAAGCTCACCGTGATGGGGCTGGTGGCCAGCAGCGTAATCGTAGCAGTGGCTGGGTTGGTAGAGTCAGCTTGGAAGCCACCGACGGTGGCGGTTCCTGTAAACCGAAACACAACGGGAGCCACTGCGTTAAACTGAGGAGCTCCACTGGCCGTGCCACTGACCGAGGTGGAGACGGAGATGGAGAGAGTGGGGAACGCAGCGGTAGCCTGGTTGTTCCACACCTCCCTGGCGCACTGCAGCCGCACCTGGTAGAAGCGGGAGCCTGACACCGCCCGCTGCACCCCAGGTCGCACATCTGCTGTACGCGGCCCCGCCGACGTATCGCCCCCCAGCACGTTGCCGTTGATGCTCAGAGCCACAAAGGTGGGGCTGGAAGCCGGCGCAAAGAAGTCGCTGGAAACCACGTTGTTGGGCGCACCCAAGGTCACTTCCTGGAACACCACGTTGTTGGCCGGCAGGTTGTGGGGCGTCGGATCCAGGAAGAAGAAGCCCCGTCCCCGGTCGCCAAAACCAGGAATGGTGGCCGAGTCGTTGGAGGGCAACTGCACCAGCGTCAACTGCGCCTCCTGCACCACCGCGTTGGCTGGGATGCTGGTTGGGATTGGAAAGGAAAGCACAGCGCGGTAGTCAGTGTAAACCCCCACTGGGATGTTCTCGGCTGGGCTAGCGCGACGAATGCCAAAGCCCACTGGCACCGCAACTGGGTTGGAGAATACCTGCCCGCCAGGCGTAATTGCTGCCAGTTGCGTCGGCAGCAGGCTAATCGGCTCGCCCGAAACAGCCAAATTGCCAGTGGTGAAGGTGGCTACAAAATCTTCCGGCAAACTGCGCCCTGAGGCAAACAGATCTGGCACCGCCCGCGAAATGGTAACCCGATACACCGAGTCATTGCTCAGTGGCTCGCGGAAGGTGATGGTAACTTCGGTGCGGTCGGCGTTAAAGGCGATGTCTCGCGGCGGCACCCTCCCCTCTTGCGGCGCTACGGAAGTAATGCTAAGAGCCTGGGCCAAAGGAGCCTCCCGCACCGGCTCGCTGAAGCGAATGACAATGCGAGTATTAATAGCAACGTTGGTCGCCCCATCTGCAGGGCTGATGCTGATGACGCGGCCTACGGGTGTGGGAGTGGGAGTCGGCGTGGGGGTAGGAGTCGGCGTGGGGGTAGGAGTCGGTGTGGGTGCGACAGTGCCGGTGCTGCTTTCTTCACCGCAACCGGTGAGCAACAGGGGCAGCATCACCACCGTGGAAGCGAGAGACAGAGACCCCAGTGACTTCAAGAGCCACTTGTGCATTGTTCCGTTCATGTTGCTCCTCTTAACCAAAAAAGCAGGGTTCGGCTAGACACTTTCCTTAACTTACCCGATTGGCCCGCTTAGGGCAATCTAAGCCTCCTGGAAATAACCAATCGGGGGGAGACGCAGACACGCCTGTTTGGTGGCTAGTCTGTACCACTGTGCTGATCATACAGGCAGATGCAGCAGCTTTGGCAAGAGTTGTCGACTTTTTCCGGGCCAATAGGGAGTGATCTGGGTCACAGACAACGAACATCAGCTTGCTCGAATGGGCGGGGTTGAGGCTTGGCCAAGGCAGCAGGGCAGGTGAGGTGTGACGTGGCCGGAAAGGTTTCTCCGCTCCGACCCTAAGAAACCGGAAGATTTGCCTACTTCTCCAAAAAATGGTGCTTGACCCGGGGCAGAAGGGTGGCAGGATGAGGAGTGGACGTTTTTTCTGGAGACCCAAGCAGGATGGCTGTCTACAAAGTTCGGTTGATCAACGAAGAGCGGGGCCTGGACGTCACCATCGATGTGCCGGACGACGAGTACATTCTGGACGTGGCGGAGGAACAAGGGATCGACCTGCCCTACTCCTGCCGCGCCGGAGCCTGCTCGACCTGTGCTGGCAAGCTGGTGAGCGGCACCGTGGATCAAAGCGATCAATCCTTCCTGGATGACGACCAGATCGCCCAGGGCTATGTGCTGACCTGCGTAGCTTACCCTACTTCTGACTGCACCATCATCACCCACCAAGAAGAAGCCCTTTACTGATCGAGCTTGAGTTTCCGTCCCTACCCTTGGCCCCTCTTCCTAAGGAAGGGGGGTTTTGCTTTGAGCAGCCCCTCTCCCAGAGCGAGAGGTTTAGGGCGGTATGATTTCTGTAGCACCGCAACACCTGCTAGCCATGACACCTGAGCAGGAGCAGTGGCTAATCCGTGCCGTCCAAGAGTTGCAAGCTGCCCAGCAAAACCAGCAGGTTTTGATTCAAGAGCTGCGGGAAGGTCAGGCGATGCTGGCGCAGTTCTTCCGGGAGGCCCTCGAGCGGTTTGACGAACGCACTCGCGCCATTGAACGCCGCACGGAAGCGTTGGAGCGCCGTACTGACGAGATGGCGAAAGAGATGAGAGAGATGCGGCAAGAGATCCGGGATCTGCGCCGCGACTTTCTGGAACGGCGCTAGCCCAAGCGACCTCTAGCCCCTCTTCCTAAGGGGTTTTATTTTGGAAGTCTAGGATGACAACAGAGAAGTTATGGCTCTGGCCATGGGATCCGTTTCCGCACCCCCAACAGCTCGCCTGAGCTTGGCGGAATACCTTGCTTATTCAGATGGCAGCGACACCCGCTATGAGCTGGTGGCGGGGGAGTTGGTTCCTATGGCCCTTCCAACCGGACGGCATGTGCAGATTCAAAAGTTTCTCAGCCAGGTTTTCGAGGCAGAGATTGCGCGGCAGCAGTTGCCCTGGACAACAATCCAGGGCGGCCTAGGGATCCAGTCGCCGCGGGGCAACCGCTGGGATACGGTGCGGATCCCGGATGTGGTGGTGCTGCCTTTGCAGCAGTGGCAGGAGATGGGATCCCGAGAGGCGTTGATTCGTCTAGAAGACCCGCCGCCGCTATTGGTGGTGGAGGTGGTGAGCGAGTCCAGCCGGGCAGCAGACTACCGGGCCAAGCGGGCGGAGTACTGCGTCTTGGGGATTGGTGAGTACTGGATTGTGGACCCTTTGGAAGAGAAAGTAAGCCTGCTGCTGCTCTATGAAGGCTGGTACGACCTGCTGGAGCTAAAGGGATCCGAGCGGGTGCCCTCAAAGGTTTTTGTAGAGCTAGAGTTGCAGGCGGGGGAGATCTTGGCTGCCGATTCAGGTTATCCTAGTAAGAGCACGGGGAGTTAGCTCAGTTGGTAGAGCGCTGCGATCGCACCGCAGAGGTCAGGGATTCGAGTTCCCTACTCTCCATTTCCCTTTCTCCCAGTCTCTCTCCCAAAAAGAGGGGGGGTTTGGGGTGCTAGGGTTTTTTGTTCTGTAGCGCCGCTAGCGATGACACCTGAGCAAGAGCAGTGGTTGATTCGCGCCATCCAGGAACTGCAAGCTTCCCAGCAAGAGCTGAAAGCTGCTCAGCAAGAGATGCGCCTCGTCCAACAAAACCAGCAGCTTCTCATTCAAGAGCTGCGCGAGGGGCAGGCGATGCTGGCGCAGTTTTTCCGCGAGGCCCTGGATCGCTTTGACGAGCGCACCCGGGCTATTGAGCGCCGCACGGAAGCTCTGGAACGCCGCACGGAAGCGCTAGAGCGCCGCACTGACGAGATGGCGAAAGAGATGAGAGAGATGCGGCAAGAGATCCGGGATCTGCGCCGCGACTTTTTGGAACGGCGGTAGCCCAAGCCCTCCAATTGGCATTTGCCCTTCCTTGCAAGTTGGTCTATGTCTGTCATCCGCACCCTCCACCGCCAGTTGGTAGCCAAAGAGCGCTCTGCCGAGGAGATTGCCCGCGAATACCTAGATCGCCTGCACCAACTGGAGCCGCAGCTTAAGAGCTTCATTACCGTCACGGAGGAGCTGGCCCTGCAACAAGCTAGAGCCGTGGACGCCCGCATCCGCGCCGGGGAGGAGATCGGCCCTTTGGCCGGGATCCCCTTGGCTGTCAAGGACAACCTCTGTACCCAAGGGATCCCCACCACCTGCGCTTCCAGGATCCTGGAGGGGTTCATTCCACCCTACGAGTCGACGGTGACGGCGCGGCTGGCAGCAGCCGGCATGGTGATGGTGGGCAAGACCAATCTGGACGAGTTTGCCATGGGCAGCTCCACGGAAAACTCGGCCTTTCAGCGCACGGCCAACCCCTGGGATCTGACGCGGGTGCCGGGGGGATCCTCGGGGGGGTCGGCAGCAGCGGTGGCGGCAGGCCAAGCGGTGGTGGCCTTGGGATCCGATACGGGGGGATCGATCCGCCAGCCGGCAGCTTTTTGTGGCGTGGTCGGCCTTAAGCCTACCTATGGGCTAGTCTCCCGCTATGGGCTAGTGGCCTTTGCCTCGTCTTTGGATCAGGTGGGGCCCTTTGGGCGCACGGTGGAGGATGTGGCCCTGCTGCTGCAGGGGATTGCCGGCCATGACCCCCTGGACTCCACTAGCCTTAGGGTGGAGATCCCGGACTATAGCCAGGCCCTGATCCCCGAGATCAAAGGCTTCAAGATTGGAGTCATCCGCGACCTGCTGGGAGAAGGGTGTGGGGAAGAGACCCGCGCTGCCGTGCAAGCGGCCATCCAACACCTAGAGGAGCTGGGGGCAGAGATCTTGGAGATCGACTGTCCTAGCTTTCGCTATGGCCTGGCTACCTATTACATCATTGCCCCTTCGGAAGCTTCTTCCAATCTGGCCCGCTACGACGGGGTCAAGTACGGCCTGCGGGAGCCTGCCGACTCCCTCTTGGCTATGTATGGCAAGACGCGCGCCCGCGGCTTTGGGCCAGAGGTGAAGCGGCGCATTATGCTTGGCACCTATGCCCTCTCAGCCGGCTACTACGACGCCTATTACCTAAAAGCTCAAAAGGTGCGCACCCTAATCAAGCAGGATTTCCTCAGGGCTTTTGAGAAGGTGGACGTATTGGTCAGCCCCACCACCCCCACGCCAGCCTTCAAAGCGGGGGAGCGGGAGGATCCTTTGAGCATGTACCTGTGCGACCTAATGACAATCCCCGTCAATTTGGCAGGCTTGCCAGCGCTGAGCTTGCCCTGTGGCTTTGCCAACGGCCTGCCCATTGGCCTGCAGATCATCGGCAACGTCTTGCAAGAGAGCAAGGTGCTGCGGGTGGCCTATGCCTACGAGCAGAGCACTGACTGGCACAAGCGCCGCCCCCCGCTACCGCAGCCCTCGGTTGAAGAGGCGAGGGGATCCAAGGCCCAACACCAGCCCAGCAGAATCTAGGCCCTGCCCATCTGGTGAGTTGCCGAGAAGCGCTCCATAAAGCGCAGGAAGCGCTCCCACTCGGCTTCGGTTTCCATGTCGTAGACTACCTCCAGGGCTTTGAATTCCCCGTTGAGGAACTTGGCCGTGATGTTGCGGGTAGTTAGCTCCCCCTCTTCGTCAATCATCCGCATGCCGAGGATGTTTTGCGTATCTGTCTTCAACTCCTCGAAGCGAAAAATGGCAGATCCCCGGCTGCCAGTCTTGGATTTCAGCAGCCGTACCTGGGTGGGTACTTCCTCGATGCCGGGAGAAAACTCAATTCTGGCCATGGCTTCCTAGAGTTACGATTCAAGCATTATAGCTGGCAAAAGGCCCGCAACTCTTGAGCAGCCAGCTGCTCTAGGTAATGGCTGGCCTGGCGCTGGGCTGCGGCCACATCCGGGATCCAGTCACAGAGAGCGCCTACCCGGATGGGGTGGGACTCGACTGCCAAGTCGGTGCGGGCGGCGGGGGAGGCCTGGCCACAGAGAATCAAGAGAGGCTTCTGGGCTGCCCTAGCCTGCTGCAGCACCACCCCTACCACTTTGCCCATGGTGCTCTGTTCGTCAAAGCGGCCCTCGCCGGTGACCACGAGATCAGAGCGGCGGATGCGATCCGCCAGGTTCAACTGCTGAGCCAAAAGCTGGATCCCGGACTCCAGGGTGGCCCCCAAAAAGGCCACCAGCCCTGCTCCTAACCCACCGGCAGCGCCAGCACCAGGGATCCCCTCCACCGCTCGACCCAGGTCGCGCTTGACCACTTCAGCCCAGCGCTGCAGCGCTTGCTCCAATTGCTGCACCTGCCGGGGGGTGGCTCCCTTCTGGGGGGCAAAGACGGCGGCTGCCCCCAGCGGGCCGGTGAGGGGATTTTGCACGTCGCAGAGGCCGCGGATGCGCTTGCCCTGCCAGACCGGCTGCTCAGGTGGCTCGATGCGTGCCAGCCGGGCCAACTCTCCCCCGCCCCAGGCCAGGGAATCCCCCGCTTCATCCAAGAGGCGATAGCCCAAGGCCTGGGCCATGCCTGCTCCTGCATCCACGGTGGCAGATCCCCCCAGCCCTATCCAGATCTCGGCAACGGGCTCCCGACAGGCAACCCGCACCAACTCCCCCAAGCCGTAGGTGGTGGTGCGGGTAGGATCCCGCCGCTCGGGGGGTAGCAAGGTCAGGCCCGCCACCTGGGCTATTTCCAGCAGCGCCCACTTCCCTGCCACCCCGTACTCGGCCCAGACGGGATCCCCTAGGGGGCCAGTAACCCATAGGCCTTTCTTCTCGCCTCCTAGCGCCGCTAGCCATACCTCCAGCGTGCCCTCTCCCCCATCGGCTAAGGGGAGCAGCTCCACCTCTGCCTCGGGCAAGACCTGGCGGAGGCCCCGGGAAATGCTCTCTGCGGCGGCCTTAGCCGTCAGGGATCCCTTGAAGCTATCCGGGCAGACTAAAATTCGCCGCAGCGGGCGGCTGAGCTGGGATGCCTTGACTGTCCTTGGTGGCACCAGAGGGTGGACTGGGCTGCAGGCCGACAAAGCCTAGCCCCCGGCTACTGAGCGCTTTCGCCTTCTGCTGGCGAAGGTTGATCCGCGCTGGAGGCCTGGGAGGCGTCGATGGCAGCGGGTGAGTTGCCCAGAGACTGCTCCAGGGCCAGGCGCTGCTCCATCACCCGCAGAAAATAGCCCCCCATCATCGCTCCAGAGAGCATCTTTGCCAAACTTTCACGGTTGGTAACGATTTGAACGCCAAATTGGTCGGACGGCAGACTGCCCAGCAGGCTGCGGATGTTATAGCCCAAGATCTCTAGCACTTCTGGAGAAGAATTGCGGGCAATATCCTGAAAAACGCTGGGATCCTGCGCCTGGAGGTATTGCCAGAGCCGGTTGTTGGGGCTAGGCGTTGGCACAGCCTCAAAGCCAGGAATGAAGTTGATTGGGCTGGACATGGAGTTACCAAGCTCCCCAAACACAGCAACTAAAGCCCAACGGGATGGCCTGCCTGATCCGTCAGGCTCTTGCCGCTCCCCCAACTTGGGCTACGCCCAGCTTACCACCTACACCTTGCCGCCCTCGGTACGGGATCCCACCCTTTTGAGGCGGCAAATGCCGTACCTAAAAGCAGCCGGAGCTCTAGGGCGAGGGATCCCCGACAAATGAGGCCGGCACCACTGTTACCCCGACGATGCTGTCCTCGGGATCCAGGCGCTGCACCAGCACACCCGTTGCCTCGCGCGACTGGGCAGGAATGGCCTTAGCCAGCTGGCGCATGACCATGCCCCTGGCAGTGACCAAGAGGATCTCGTCCTCGGCATTGACGATGCGCAGGGCCGCTAGCTCATCCGACGCCTGGCGGAACTTGGTGGCGATCACCCCCTTGCCGCCACGGTTTTGCTGGCGGAAATGGTCAATGGCCAAGCGCTTGCCCCGACCTTCCTTGGTGATGACCAGCACCCAGGGATTGGCAAGCCGCTCTCCCTCTTGCTCAGCAGCCCTCACCGCCTCGGCAGAGAGAATATCCATGCTGACGATGGCGTCGCCGGCGTTGAGGGTAATGGCCCGCACACCGCGAGCTGGCCGCCCCAGGGGACGCAGTTGCTCGTCGTCAGCCCGGAAGCGAATACCCATGCCCTGGCGAGTTGCCATGACCACGTCGTCAGCCGGGCGGGCACGGCGCACCCAGCACAACTCGTCACCTTCTTCAAGAGAAATGGCAATCAGGCCATTGGAGCGAACGTTGGCAAAGGCGCTGAGGGCCGTCTTTTTGATGTAGCCCCTACGCGTGAGCATCACCAGGTATTCGTCCTCGCTAAACTCGCCCACGGGCACCATCGAGGTAACCCGCTCTTCCCGGCTCAGCGGCAGCAACTGGACAATGGCACTGCCACGGGCGGTGCGGCTCCCTTGGGGGATCTGGTAGGCGGGCAGAGTATAGGCCACCCCCTGATTGGTGAAAAAGAGAAGGGTGTCGTGGCTGCAACAGGCAAAAAATTGGGCAATGGCGTCGTCTTCTTTGATGCGGGCGCCAGCCTTGCCGCGGGTAGCTCGTCCTTGCACCCGAAACTCTTCGAGGTCCATGCGCTTGATGTAGCCCTGTTCCGTGAGGAAGATGACCGTCTCGCGGTTTTCGATGAGATCGGCCACCTCCAGCTCACCGTCCTCCAGGCAAAAGCGGGAGCGGCGCGGGCTCCCAAAGCGGGCTTTGAGCTGCAACAGCTCCTCGCGGATAATCTGCATCACCCGTTCCCGCCGCGTGAGAATGTCCCGCAAATCGGCAATTTGCCGCAGCAAGTCCTCGTGCTCGGCCTGGATCTTCTCGGCTTCCAGGGCCGTGAGCCGGCGCAGTTGCATTTGGAGGATGCCTTCGGCCTGCACTTCACTTAGCCCCAGTTGGCTCTGCAGCTCGGCGCGGGCGGTGGCAGTATCAGCCGCTTCCCGAATGAGAGCAATGACCCGATCCAGCTGCCCCAAAGCCACAAGGTACCCCTGGAGCAGGTGAGCTCGCTCCTCGGCTTTCTGCAGCTCGTAGCGGGTGCGCCGCTCGATGAGCTCTACCCGAAAGTCCAGAAAAGTCTGGAGCGCGTCCCGCAACGTCAAGGTGCAGGGCCTGCCGTTGAGGATGGCCAGCATGTTGACCCCAAAGCTGGTCTGCAGGGGGGTCTGTTTGTAGAGGTTGTTGAGCACCACCTGGGGCTGGGCATCCCGCTTCAGCTCAATGACTACCCGCATGCCCCTGCGGTCGCTCTCGTCGCGGATGTCGGCAATGCCCTCCAGTTTTTTCTCATTGACCAACTCGGCAATTTTTTCAATCATGGCTGCCTTGTTGGTCTGGTAGGGCAGCTCGGTGATGACAATGGCCTCTCGCGCTGGCCGGCCCGGCTGCTCGAGGGTTTCGATGGTGGCCACGCCGCGCAGCGTGATGGAGCCGTGCCCGGTGGCGTAGGCTTCGCGGATGCCCTCCTGGCCCAGGATCAGCCCGCCCGTGGGAAAATCTGGCCCAGGGATCCACTGCATTAACTCCAGGCTGCTCAGGTTGGGGTTTTCGATGAGGGCAATCAGGCCGTCCACCAGCTCTCCCAGGTTGTGGGGGGGAATGTTGGTGGCCATGCCCACGGCGATACCGGAAGAGCCGTTCAGCAGCAACTGCGGGATCCGAGCCGGCAGCACCAGCGGCTCTTGCTGGGATCCGTCGTAGTTGTCGACAAAGTCAACGGTGTTAGCGTCGAGGTCCTGCAGCAGGGCTTCCTGGGCAAAGGCCGTGAGGCGGCACTCGGTGTAGCGCATGGCCGCTGGCGGATCGTTGTCAATGGAGCCGAAGTTGCCGTGCCCATCCACCAGGCGCTCCCGCATGGAGAAGTCCTGGGCCATGCGCACCAGGGCCTCGTAAACTGCCTGATCCCCGTGGGGATGGTATTTTCCAATTACATCCCCCACCACCCGAGCGCACTTGCGAAAGGGCCGATCCGCCGTCAGGCCCAACTCGTACATGGCATAGAGAATGCGACGATGCACCGGCTTGAGGCCATCCCGCGCGTCCGGCAAAGCCCTCCCGACAATAACGCTCATGGCGTATTCCAGGTAGGACTGCGTCATCTCCCGCTGCAGGTCAGTGGAGATGATGCGCGCGGCCAACTCGTTGTCGCTCATGGGATGGGAAGAATGCCAGCCAGTTAGCTTGACGCAGGCAAGGTAGCCCTAGTCTCAGTCTACCATCGGCCTTGTGAGGAGCTTCCCGCCGGGGCTACTCGGGGATCCCTGAAGAAGTTCATAGATAAAAGTCTATTCTCTAACTTAGCCTTAGGGTAACCCTCAATGATAGGCTGCCTATAGCGTTGAGAGTGGCAAGGTATGGTACAGGCTGGCGGAGGCAATCTTCTAAGGGGCTGGCGTCAGCGTCTAAGTCTAGAAAACTGGCGCGGGGATCTCTTCGGTGGCCTGACGACGGCAATTGTGTCCTTGCCGATGGCCCTAGCCTTTGGAGTGGCTTCCGGGGCGGGGCCAGTGGCAGGTTTGTACGGAGCGGTGTGTGTGGGCTTTTTTGCGGCCCTGTTCGGCGGTACCCCCACCCTCATCTCCGAGCCCACCGGGCCGATGACGGTGATGATGACAGCAGTCATTGCCAAGGTTACCGCCCGCTATCCCGAGCAGGGGCTGGCGCCGGCCTTCACGGTGGTCATGCTGGGGGGCCTGTTTCAGATCGTGTTTGGATCCCTAAAGCTGGGCAAATACATTACCCTCATGCCCTATAGCGTTATCTCTGGCTTTATGTCGGGGATTGGCTGGATCATGATTTTGCTGCAGATCCCGCCGCTGTTGGGCCACGCCAGCCAGGGGGGAGTCATTGGGGCCGTGCGGAACCTGCCGACCTACCTGCTCAACCTCAAGGTGCCGGAACTGGGGTTAGGTCTGCTAACGCTGGCAATCCTTTTTGGCTATCCCAAGCCTTGGCGGCGGGCGGTGCCGCCCCAGCTGGTGGCCCTGGTGTTGGGAACGTTGGTGGCCAGCTTGTTCATGGCGGATTGGGATTTGCGGCGCATTGGCCCCATCCCCACCGGCTTGCCGCAGGTGCAATGGCCGCAGCTGCCCTTTGCTGCCTTGGCCAGCCTGGTGTTGGACGGGGTGGTGCTGGGCATGCTGGGCTGCATCGATACCCTCTTGACGGCGGTGATTGCCGACAACCTCACGCGCACCCGCCACGACTCTGACCAAGAGCTGATTGGGCAGGGAATTGCCAACCTGGTCTCTGGCTTCCTGGGGGGCTTGCCGGGGGCCGGCGCCACCATGGGCACGGTGGTAAATATCCAGTCGGGGGGACGTACCCCCTTGGCCGGTATCCTCCGCGCCCTCATCCTCTTGATGGTGGTGCTGTTTGCTGCTCCCCTGACCCAAGGGATCCCGATGGCCGTGCTGGCGGGGATTGCTTTCAAGGTGGGGGTGGACATCCTCGACTGGAGCTTCCTGAAGCGGGCCCACCGCCTCTCCCTCAAAGGGGCAGCCATTATGTACGGGGTGATGTTCATGACCGTGTTTGTGGATCTCATCGCCGCCGTGGGAGTGGGGGTGTTCGTGGCCAACTTGCTCACCATCCAGCGCCTGAGCGAGCTTCAGTCGGAAGAGGTGAAAGCCATTACCGATGCGGACGATGCCGTAGACCTCAACCCGCGGGAAAAGGAATTGCTGCGCCAGGGCCGCGGCCAGGTGCTGTTGTTTTACTTGAGCGGCCCGATGATCTTCGGGGTTTCCCAGGCCATTTCCCGCCAATATCAGGCGGTAGCCTCCTGCCAAGCTTTGGTGGTGGACCTATCGGATGTGCCGATGCTGGGGGTTTCGGCGACCCTCTCCCTGGAAAATGCCATTCGCGAGGCCCTAGATCGCGGCAAACAGGTGTGGATCGTCGGCGCCAGAGGCCGCATCCGGCAGCGCTTGGAAAGCCTACGTTTGCCCCTACCGGCGGAGCGGTTTGTGGAAAGCCGAGAGGCCGCTTTGGCCGAGGCCGTCGCCCACTTGGGCTTGGCGGCAAAACCCAGCCCCCTAGTTTGAGCCATCTCGACTGGCCCGAGGACAAAAGCTGTAGGCTTTTTGCAGCACCTCTATGGACTGGAAGGGCCGGATTGCCTACTTGGCAACCCTGCATCGCAAAGAGGAGGTGATTGCCCCTCTCTTGGCCGAGCATCTGGGGATCCAGGTGCAGGTGATACCTCTAGACACCGACCAATTCGGCACCTTCTCGCGGGAGCGCCCCCGGCCAGGGGATCCCCTCCACACCCTACGTCTAAAGATCGAGAGAGCCCGCCAAGCTTACCCTGCCCCCTTGGTTTTGGCCAGCGAGGGATCCTTCGGCCCCCATCCCCAGATCCCTTGGATTCCTTGGAACCAGGAATGGGTCATGCTCAAGGTTTTTGAATCCGGCGCGGATCCCTTGGAGCTGGTGGGCTATGCAGAAAGTACCCAAACCAATTTCAGCCATCGCTGGGTGCAAAGTTTTGCGGAAGCGCTTGACTTTGCCCAAAAAGTCGGTTTCCCCGAGCATGCCCTGATCGCCCTCGACCAGCCGGAAAACCCCCAAGTTATCCACAAAGGGATCCAAGACGAAGCAACCCTGAGGCAGGTGGTGGAGGAGCTGCTGGCCCGGCAGCAGGGGCTGCACCTGGAAACCGACATGCGGGCCCTGTACAACCCAACCCGCCTGCAGGTCATCGCGGCAGCCACCCAAAACCTCATTGCCAAAGCCCAAAGCCTTTGCCCAGCCTGCGGCACTCCCGGCTACTGGCGCATCCGCCCCCTGGCAGGCTTGCCCTGCGGCCAGTGTGGTGCTCCCACCCCTGTAACCAAGGCATGGATCTATGGCTGTGCCCGCTGTTCCCACACCCACACCGAGCCTGTGGCAGAGACTTGGGCGGATCCGGCTCAGTGCCCCTTTTGCAACCCCTAGCTTCCCGGCGCCCCCTCCAACTTCCTCAATGGATCCCAGGGCGAGGGCTCTCCTCTAGTCCTTGATTCACTGGACAATCAGCCACTTTGTGGCATGACCAACCTCCTGCCTTGACGGAGATGGGCTGAGCTAGTAGGCTTGCGAGTACATCTTTTCT
>NZ_JANSIS010000007.1:0-127370 GCF_047462135.1 Synechococcus sp. O70.2
TGGGCGGACGTGCTCAACCGTGCCAACCTGGGGATGGAAGTGATGCACGAGCGGAATGCGCACAACTTCCCGCTGGACTTGGCGGCGGTGGAGGTAGCACCGGCTGTGCGGGGCTAGTGCTTCCCCAGGTTTCCTGACTCTACTTCCCCTGGCCCCAGCGCCAGGGGTTTTTTTGGTTGCCGCAATTCTCCTGGCGGCTAGAAAGACCGCGACGTTTTCCCCTTTGGCCTTTTAAAGTTAAAGTTGGGCCGTTGTATCTGCAGGTAACAGATGGCAATTATTTCTTCTCGAGAACGAAGCCCAGAGTCGCCTCTTGACGCAAGCGAAGCAGGAAGGGGGCTGCTGCAGCCCCAGGCTCAGGCTGGCGAAGCCCAGGAAGACTCCTTGCGCCCGCGCACCCTAGCTGAGTACATCGGCCAGACGGAGCTCAAGGAAGTGCTCTCGATTGCCATTGCAGCCGCCCGCGCCCGCGGGGAGCCTCTGGATCACCTCTTGTTCTACGGGCCCCCTGGCCTGGGCAAAACCACCGTGGCGGCAGTGCTGGCAGCGGAGATGGGATCCCGCTTCTACATGACCACGGCTCCAGCGCTGGAGAGCCCCCGCGACATTGCTGGCTACTTGGTGCGTCTCAAGCGGGGCGACGTGCTGTTTATCGACGAGATCCACCGCCTGCCTAAGGTTACGGAGGAATTGCTCTATCCGGCAATGGAAGATTTTCGCCTCGATATCACCATTGGCAAAGGCCGCTCTGCCCGCATTACCTCCATACCCCTGGAGCGCTTTACTCTCATCGGAGCCACTACCCGCATTGGCGCTCTAACCTCGCCGCTGCGGGATCGCTTTGGTCAGGTGCAGCGGCTGCGCTTCTACGAGCCTCACGAGCTGGCGGAAATTGTGTTGCGCAGCGCCCGCCTCTTGAACACCTCCATTGATCGGGAGGGAGCCGAGGAGATCGCTCGCCGCTCTCGAGGCACGCCTCGCATAGCCAACCGCCTTCTCAAGCGAGTGCGCGATTATGCCCAGGTGCGGGGCAATGGCCACATCAGCCGCGAGGTTGCCATTGCTGCTTTGGAGTTGTTCCAGGTGGATCCCATGGGTTTGGACTGGACGGATCGCAAGTTGCTAACCCTACTGGTGGAGCAGTTTGGGGGAGGGCCGGTGGGCCTGGAGACAATGGCGGCCATAACCGGCGAGGATCCCCAGACCATCGAGGAGGTGTACGAGCCCTATCTCCTGCAGATTGGCTATCTGCAGCGCACACCCCGCGGGCGGGTAGTTACCCCTGCAGCACTGCGACACTTGGGCTACGCCGCCTAGCCCTCTCCCAAGAGCAAAAAGGAGCTAGCTGCGATCGTTTTTCCCCACCGGCCTAAAACTAGGTACCACCAACTCTTTGTTTTGCTTGGTGAGGCGGCCATACAGCTCTTGGGTGTTGGGAAAGTTGGCTGCCGGCAGGGTGGGGAAGCGGCGGTAGGGCACCGTGTCCTCGCCAAAGAGATCCCGGTACTCCTGGGTGTTGAGCAGGGCGCGCACGAAGGCCTTTAACCCCTGGGTAGCCAAGATCTGGTTGTATTTGCGGATCTCCTGCTGGTTTAGGGGTGCGCGGCCTAGGAAGTGCTTGGTGCCCAGCTCGATGACCTTGGTGTTGGGGTAGGGGGCATAGAACTCAGCGCGGTACAGTTCGGAGCACCCCAGCGCCTCGATAAACTCCTTGACGGTGATCTCGCCATTGCGCAGCTTAGACTCGGCAGAGCTAAGCTCGGCGCTGATGTTGTAGATGTCCATGTCGCGCTCGAAGATCTGCCGGTAAGCAGCGCGGATGAGGTTGTTGACCTCGGCTTTGTTGGCCAAGCTGGTGAGCTTGAAGACAGGGATCTCCTGACGAATCCTAGGCACCCCTTGCTGGACGCGCCGCTGGATTTCCAGCTCGCCGGAGGGCTTGTCCTGAGGCTGGCCCAGCTTGACGAAGAGGGGGATATCGTCGTCGGTGCGGATGGGCCGGGTAACCACGGCCATGTCGCTGGATCCAGGGCGCATCCGCCGCTGCGCTAGGCCAGCAGGGGTGAGGTAGCGCTCGTAGGGCACGATATCTTCCCCAAAGACCTGCTGGTACTCCTCACTGTCGAGGATGGCGTCTACCACGGCGTAGAAGCCCTGCTTGGAGGCAATGTCGAACAGGCGGTTCATCTCCTGCCGCCCGTAGGTGGGCCGGCCCAGCAGCTTGCGGTGGATGAACTCGATGGCTTTGCAGACGTAGAGGCTAGACCAGTATTTGTTGCGGAAGAGATCCGACTTGGCCAACTGGCGGACAAACTCTCTGACGCTGATTTCTCCGGATTCCAGCTTGATTTCCCAGCGGGTTAGCCGTTGGCCGGCGTAGGGCACATAGCCATACACCTGCTGGTAGCAGGCGCGGATGACCGCTTGCGTCGAGACTTCGCTGCCAACAATCCCAGCCCGTACCCCTAGCCGCCGGCTGCGATCCCCAGGGGTCTGGGTAAGCTTGAAGACTTTGGGGCCAAGGCTGCCGGGATCCCCGACCGCCTTGGGGTTGGTGCGAGCGTTGGTAAGAGCAAAGCCGCGCCGGATGAGGATGCGCTTGACATCCTTGTTGAAGGGGGCCGGGCTGGCGTTGAGGGAGCGGCTCTCTTTGGGGAAGATGGCGCCAAACTGGATCTCCAGGGGGTCGTTGCCGACACCATAGGGGTGCTGATCCGGCAGGGGACGGTTGTAGCGGGCGAAGAGGGTGATAAATTGTGGCACCTTGCGGCGAGGAGCCGCGTAGTTGTAAAGGTCGAACTTGGGCCCCCAGTTGGCGCTGGTCTGGGCTTCCACCCCCAGCTTGCGCAGGTAGGGCACCGTCTCCTCGCCAAAGTAGTCGCTGTACTCGCGGCTGTCGACCAGGGCGTCCACCAAACCTGCCAAGCCCTTGCTGGAGACGATGGCAAAGTAGGTCTGCACCTCCTCGCGGGTCTCTGGGGCCCGCCCCAGGAAGTGGCGGAAGGCCAGCTCCACCACACGGCTGTTGATGTAGGGCTCGTAGAACTGTTTGCGGTAGAGGTCTGATTTGCCTAGGCGGCGGATGAACTCCCTCATGGAGATCTCGCCGTTTTTTACCTTGGACTCCAGGTCGGCCAGCTTGAGTCCATAGGCGCGGCGGATATCCCGCTCAAACACCTGCCGGTAGGCAGCCTTGATCACTTCCTCCTTCTCGGCGTTGGAGAGCCCCGGCTTCATGGCAAAGACGGGCACTTTTTCTGCCGCCAAGCTGTAGACCTGAGGCAGTTGGAGTCCCTGCAGAGGCAGGCCGTCGGCGGTGCTAGCATTGCGCTGCCGCAGCTTGTCGGAGGGGGCAGGGGCAATGAACTCGCTCAACAAGACGTCAAAATACTGGTTGATGATGGCCACCGCCTCAGCATCTCTGCGGAAGTAGCTGGCCGAGGCCCGCTTCATCTCCTGGAGGGCAACGATGGTGGCTTCGGCGGAGCAGGCATTTTCGATAATCTCCCGCAGGCCACGGGTGTTAACCACAAGGATATTGGGATCCCCGGCCACAAGGGCGTAGGTGACGTAGCGCAAGAACCAGCTTAGATCCCGCAGCGACTTGCGCATGTTGGCAGCCCCGTAGCGGGCGATACTGATGGGGCGGAAGTTGGGCGGGATCTCGACGCCACTGGCGCTGAAGAGGTCGCGGATGGCCTCGATAAAGCCCCCCGTGGATTCCACGTAGAAGGCCGTGCCCAGCTTGAAGGCCTCTTTCTCATCCTGCGTGGCTTCTGGCCGCTCCAGATAGGCCATGGGGGAGCCGCCGGTGAAGATGCGGTTGGCGGCCCGACTGACAATGATTTCAGAATTGGCCGCAAGAACCTCGGCAATCTCCAGCCGTTTTAGGCCAGTGGAGAAAAAGTCCTCGAGGCGATCCAGCTCAGTGCGCGACAGGTAGCGATCCTGCTGTTCCGCCTGGGAGATGGTCGATAGGGGCAGAGTTTGGTAAAGACGCGGACTGGAGAGGACGGCGCCGCCGGATGCGTTGATACCCATCGATTCTTAAACTCCGCTTATCGATTACCGAAAAGTTTCCAACCAAAACCACGAGCCCTGCTCCACCCCCCTCTTGCCGTCGAGGAAGTAGGGACGCCGGACCCCTGAGGGAGAAGCCAAGCCTAGAATACTAGGGGGATGCGCCCGGAGTGGGGAGGTTGTTGCAGTTTGTAACACTCCTGCTCAGCTCCCTTCTCAGCAAAAGCCATGGCCTCTACCCCTCTTGCCCAAGACCCTCTCCAGAGCCATTGGGAGCAGGGAGCATATGAATCGGTTGCCCAAGAGCTGTTGCAGCAGTTGGAGCAGGGATCCCAGCATCCCCTGCTGTGCTGGTGGCTGGGAGCCGCCTACCTGCTCCTGGGGCGAGAGCTGGAAGCCCAGCTTACCTGGCAGGAAGGGGTGGCGCTGCTAATGGGAAAAGGCCTGAGCGAGCCAGAAGCTAGCCGCTGCTGGGCAAAAGGGCTGCAGGAGCTGGCGGAGGGGCTGTGGGAAAGAGGCCACTGGCCGCAGGCGGCAGCCTTGTATCGGCAACTGGTGGAGGGCTCCCTTCCCGCCGACCTAGAACCTGTGCAGGCGCTGGCCGCCCATCGCCTTGGCCGAGTCCAGGAGCGCCGTCGGCTGTGGCTAGAAGCAGCAGAGTGGTTTGAGCAGGCTTGCCGCCGGGATCCAACAGCCACGGAAAGCTTTTGGCGCTGGGGCCTGGCCCTGCTCAAGTTGGGCCGGCTGCGGGAGGCGCTCTCCCCTCTCCAGGAGGCAGCGAGGCTAAGGCCAGACTGGGGGGATCCCTGGGTGCAAATGGGCCTAGCTTGGCTGGATCTGGGGGAGCTGGAGCAGGCGGTGGTCTGCTTTCAGGAGGCAGCGGCGCGGGGCACCCAGACAGCGGAGCTCTACAGCTACTGGGCGGAGGCCCAGGTGCGGCGGGACGACCCCCAGGCAGCTTGGGAGAAGTTCCAGCAGGCGCTGGCTGCCGAGCGGCAGTGGCTGCAGGCTTGGTGTGAAGGCAGCGGCAGAGACAGCTCCCTGCGGCTGGAGCTGGAGCAAGCCCTCCAGGGATCCCCGGGCAAGTTTTGGCAAGAGCGGTATCGCCTCTGGCGGCAGCGCTGGATCCCCGCAGAGGCAGCTCCCCCTTCCCCGGCCTGCCAGAGCCCATCGCCTAGGGCCGGCGACTCCCTGCCCGTGCCCAGCCAGGGCTACCTCACCACCCGGCAGTGGCACCAGGCCACGGGCGAGGGCAGCTACCAGGTGTTGGATCCAGAAGGGGTTCTCTACCTGCAAGCCCCGCCGACGGCTGACCCTGCCCTTGGGCAAAAGCTGCGCTCACAGCGGATCCCCTTGGCCGAGACCTTTGTGGCCCAGATCCCGCAGGGATCCGTGCACGTGGGCCACTATCCCCGCCACCTCTACGCCAGCTTTGCCAGCGCCGTGCTTACGCGTAGGAGGGAGTTGCTGGCCGATGTCTCCCCCGGCTTGCCACCGCCGGAGTTTCTCGACTGGGACTGGAAGTCGGAGCACCTGGAACACCACCCCATTTGGGACTTGCCTCACCTGCCGCCGCCAATTCCGCTGGAGGGCTCTGCTGCCCTCTTGCCCCTGGGGGCAGTCAACTACTTCCATTGGATGGTGGACATCCTGCCCGCCCTCGAGCTCCTACGCCGCGCCGGCTTCCTCGAAAAAGACCTTCCCATCTTGCTCCACGGCTACCAGGGCAAGCCCTTCCAAGTGCAGAGCTTAGCTGCCCTGGGGATCCCCGCAGAACGCCTTCTAAGCTTCGAGCAGGTGGGGGGCTCCCATCTGCAAGCGCAGAACCTCATTGTGCCCTCGCTGGCTGGGCCGGTGGGGTGTCTAACCCCCAGGGGCTGGAAGGTGCTGCAGCAACTGGTTCCTCTGGGGCAGGCGGCGGATCCCTTGTTGCCGAGGCGGGTTTACATTAGCCGTCGTGCTGCACGCTGGCGACGGGTCATCAACGAGGCGGAGGTGCTGGAGGCCTTGCGCCCCTGGGGCTTTGTGCCTGTGCAACTGGAAGTCCTTTCCCTAGCCGAACAGATAGCCTTGATGCAAAAAGCAGAGGCAGTCATGGGGATCCACGGGGCGGGCCTGACCAACCTTGCCTTTTGTCAGCCTGGCACGGTTGCCATCGAGATCTTCCCTAGCAATGCCGTGCTCCCCTACTTCTGGAGCCTTGCCCAGGTGGTGGGGCTAAACTACTTTCCCCTAGTGGCCCCAACCTGCGACCCCGCCCTGGTGGCCCTGCTGGCTAGTCCAGAGCTGGATCGGGAGGATGCCTGGGTGCCGGTTCCGGCTCTACTTGCCTTGCTAGAGCAAACAGGGCTGCAGTAATGGGATCGGAGGGACTCGAACCCTCACGTTCTTGAGGAACAACGGATTTTAAGTCCGTAGCGTCTACCATTCCGCCACGATCCCTGGAGTAGCCGTACTACTCTACCAAAGGGTTTGCTGTGGGGGACTAGGAGGCTTCTATAGGGAGAGTATGGCATGCCAGCTTCTGGCAGACAGCCTGGCGCAGGAAATGAGCTAAGGCCGCCACGCAGTCTTGATCCTCAAAAAGCAAGTCGCGCCGCTCTTGGATTTGCTGAGCGATTTGCTGCCGAAATTGGGGATCCGTTCCCAGTTGTACGGCCAGCTCTTCGTAGCGCTGGAGGTCTGGGGCAATTAAAAGCTCAAGGCCCATTCTTTTGAGGATGGCGTAGGTGTGGCGGCCCCGCAGGAACCGGCCAGGGCAGGTGACCACCGGCAAGCCGGCAGCAATGGCTTCCAGGGTGGTGATCCCGCCCGACCAGCCGTAGGAGTCCAGCATGACGTCAGCGCAGCGATTGAGATCCAGGTAGTCTTGGTGGTCCAAGGCGGGCAGGATTCGACAGTGGTCTTCCACCGCAAGACCATAGCTGGAAAAGATGGAGGCAAGCCGCTGCCAGAAGCGCTGACCAATGGCGGCATTGGGCAAGGCCAAGAAGACAAATTGGGCCCTGGGCACTTGCCGAGCAATAGCTGGAAAAAGGTAGTCGTATTGCGGCAGGTACTTGCCCAAATACTGGCAGGTGAGATAGACAACGGCCTCTTGAGGCAGACCAAAGTCCTCGCGGTAACGTCTCTGGGGAGGCAAAACGGGCTTTTCAAAACAGGTACCCAGGCGGGGCAGTCGAACCAAGGTTTCGCTGTAGTGGGCCTGCCCATCTTCAGGCTCCATGAGGTCGCTGGAGAGAAAGTAGTCAATGGTCGACAGTCCCGAAGTAACGGGATGAGCCCAGGTGGAGCATTGGACGGGGGCTAGCCGCAGGGACGCCAGCTGCAACATAAGAGGAGAAAGGCCAATTTCCAGGTACACCAAAACATCCAGCTGATCCTGCAAAATTTGGCGGGCAGCCTCTTCAAAGCCGGTGGGAATGTGGCGGAAGACATCGGCATACTGACGGTATTGCTCCGTCAGGAAATCAACTCTGGGATCCAAGTGGTAGGCAAAGACCTGGAAAGGCTGCTTGGAGCTGGCCTTTAAGTACTTCACCCACCCCAAAGAAAGGCGGCTGTAGGAGCAAGCGCGCATGGAGGCCGAGACAAACCCAACGCGAATGGGATCCCCTGGCCGGGCTTGCCGGGGAAGATACTCCCAATCGGGGTAGCAGGCTTTCACAATGCGCTGCACCAACTGAGCGTATTTCTTCTGCAGCTCCAAGTCGTCGTAGCCCTGGTACTGCAGAAGGTGAGGCGTTCCCCAGCTTGAGCCTAAAAATGCAAGCCGCCGCTGCTCTGGGGTGTCTAGGGGCGTCTCCTGAATGAGGCGATCCAGGTGCTCTACAAAGCGCAAGCGAAAGCGGTGCAGCTCCTGTTCATCCTGATAGATAGCCGGCAGATAGAGGTGGTAAAGCCAGCGGGCTTGCACCAAGTTAGGATCCAAAGTCCATGCCTTTTCCAGGTGATCCAGAGCCGCGCTGTGTTCCCCTTGCTCGCGATGGGCTATCCCCAGATAAAAATGCACCTCAGCCCAAGGGATCCCTGCTAGTGGATCTGGATTTTCTAACAACGATCCCAGCAAGGAGATTGCCTCTTCGTGGCGGCCTAGGTTAACAAGAATCTTGCCCGCTTGAAAGGCAGAAAGGTAAGCCTTGGGGTTGAGGCTCAGGCTCTGCCGATAGCAAGATAGAGCCTTCTCCAGTTGCCCCAAAGACTCATAGACAACGCCCAGGTTGTGATGATAAAGGGCTACGCGGGGATTGAGCTCAATGGCCTCGGCAATCAAAGCAGCCGCCCATTCCCCCTCCCCCTTGGCCTGGGCCACCGTCCCCAGCAGGTGCAGGGCATCGGGTTGATCGGGAAACTCCGCCAGAATTTGGGAGTAAATGGCTTCCGCTGTTCGCAAGTCGCCAGCCTGCTGGGCCTGGATCCCGGCCAGCAGCTTATCCTTGGGGGCGAGATCCGACATTGAAACAAGGGAAGCTGGAGAGTTTTCCTCACTATAGGCCCTCCAGCTCCGATTAGAACCCCCCTCGCCGCCTTCCTCTCCCTAGGTCTCATGTTGCCAAAAGCACATAAAAACGGTATCAACGCTTCTGCGAGCGCCTCGCCAAAACCCGCAAAAGCCGATTTTTTCGTTGACCCGCTCGATGCCTTGCGCCACAAGGCTTTCAGGCCTCTCACCCCCCCTCTGCAAGGCCTTTTTTTGCCCTCTTCGACCGACCCCCTCGCAAATAGGTCTTGCATTCCTTGCCCCGCTTGGGTTTAATAGGGGTAGAGTTCCCCCTTCGGGGGGATCCCTAGAAATTGGAAACTACGCCGCCGACTTGAAGGTTGGCGTCTTCGTATTCCAGTTCCCCCTTCGGGGGGATCCCTAGAAATTGGAAACTGCCATAGCCAGGTAAACCCAGACGTACCAAAGTTGTTCCCCCTTCGGGGGGATCCCTAGAAATTGGAAACTCCGCACCTGTGAAGTCCAGCTCGCTAATGACTTCTGCAAGTTCCCCCTTTGTGGGGATCCCTAGAAATTGGAAACTCGACTTCTGCCCCCTCCAACTCGGGTGGGCAGTTGACGATGGGGAGTTCCCCCTTTGTGGGGATCCCTAGAAATTGGAAACATCGAGATGGCGTTGCCGGCGCCGCTCCGCGGTCAGCCAAGTGTTCCCCCTTTGTGGGGATCCCTAGAAATTGGAAACTATGAGAGGTCAGACGGGGGATAGTTATCAAATATTGCAGCCAGCAGTTCCCCCTTTGTGGGGATCCCTAGAAATTGGAAATAGGGTTTCACCAACCTACCGATGCTTGCGGCTACTTGAGTTCCCCCTTTGTGGGGATCCCTAGAAATTGGAAACCGTAGTAGATCGCGGATCTGGGTGAGAATGGTCAAGTTCCCCCTTTGTGGGGATCCCTAGAAATTGGAAACACGACTACCCTTCGGAGTTACAGTGGCATTTCCTCATCTAGTTCCCCCTTTGTGGGGATCCCTAGAAATTGGAAACAGGTTATCGACTATTCGTCGTATTCATCTACCAGAATGACAAACTGTTCCCCCTTTGTGGGGATCCCTAGAAATTGGAAACGTTGCCGTTATGGGTACTCCACGGTCCCAACATTTTAATGTGTTCCCCCTTTGTGGGGATCCCTAGAAATTGGAAACTTGATTCAGTTGGTGTAGCTGATCGGGAGACAACTTCAGTGTTCCCCCTTTGTGGGGATCCCTAGAAATTGGAAACTTGGTAACCAACCCGTGGACTATACCAAGCTTAGCCGCTAACGAGTTCCCCCTTTGTGGGGATCCCTAGAAATTGGAAACCCGCAGAGCCTCCAACCGCAGCCATTCGCGTGCAGCTTGTAGGTTCCCCCTTTGTGGGGATCCCTAGAAATTGGAAACGTATTTGACCAACTCTTCAAGCGTTGCATGGATGAAGTTTCCCCTTTGTGGGGATCCCTAGAAATTGGAAACATCACCTCGGGCTGGTACTGCCCCGCTCGGTACATTACCGATAGGTTCCCCCTTTGTGGGGATCCCTAGAAATTGGAAACGACCTCCGAAACAACACATCACTGGGCAAAGCCCAGCATGAAAGTTCCCCCTTCGTGGGGATCCCTAGAAATTGGAAACAACCGCCAGGTGCTCCCAAACTTCACGCGCCTGTGCAGCAGCCACAATCGGGCAGTGCTGTACGCGCTAGAAGACTTCGGGCTCAAGTATGACGCCGTCCAGGCCCACAACCCTATCGAAAGCAGCATCAAAGCTTAGGCGGAGGATTGGGCCTCCCAGCGGTCAAAGATCTGCAGCAGCAACTGCACCCCATCGGTCAAGGCAGCCGGACCGGGCTGCAGAATCACCTCTGACGGCAGCTCGTAGACGTGTCCGCTCCAGACCGCCGGGATAGTCTCCCACCCAGGGCGGCTGTGAAGCCGCTCAGGCTTGAACCTCTTGCCACACCAGGACACCAGGATGATGTCTGGAGCGCGCCGCACGACCTCTGCCGGTTCAGCTATAATCCGGCGCCGTGCATCGGGATAGGCACTGAATTCGGAAAAGATGTCTTCAGCTCCACACAAACGAATGAGTTCGCTGATCCAGCCGATGCCTGTAATCAAGGGGTTATCCCACTCCTCGAAGTAGACCCGTGGACGGCGGCGCCGTTGCTGTCCACGCTGCATAGCTCGGTGCAATCCCTCCCGCAAGGAGCGCACATATGCCCGTGCCTGAGCAGCTCGCCCTACCAGTGCCCCAAGGCGCAGGATCATGGAGAGGATCCCCTTAACCGTGCGCTGGTTGAAGCAGACAACCTCCACCCCCTGGCGAATGAGCTCAGCGCAAATGTTTGCCTGCAGATCCGACCATGCAAGCACAACATCGGGCTGCAGCGCCAAAATCCGTTCGATGTTGGCATCCAAGAGGGTGGACACCTTCGGCTTCTTCCGCGCCTCCGGCGGACGCACCGTAAATCCAGAAATGCCGACGACGAGATCCCCAGCCCCCAAGGCGTAGAGCGTCTCTGCCGTCTCCTCCGTCAAGCACACGATGCGCTCTGGCAATCGCGGTCGCGGAACATGTCTGCCAATCATCGGGATTTCTTCGAGCGAGTCTACGAACTGGTTTGCCAAATGGGCGCTCTAGGCTGCCCGCTTCGATGCCTCACCCCGACGCTCATGCAAGAGCTCTTGCAGTGGGAAGGGGTTCAATGCAAGACGACTGCGGGGGGTTCCTAGAAATTGGAGACAGCTTTAGGAGAAGTCCGCCGCTACCCGGTGGGCGCAGGCAAACCCAGAGAAAGCGACAGCGTTGAGTCCCTGGCCGGGGAAGGTGCTATCCCCCACGCAGTAGAGGTTGGGGATGGCCGTGCGGTTGAAGGGCATACCCAAGAGGCCGCAGGGAGTGCCGCGAGGGATAGGGCCGTAGGTACCATTAACGCGGCCTAAGAAGCGGCGGTGGGTGCGGGGCGTGCCCACTTCCTGAAGTTCAATGTGGGATCCCAGCTCTGGCCAGAGGGCCTCCAGGCGGCGGATAAGGCGCTGGGCTGCCGCTTGTTTTTGCTGCCGGTACTGCTCTGGGCTCAAGCCCTGCCAAGTCTGCATCCAACTGGGGGTAAAGGCGTGGACAATGTGGCGGCCTGGTGGGGCCAGCTCCGGATCCAAAAGGGTGGGGATGGAGACGAAGATCGTGCCCTGCTCCGCCTCCATGGCTTGCCAGTCTTCGAGAAGAATGTGGTGGCAGTAGCGCTCACCGGCCAGGGCCTCGGCCCGCACCCCCAAGTGCAGGCTCAAGAAACTGGGGGACTGTTGATAACGGCTTTGCCAGCGCCGCTCCGCTGCCGGAAAGGGTCCTGGCCAGAGGCGGCCAAAGGTATCCCAGCGGGTGGCATTGGAGATGATCTTGCGCGCAAAGAGCTTTTCCCCCGTGGAGAGCTCGACGCCCACGGCCCGGCCCCGTTCTGCCAAAATCCGCCGCACCGACGCTCGGTAGCGGATTTGCCCCCCGCAGGTCTCTAGCCCCTGGGCCAGCTTTTGAGCAATCTGCCCCACCCCTCCCTTGGGGTAGTTGACGCCACCGTAGTGGCGGTCGCAGAACACCATGCCAGCGTTGATCATGGGCGTGCGCTCCGCCGGCACCACCGACCAGCAGTAGCACTCCATATCCACAAAGCGCAGCAGCGCCGGATGGCGGAGGTAGCGCCGCGCCACCTGGCCCACATTCACCGGCAAGTAGCGGGCCAAAGTCAGGCAGGCGCGCGGGTGGCCGACAAAAGAGCGCCAGAGATAGCTCCACTCCTCCAAAGAGAGGAGCTCCAGGGCGTTAAGGCTGTTGAAGATAGGCCAGAAGCTGTCGTAGAAACGGCGGATGCTGCCCGCTTCCTGAGGGAAATAGCTAGCTAGCTCCTGCAAAAACTCCTCGTAGTTCCGGTGTACGCGCGGGCTGAGCCCCTGGGGCAGGTGGTAGGCAATCTGCACGGGGTCGGGGATGGACTCCAGAGTTTGGCCCACAGCAGCCAGGGCACGGGTGAGCAGGTTGGTGGTGCCTTGAGTGCCCAGGCCAAAGATCATGGAAGCCCCGACATCAAAGCGATAGATCCCGTTGCCGTTGGGATCTGGGCGCTCGAAGTAGCCAGCGCTGCCACCGGGGATGAGGTATTTTTCCAAAACCAACACCCGGTAGCCCTTGGCCGCCAACTGGGTAGCTGCCACCAGGCCACCAATCCCAGCGCCAATGACAATGACATCCCAAACAGAAGGGGGGGAAGCGGGAGGTGCCGCAGCTTGAGGTCGAGAAAACAGCGTCTGGGTCAAGGGATCCCTCTAGCGCAACGCCAGTATCCTCAACCTACCAAAGCTTCAGGCAGCATCCGCCATCCAATCCCAGCCGTTTGCAGCGACTTAGATCAGATCTTCCAGGCCGCGGCTGCCGACGTAGCGGCTGTAGGCGTAGACTAGCCCCAGGCTCAGGCCAGTAACCAGAAAGCTAAGGGCCGCTCCAAAGGGGTAGTCCAGGCTCGCGCCAAACTGCATCTGAATGACATTGCCAATCAAGAGCGTCTTGCTGCCCCCCAGCAAGTCGGGCACCACGAACATGCCCAGGGCCGGGATCCCAACCAAAATCAGCCCCGCTGCCAGCCCCGGCAGCGTCTGGGGAAAGAGCACCCATAGGAAAACCTGCCAGCCGTTGGCGTAGAGATCCCGTGCTGCCTCGGCCAGGCGCCAGTCGATGCGCTCCACGGCTGTGTAGAGAGGCAAGACCATGTAGGGCAAGAACGTGTAGATCATGCCCAGATACACCGCCAGCCAACTGGGGTAGAGAGCCGTCTGGGGCGGAATCCAGCCCAGCCAGGCCGCTAGCCGCGCTGGCCACCCCTCCGGGGCCAACACCACCATCCAGGCGTAGGTGCGGATCACCAAGTTGGTCCAGAAGGGCACCACCACCAGCGTCAGCAACAGATCCCGCTGTCGGGGCGGGTGGGCGGCGATAAAAAAGGCCAGGGGATAGGCCAGGAGCACACAGAAGAAGGTGGTAACTGCCGCCACCAGCAGGCTGCGGCCCAGGATCTGCCAGTAGATGGGCGTCCACCCTAGGGGACCGTAGCCAAGAGCGCGCAGGTAGTTGGCCAGCGTCAAGGGCAGGCCCACCTGGCCAAACTCGCCGCGGCTGAGAAAGCTACAGGCCAAGAGCAGCAGCCCCGGCAGCACCAAAAACGTGACCACCCACAGCACCCCCGGCCCGGCAAAGATCAGGCTGTGCAGCAGCTCCTGCCAGGGCGTGAGCAATTCCCCGGCGCGCACTTGGGCAGGCTTCTCCAAGCGCTTCAGCATGGGGGACCCTCCCGCCGGGGATCCGGCCGCAGGCGCACCAAGTTTTTAGGAGGAAGATGGGCCACTAGGGCCTCCCCGATGGCAAAATCCTGGTCTTCGATGTCGGCGTTGAGGGTGAGGGCCTTGAGCTGCTGGCCGCTAGCTGTGCGCAGGAGGTACTGGTTTTCTGCCCCCGTGTAGATGAGGTTTTCCACCCGCACGGGCACTTGGTTGGGCAGCAGATCCCAGCCGCTCCGAGAAAGCCGAATCTTTTCCGGCCGAATGGCCAACTGCACTGGCTCCAGGGTGGGTTGGATCCCAGGCACCTTGAGCTTGCCCAGGGGCGTCTCGACGCAGTCGGTGCCGCAGGCGATCCCTTCGATGAGGTTGCTGGCCCCCAAAAAGTCCGCCACAAAGGCCGTTGCCGGGCGCTCATACACCTCGTCAATGGGGCCCACTTGCTCAATGCGCCCAGCCCGCATCACCGCCACTCGGTCGCTGGTCACCAAGGCTTCCTCTTGGTCGTGGGTCACGAAAATGAACGTCATGCCCAAGCGGCGCTGCAACTCGCACAACTGCACCTGCAGCTGCTTGCGCAATTTGGCATCCAAAGCCGAGAGCGGCTCGTCTAATAGCAGCACCTCTGGCTCGTTGACCAGGGCGCGGGCTAGGGCCACCCGCTGCTGCTGCCCGCCGGAGAGCTCCTGGGGCTTGCGCTTAGCCAGATCCCCAATCTCTACCAACTCCAAAGCGGCGGCCACCCGCTTGCGCAGCGCTTCCCCTCGCACTCCCCGCATGCGCAGGCCAAAGGCGACGTTCTCTTCCACGGTCATAAAGGGAAAGAGGGCATAGCTCTGGAACACGGTGTTGACGTTGCGCTTGTGGGCAGGCAGATGGCCCACCGGCTGCCCCCGGATCACCACCTCTCCGCCATCGGCAACCTCCAGGCCAGCGATGATGCGCAGCAGGGTGGTCTTGCCGCAGCCGGAAGGGCCCAAAAGGCCAAAAAACTCCCCCCGCCGAATCTGCAAGTCGATGCCATCGAGGGCCACAACATCGCCAAAGCGCTTGCGGATTCCCCTGAGTTCGACACTCCATGGACCAGCCTGGGAGAGGTCAGCAACGACACCGGCCATTGCGGTTAACAGCCCTGCTCGATTCTTAACCCAGTATGCAAGTTGGCGGCGCCAGGGGGATGGGGAGGCCGGCACCCTACCGCCATTCTGCCTCTGGTGTTTCTTCCCCTGAGGGCTCCTGGGCTGCCCAGACCCAATCCGTGAGATTTTGGTCGGGGATCCCTTGCCCCATCAGCCCGTGGCAGCGGGCGCAAAACAGGCAAGCAGCACAGCGCTCGCCATAGGGTAGGGGAGGGAAGTCCTGGGCCTCCAGTTGCCGCAGGCGGTTCAGGGTAGCTTTGAGGTGGGCCAGATCCCGCTGGTAGGCAGCAGCGCTGTAGCGCCACTGAAAAGGCCGCTGAGGGTGTTGCACATACCAAAGGGTCAGTTGCACCTGCTCCGGCTCAAAAGGGCCTTCCAGGGGCAGTTGGTGGGCCAACCCACACACGAGCAGCGGGTAGAGGCGCACCTGCCAGTCCTGGGCCAACTGTTCGTCGGGCGGGCGCTGCCGCTCCGTCTTCCAATCGACAATGTGCAGGGATCCCGGGGCAATCACCAGCCGATCTAAGCGGGCAGTGAGGTTAAACCCCTCAATCCGCTGCCAGAGGGGCAATTCCGTCAACACCCGCCCCTGCGGTTGGGCATGGGGACTGGCCAAGAACACCTGCCACCACTGGCGTACTGTTTCGTCTAGGGCCGACAGGCGCGGCTCCACCTGCTGCCCGCGGCTAGACCACTCCACCAGGCGGTGAAACTGCCGTCCCCGCTGCTGCTCCACTTCGTGCTCAAAGGCATCGGCGGCAGGCCAAATCAGTCGCTCCAGGTACACGTAGCAGAACAAGCGGGGGCAGTAGTCGAATAGCGACAGGGCCGAGGCCGAGAGGTTGACCTCGTCAAGACTCCACCTCAGCGGGGAAGGAGCAGCGAACATGGCTCAAGGAGAAGCATTATGGCCATTCTATTGGACTGCTAGGGGGTCGGCTGCCAGGAAAAGAGTGGCCTCTGGATCCCCAAGGGGGGCTAGACAAAGCGATAAAATTAAACTCAGGCTCACGCTAGAGGTCTTGGTTTTTTGCCGCTAGTGGCCGAGCGTCTGCAAACTGTCTTACTTAAGCGAGGAAAACGCCGTGGAGCTAGCTGAGATCGAGGAGTTAATGAGCAAAGCGGTGCAGGCCACCCAGCGTTCCTTTAGCACGGTGCGCACGGGGCGAGCCAACGCCAGCCTACTGGATCGGGTTCAGGTGGAGTACTACGGCGTTCCCACTCCCCTGAAGGCGCTAGCCAGCATTACCACTCCAGATGCCAGCACTCTCCTGATCCAGCCTTTTGATCCCTCGACCCTGGCAGCAATTGAGCGGGCCATCCTCGCCTCCGACCTGGGCCTGACGCCCAGCAACGACGGCAAGGTCATCCGCCTCACCCTCCCCCCCCTGACGGAAGAGCGGCGCAAAGAGCTAACCAAACAGGTGGCCAAGCTGGCAGAGGAGGGGCGGGTTTCCATTCGCAACATCCGCCGCGACGCCATTGACGCCGTGCGCAAGCAGGAGAAAAACGGCGAGATCTCCGAAGACGAGTCCAAGAGTCGGCAAGAAGAGATCCAAAAGTTGACCGACCGCTACATCAAAAAGATTGATGAGCTGCTGGCGGAAAAAGAAAAGGAGCTGACCACAATCTAAACGCCCCTTTCCATTACTTTTTTGGGCCTAGGCCAGCAAGGCGCTGCTGCCAGCATGGATCTCATCCTGTGTCACCAGTCGGCGGACTTCGACACCTTGGGAGCGGCGGTAGGCGCAGCACGGCTGTATCCAGGCGCCCGCATTGCCCTAGCTGGTGGATCCCTGCCGGGAGTGCAGGAGTTCTTGGCCCTCTACCGGGACGAGTTCCCCCTCATTGAGCTGCGCTCGGTGGATCCCCGACAGGTTCAGCGCTGGATCTTGGTGGATTGTTACGATCCGGATCGCCTCGGTAAGGCTGCGGCCTGGCTGAGCGTTCCTGGGGCGAAGATTGAGATTTTCGACCACCACCTGCCTGCCACCTCGCTGGAGGAGGTATGGCCGCAGCAGCAGGTCAGCGCTCACATTGAAGCCGTGGGCTCCACCTGTACCCTCCTCGTGGAGCGGCTGCAGGCGGCCGGGATCCGCCTCAGTCCATTTGAGCGGCTGGCCCTGGCCTTGGGCATTCACATGGACACGGGATCTCTGACGTTCCCGGAGACCACTGCCCGCGACGGTGCTGCCCTCACCTGGCTGTTGCAGCAGGGGGTGAACCTGGTGCTGTTGCGGCGCTTTTTGGGGGACGGCCTCACCCCGCCGATGCAGGAGCTGCTTGGCCAGGGGCTTGCCCAGATCCAGGTAGAGACGGTGGGGGAGTACCGCTTGGGAACATGGCTGCTGGATCTGCCGGAGTTTGTGCCTGGCCTGGCCGGCCTGGTGATGCGGCTGATGGAGCTGACGGGGGTGGACGTGCTGCTCTTGGTGGCGCGGCAGGGGGAGCGGCTCAGCCTCATTGGGCGGGCGCGGCAGGAGTTTGCCCAACTGGGCCAGGTGATGGCCCGCTACGGCGGCGGCGGCCACGACTGCGCGGCGGCAGCCACGCTGAAAGCTTCCCCGGGCCGGCCCTTGCCCGATCCAGCCCAGGTGCTGGCCGACCTCAGGCAGGCGGTTAAGGAGCGGATCCCGCCGCCGGTGACCGCTAAGGATCTGATGTCCTCGCCGGTGCGCACCATCCGACCGGAGGTGACCATCCAAGAGGCCCAGCGGGTGCTGCTGCGCTATGGCCACTCCGGCCTGGTGGTGGTGGATGCCCAGGGCTGCCTGGTGGGGGTGATCTCGCGGCGGGACATTGACATTGCCCTGCACCACGGCTTTGGCCATGCCCCCGTTAAGGGCTACATGACCACGGAGGTCAAGACCCTCTCCCCCGATACTCCGCTGGCGGAGATCCAGCGGCTGATGGTGCAGTGGGACATTGGCCGTCTGCCCGTGCTCCAGGATGGCCAGTTGGTGGGCATCGTTACCCGCACCGACGTGTTGCGGCACCTGCACGAGCTGCCGGCTCTCTCGCCCCGGTTGGCCGCTCCTGAGCTTTCCTGCCCCCTGGATCTCTCCTTTCCGGCCCTGTCGCCGCAGCACCGCCGCTTGCTGGAGGTGGCGGCCCGCCTTGCCGACGAAAAGGGTCTGCGGCTGTATCTGGTGGGGGGAGCGGTGCGGGATCTGCTGCTGCACCAGTGGGGTCGGCAGCCTCCCTCTTGCCTGGAACGGCTGGACCTGGACTTGGTGGTGGATGGGCCTTACCCCTCAACCTCCCCCGGGACGGATCCGCCAGGCTGGGGGTTGATCCTGGGGAAAGCCCTCAAGCAGCACTTCCCGGAGGCACGCTTGGAGATCCACGGCAAGTTCCAAACCGCCGCCCTGATCTGGCCAGGGGGCTTCTGTGTGGATATTGCCAGCGCCCGCACGGAGTTTTACCCCTACCCCGCTTCGCCCCCTGAGGTGGCCATGGGATCCATCCACCAGGATCTCTACCGACGAGACTTTTCCATCAATGCTTTGGCCCTGCGCCTCAACGGCCCCCAGCGGGGTCAGTTGCTGGATTTTTTCGGGGGGCAAGCCGATTTGCAAAAGGGGATCATCCGCGCCTTGCACCCCAACAGCTTCATCGAGGATCCCACCCGCATCTACCGGGCAGTGCGCTTTGCCGTGCACCTGGGCTTTAGGCTAGACCCGGCGACGGAAGAGTGGATCCGCGCCGCGGTAGCTAGCGGCCTTCACGACGCTGTCGGCGGGGAGCGCCTCAAGCAGGAGCTGGCCTACATCCTCCGCTCCCGCGACTGGCCCTTGGCCTTTGAGCGGCTCTCGACGTGGGGAGCCCTACGCTGCATTCATCCCAATTTAACCTGGGAGCCCTCCCTGTACCGGCGGCTACAGCGGGTGGGCCGCTGGGCGTCTCACTTCCGCCGCCGCTACCCTGAGCTGGGATCCCAGGAGATCTGGCAACTGCGCCTGGAAGCCCTGCTTCTGGCGCTGCCCCAGGCGCCCCAGGTGGCCAGCCAGCTCCACCTCACCCAGGCAGGCATCGAACGCCTCCGCCATTTCCCCTCCTACCAAGCCCTGCTGGCGCAACTGGAGAGCGGATCCCTCTCCCCGGCTCAGGTGGTGCAGCTACTGCAGAAGCTGCGCATCCCGGCGCTAATCCTGTTGGCTGGGCTTGCCAACAAGCCAGCGCGGCGGCTGATCTGGCGCTACCTGCAGGAGTGGCACTGGGTAAAGCCGCCTCTCAACGGCCACGATCTGCGTCGCCTGGGCTATAGGCCAGGCCCTCTGTTTCAGGAGATTCTGGATGGCCTGCGCTACCTTACCCTCAATGGCAAGCTCTCCACCCGCGCTGAGGCAGAAGCCTGGCTACGGGAACACTACCCTCTCAATCCCAAAGCCTCCAGAGAAGGGCCAGCCCCACCCCTAGACCGCTCCACACTCCCAAAACCTGTCGCAGCAACTGCAAACTTTCCCGCACCACCTGGGGGCTCAAGGGGCGAGCCGGGATCCCCAACTTCGGCTTAACCTTGGGGACGCCGCGGTAGAAGTTGGTGCCTCCCAACTGAATCTGCAGCCGCCAGGCAAAGGCCGCCTCGCTCCAGCCCGAATTGGGGCTGGGGTCTGCCTGACCGTCGCGGCGACAGCGCTGCCAAAACTCCCAGGGATCCCCGCCGAGCAGCGCCAGCGTCAGTACCGTCAGCCGGCAGGGTAGCCAGGTCAGGACGTCCTCGCAGCGGGCTGGCACTGTGCCCAGGTAGGTAAAGGGGGCATGGCGATAGCCCACCATGGAGTCCAGCGTGCTGCTGGCCTTGTAGGCCAAAGCTAGCGGCGCTCCCCCCAGAAAGGCGTAGAACAAAGGGGCCGTTGCCCCGTCAGGGGTATTCTCTGCCACGGTCTCGATCACCGCCCGCAAAATCTCTGGCTCCGTCAGGTGCTCCGTATCCCGGCCTACGTAGCGGCTAAGGCGTTGGCGGGCTTGGGGCAGATCCCCCTTTTCCAGAGAATCCAACACTTCCAAGGCGGCAAAGCGCAGGCTGCGCCCCCCTAGGCAACTGGCCATCAGTATGCTCTGCATCAGGATCCCTGCCCAGGGGTGAAGAGCCTGGGCGATGGCAATCAGACTCCAGCCCGCCGCGTAGGAGCCCGCCACCAACGCCAAGGTGAGCATTGCCCCGCCCCAGCGCTGGGCTGAGGGAGTTAGGCAGTGCTGGAGGATATAGCCTTGGCCCCAGGCAATCACCGCCCCCATGACCCGCACTGGGTGAGGCCACCCCCAGGGATCTGCCAGCAGGTAGTCCAGGGCCAAAGCCATCGCCAGCACCAGCGGGGCCGTTGGCTGAGCGGGGAAAAACAGCCAAGCTTCAGACCACAAACTTTCCCTCCTGGCTTTGGGCTGCCTGCCAACTGCGGGCGTCAAAATACAAATCTTCCAGAGTCGTTTCCTCCAACACCTGCCGCACTCGCTGGGCAATCCGTGCCCAGAGGGCCGCCGTTACCCAGTCCGCTCCCGCGCCGGCGCTTTCTTGAGGAGCTCTTGCCCCCTCCGAGCTGTTGGTGCGGAGATCCAAGGACTCCCCCACCGCCGCCAAAATGGCGCTAATGGGGATTCGCCGCGGCGGCCGTGCCAGCCGATAGCCCCCCTGCGCCCCTCGCTGGGAGCAGACCAAGCCAGCTTGGCGTAGCTCTATCAGCAGCTTTTCCAAGTAGGGGGCCGGGATCTGCTGTCGCTCGGCAATCGCCCGCACCGACGCCCTCTGGCCCTTGCTAAGCATCGCCAGATCCAGCAAAGCCTTGATGCTGTAGGTGGCTCGCGTCGTCAGGCGCACCGGCAGTCTCTTCTCCCTTTTCCCCTCGATCCTGTCACAGGCAGCTAGCCTGGAGATCTCAGGATCCCCTTAGCCTTAAGGCTTGGCCATGGAGCGCCCTGGCGCCGTCCTTTACTTAGTGGCCACTCCCATTGGCAACCGCGAAGATATCACCCTGCGGGCCCTGCGAGTTTTGCAGGAGGTGGACTGGGTGGCGGCGGAAGACACCCGCCACTCCGGCCAGCTGCTTAGCCACTTTCAAATCTCCGCTCGCCTCATGAGCTACCACGAGCACAATGCAAGCCGGCGGATCCCGCAAATCCTCAAGTACCTGGCAGCAGGGCAGTCAGTGGCCCTCATCAGCGATGCCGGCACACCTGCTCTTTCCGATCCAGGCCAGGAGCTGGTGCGCGCCTGTATCCAAGCTGGGATACCGGTGATCCCGGTACCTGGCCCTGTGGCGGCGGTGGCTGCGTTGACAGCTTCGGGCTTGCCCACCGACCGATTTGTCTTCGAGGGCTTTTTGCCCCTCAAGCCCCGTCAGCGCCAAGCACGCCTGCAGCAACTGGCCCAGGAAGAGCGCACCATCGTCCTCTACGAAGCCCCCCACCGCCTGCAGCGGACTTTGCAGGATCTCCTCGTGCACTGCGGCCCTCAGCGGCAGATCGTGCTGGCCCGCGAGCTCACCAAATGGCACGAGTCCTTTTGGCGGGGATCCCTGGCCGCTGCTCTGGAGCACTGCCTAGCCCAGCCGCCGCGGGGAGAATTTACCCTGGTTTTGGAGGGACGGCCTTGCTCAGAAAAAGCCGAGGAGCTCTCCCCTTCCGAAGCAGAAGTGCGCCAGGAGCTGGCTCGCCTGCTGGCTAAGGGCCTGTCCCGCTCCGCTGCCAGCCGGCAACTGGCCCAGCGTCTGCAGGGATCCCCCCTCTGGACGCGGCGCCGCCTTTACCAGCTCTCCTTGCAGTTGGAGCCCCTTCCCAGCGGGGATCCTGACGACGAGGCGGAATCCCTGGGGTAGGGGACTACCTGGACTTGAGCTTCTCGGCCTTCTCGATGGCCTCCTCGATGGTGCCCACCAGGTAGAAGGCCTGCTCCGGCAGATGGTCCAGCTCTCCCGAGAGGATGCGCTGGAAGCCCTTGATGGTATCCTCCAACTTCACGTACTTGCCAGGCGAGCCGGTGAACACTTCCGCCACGAAGAAGGGCTGCGACAGGAAGCGCTCGATGCGGCGGGCACGGGCCACCACCAGCTTGTCTTCTTCAGAGAGCTCGTCCAGGCCCAAAATGGCGATGATGTCTTGCAGCTCCTTGTAGCGCTGCAGCGTCTGCTTCACGGCCCGGGCGGTGTTGTAGTGCTCTTCCCCCACAATGTCTGCCTGCAGGATGGTGGACGAAGACTCCAGGGGATCCACTGCTGGGTAGATGCCCTTGGCCGCCAAGCTGCGCGACAGCACCACGGTCGAATCCAGGTGGGCAAACGTCGTCGCCGGTGCCGGATCGGTCAGGTCGTCGGCAGGTACATACACTGCCTGCACGGAAGTGATGGATCCCTGCTTGGTGGAAGTAATCCGCTCCTGCAGGTTGCCCATTTCCGTGGCCAAGGTGGGCTGGTAGCCCACCGCCGAGGGCATGCGGCCTAGGAGCGCCGACACTTCCGAGCCGGCCTGCACAAAGCGGAAGATGTTGTCGATAAACAACAGGACGTCTTGCTTGTTGACGTCGCGGAAGTACTCGGCCATCGTCAGGGCGGTGAGGCCTACCCGCATGCGGGCACCTGGCGGCTCGTTCATCTGGCCGTAGACCAGCGCCACCTTACTCAGCACCCCAGACTCCTTCATTTCGTTGTAGAGGTCGTTCCCCTCGCGGGTGCGCTCTCCCACCCCAGCAAACACCGACAGGCCGGAGTGCTCCTCGGCAATGTTGTGGATGAGCTCCTGGATCAGCACCGTCTTGCCTACGCCGGCACCCCCAAACAGACCCACCTTGCCGCCCTTTTTGAAGGGAGCCAGCAGGTCGATTACCTTAATGCCAGTTTCAAAGGGCTCCGGCTTGACCGTCAGCTCCACCAGGGGCGGGGCACTGCGGTGGATGGGGGCGAACTCCTTAGCTTGTACCGGCCCCTTCTGATCCACCGGCTCTCCCAGCACGTTGAAGATGCGGCCCAGGGTGGCCTCGCCCACTGGCACGGTAATTGGGGCGCCTGTATCCACCACCGGCATACCCCGCACCAGCCCATCGGTGGAGGACATGGCCACGGCCCGCACGCGGTTATCCCCCAAAAGCTGCTGGACTTCGCAGGTAACTTTGACCTTCAAGCCACTTTCGGTTGTGGCCTCCACCTTGAGGGCATTGTAGATTTGAGGGAGTTTGCCGCTGGGAAACTCGACATCGACAACTGGTCCAATGACTTGGGTAATGTAGCCAACGTTAGCTGCAGTGGCAGTAACCATGGTTGAGGTTTAGCTCCTTGTTTGCTCAGGTGTCAAAACGTCAGCGGATCCCGGTAGGGAAAGCCAGGGGCGGCTTTGTTGTAGGACTTGGTTTCACTGCTAGGATCAGCCTACCACTCTATAACCAAAGTTTGGCCCCGCGGCTCTTGCCCACCCGCTGGCAAACTGGCTCAGTACTCAAAGGTCATGGATAGAAAGCGCGAGGGAGAAAAGCCGAAAGGGCTGGGCTTTGGGGAAGAAACGGGATTTCGAAAAGCCTCTGCTGCCTGCTGAAAATGCTGCAGCGCTTGTTCAATTTCCTGAAGCCGTGCCTGAATTTGCTCTTGCCGTTCCTGGAGAAACTCCAGTTCCTGATTAAGCCGCTGCTTTTCCGCTGAGAGCTGCTGCATCTCGGCATAGAGGGCAGATTCAGCTTTGCGGCGAGGGATCGAGCGCAACTTGGGCCGAGGTCGGGAGCGGGGCAGGCGGGGCAAGCTCATCTAAGAGGTCTCGAGGGCATGTGCTTATCCTAGCGCGGTTTTGAAAAGAAGGAGAAGCTGTGTTCTTGGCAGCAACTGTCTCCCCCAGTAGGATCCGACTTGTCTAGTGGAGGAAGGGCAATGGTTGAGAGTGCAACAGAACTGCTGCAGCGCTACGGCAAGGGCGAGCGCGATTTCAGCAACAGCCAACTGCCAGGAGCTGACTTGGCTGGCGCGGATCTAGCCGGGATTGATCTGGGGGGAGCCCTCCTCCAGCAGGCCAAGCTAGCTGGTGCTAACCTGGAGCGGGCCTACCTCAGCGGCGCCGATCTCAGCCAAGCTGACCTCCAGGGATCCAACCTGCGCCTAGCCAACCTGGAGAAAGCCAAGTTGCCGGGAGCCCAACTTCAAAAAGCCAACTTGCGCGGCGCTAACCTCAGCCAAGCCGACCTCAGTGGCGCCGACCTCAGCCAGGCCGATCTAGCGGGGGCCAACCTCAGCGATGCCAACCTCAAAGGGGCCAAGCTCAGCGGCTGCAAACTCAAACTGGCCAACCTGCGCGGAGCCTGCTACGACGCCGCCACCCAACTGGAAGTAGCTACTGAGGAACTGGGCATGGTTTTTGCCTAGTCCTCCTGCGGCTCCAACTCCAAAATCTCCTCGATCTCAGCGTCCGTGTAGCCCACTGCCCGCAACTTCTCCGCCACTACCTCAATTTCCTGGGCTGCCAAATTGTGCTGGCGCACCCGCTCCCAAAGATTGGCCGCAGTCTGGAGCAACAAGCGACGGCTTTCTACCTCGAACAGTTCAAAAGCCGTTGCCAGCTCGATAGCCTGCAACACCTCCTCAGCGCTGTCAATGGGCTGATCCAGGGACTGTTCCTCCAGCTCCACCAGCAGCTGGCGCAGCCGCTCTAGGCCATCCCCAAGGGCAGACATCCTCTTGGCTCCCTCTCCCCTCCCCTGCTGCCTAAGTACCCACCCTAGCAGGCTTGTCTCTCCCAACGAAAGGGATGCGACCCATCCTGTTCCAGCTAGGGCTATCCTGAGTAGAGTAACCCTAGACCAGCAAGCGCTAGGATTATTGCACAGCTAGCAAAGGGATCCCGGCGCTCGACAGCCCAGCAAGGAGATGCACGAGTATGGCCCCAGCAAACGTTTCCCTCCCAGCCAATGCCAGCGACACGACCCTAGACTACAGCAGCCCCGCGTATCGGCAGGCCTACTCTCGCATCAACGGCATTGTCATTGAAGGTGAACAGGAAGCCCACGACAATTACCTCCGCTTGGCCGAAATGTTGCCGGCAGCAGCAGAGGAGCTGCGCAAGCTGGCCAAGATGGAACTGCGCCACATGAAGGGCTTCCAAGCCTGCGGCAAGAACCTGAAGGTAGAACCGGACAGGGAGTTTGCCCGTGCCTTCTTTGCCCCCTTGCGGGACAATTTCCAAAAAGCGGCAGTAGCTGCAGACCTGGTGACTTGCTTGGTCATTCAGTCGCTAATCATCGAGTGCTTTGCCATTGCCGCCTACAACATCTACATCCCGGTTGCCGATGAGTTTGCCCGCAAGATTACCGAAGGGGTAGTTCAGGACGAGTATCTCCACCTCAACTTTGGGGAGCGCTGGCTGGGCGAGCACTTTGCCGAGGTCAAAACCCAAATTGAAACGGCCAACGCCCAAAACCTGCCCCTGGTCTGGAAGATGCTGCAGCAGGTGAATGAAGACATAGAAGCTATCTACATGGATCGCGAGGCCATTGTGGAAGACTTCCTCATTGCCTATGGCGAAGCGCTGGCCAACATTGGCTTTAACACGCGCGAGGTGATGCGCTTGTCAGCCCAGGGGCTGCGGGCTGCCTAACCTCCTCCCGCTTGTTGGGGATTCCTGGCTGAGCTGCAGCACTTCCTATCCTCCTTGAGGGGATCCGGAGAGGATCCGCAAGCTACGTGAGTGAGCCTCTATGTTTGGCCTGATTGGGCACTTGACCAGCCTGGCCCATGCAAAGCAAGTGGCAGACAAGCTGGGGTATGCCGAATATGCAGAAAGTGACCTGGACTTTTGGTGCATGGCTCCACCTCAGGTGGTGGACGAGATTGTAGTTACCAGCATCACTGGCCAGAAAATTTATGGTCAGTACGTCGAATCCTGTTTCCTGCCGGAAATGCTGGCCAGCGGTCGGGTCAAAACCGCCTGTCGCAAGGTTTTAAACGCGATGGCTTTAGCCCAGCGGCGAGGCCTTGATATCACTGCCCTGGGCGGGTTTAGTAGCATTATCTTTGAGAATTTTCGCCTCGAAACCCTCAAGCGGGTGCGCAACGTCGACCTGGAGATCCGACGCTTCACCACTGGCAACACCCACACCGCTTACATCATTTGTCAACAATTACAGGCGGCAGCCCAGCGCTACGCTATGGACTTGGCCGCTGCCACCGTTGCCGTGGTGGGAGCTACCGGCGATATTGGCAGTGCCGTTTGCCAGTGGCTGGTGAACCGCACTTCAGTGGCCAAGCTGTTGCTTATAGCCCGCGAGCGGCGACGCCTAGAAGAGCTGCAGGCCAAGCTTAAAAAAGGAGAGATCTGTTCCCTGGAAGAGGCCTTGCCCCGTGCCGATTTCATCGTCTGGGTGGCCAGCCTGAGCCAGGGGGTAACCCTTGATCCACAGGTGTTGCCGGATCCCTGCGTCATCATCGACGGTGGCTATCCAAAAAACATTGCCTCCCAGTTGCAGCGCAAGGGGCTATATGTCATCGACGGCGGCATGGTGGAGCACTCGCTGGATATTGAGTGGACTATCATGCAGTTCTTGAATGTGGCCAACCCTGCCCGTCACCTCTTTGCCTGCTTTGCCGAGTCAATGCTGCTGGAGTTTGAGGGCCTGCACACCAATTTCAGTTGGGGCCGCAACCTGATTACCCTGGAGAAACTAGATCTCATCGGGGAATTGTCTCGTAAGCACGGCTTCCGTCCCCTCATGCCGGCAGCTTAGGTTCAAAGACAGCTGCGGGAGCGCTTCTATACCAGGAGAAGGTAAACTCCCCCGCCGGTTAGAGGTTGGCAAACCAACCACCCTCCTGCGCCGGTTTACGGAAGCTCCAAGCAAGGCAATTATCTTGGCTGCGTTGCAGCCCACATCCGCTCTGAAAGACTCATACAACCCCGGACAAAAGCAGACTTGTGCTCCAGGTTGAGGCTTTCTTCCTGCTTCCGTGACATATAGCTAGCAGCAGAGTTCACCTCCACTACCCCACTAGAGGGATCTCCCCAGGCATCACTTCCCGTCGAGCTGACGGTAGCTGCTCCTTGCTCTGGTTCGAGCACACAGGCTCAAGACAGAGCCAACTTTAGCCTAGGCAAAAGGCCTACCAGAGGAAATGTACCTGCCAGCCTAGCTAATCCACGTGAAGGCAGAAGGTGCGTTGGCGAGGTTGCCCATTGTGCCACAAAGCGGCATTTTTGACTGCCTCTTGCCTGGATGGCTATTTTCTCCCAGCCCCCTCCCAGGAAGAGAAGGGAGTTAGCTGACGGGGCAGCAACTGCTACTAGCACTGGATCTAGCAGCAGCTGTAGGGGGTGTTTTACTGCCACCAGCTTGCCAGTGCTGGGTCCGATCCCCAAACCCCCGCAAGCGCGGCTTACTCTTCTTCCTCCTCCTCCGGCTCGTCGACAGGGGTGGAGTCGTCGATGAGTTGGTCGTCCTCCAGGACCACGCGGCGTGGCACCGTCGGCAGCACGGCTGGAGGTTCTTCCTCCTCAGGAGGCTCCGGCTCTGGAGCCATCTCCTGGTAGGTGCTAAAGCCTGTGCCTGCCGGGATCAGGCGGCCAATGATGACGTTCTCCTTCAGACCCCGCAGCCAGTCGGATCTGCCCTCGATGGCTGCCTCGGTGAGCACCCGCGTGGTTTCCTGGAAGCTAGCTGCCGAGATGAAGCTGTCGGTATTCAAGCTGGCCTTGGTGATCCCCAGGAGGACAGGTGTGTACTTGGCCGGCGCCCCGCCACTGACGGCTAGGGAGGCATTCTCTTGCTGGATCTGCCGCAGCTCTACCAGCTCACCCGGCAGCAAGACGGTGTCACCGCTGTCGTCCACCCGCACCTTGGAGGTCATCTGGCGTACCACAATCTCAATGTGCTTGTCCGCAATCTCCACCCCCTGCGAGCGGTAGACATTCTGGACCTCGTTGACGAGGAAGCGCTGCACCTCCCGTAGGGCTAGCCGCGCCGCTTGGTCATCTCCCAGGGTCTGGCGGTAGTACTCGAAGTAGATCTCCAAAAGATCATGGGGGTTGGCAGGGCCGTCAGTCAGGGGATCCCCTACCCCCACCGACTGGCCGTCCACCACCACCAAGCTCTGCCCTGGCAGCACGGCATAGGAAGTAACCGTGCCATCGGCTTCAATGACCTTGAGATCCGGCTCTTCTCCCTGCCAGCTTAGCTGCACGGTGCCGGGTCGCTTGGCCAAGACACACATTTCCTTGGGTTTGCGAGCCTCCAGCAGCTCCTCCACCCGCGGCAGCCCCTGGATGATGTCGCCGGTCTTGGCCCGCTCGAAGATTAGAATGGCTAGGGCATCCCCCCGCTGAACCAGATCTCCATCTCGCACCTGGAGGATGGCACCTGCCGAAACCAGGTAGGGCCGCGCCCGCCGCAGCACCAGGTGATCCTTTGCAATTTGCATCACTTGTCCCGACTCGGGAGCAGGGATCCCCGGCGCCAGTTCTTCTCCAGCTCGCACCAGCGCTCCCACCTCGACGCTGGCTGGCCCGTTTAAGGGCACCGTCAGCAGATCGTCGTCGGTAATCACCAGCACCCGCCGCACCACCTCGGTGCCCTCGCGGATCCCTTGCACAATCCCAGCTTTTTTGGCCTGGATCTCGGTGCGGGCGATAACCCCCCCTCTGCCGACGGTGTCTCCTTGGTTAACCAACAGCCGGGTGTGGGTACTCCCCTGAGTTAGATCTGCCTCTACATCGCGGCGCAGCAGCAAGGTTTCCAGAATCACCAGTTGCAGGCGGCGGATACTGGGATCCTTCTCATCCTGGATGAGCTCAATATCGGCCTTGAGCTGCGGCGCGTCAGTATCGATCTCCAGCACCAGTTGCGTGCGCAGCAATTCCACCGGGCCCACCGACTTAACCCGCTCCCCATCCTTGAAGGGAACCCGCTGGACAGCCCGCAGGCGAATGGAGCGACCGGACTCGCTCGTAGACTCCTGGGTGGGCACCACCGGTCGGTCGGGGATTTCATACTCATACACCGGGCGCAGCAGGATGCCGGGTCCTTCGGGAGTTTCCACCTGCTCCAGATAGACCAGTCGGTCAGGGACAATGCTGCTGAGCAGCTTTTGACCCGGCTGGATGAAGGTGCCGGTGGGGATTTCCAGATCAGCGGGATCCTCCACCAGATGCAGGGATCCAGGCTTGATGACGATCTCCCGGAGGATGTCGTTTTTCTGGATAACCTCGACAACACCGGCATTTTGGCAGAAGATGTCCTTCACTACCTCGGTGCCGGCTTCCACGTACTGGCCATCTTCCACATTGAGGAGGGAGATGTCCTTGTTCACCTCATGGGTCTCCTCCGGGATCCACAGCAGGGTGCCGCCGCGGATGACTTCGTAGCCCTGCTTTGCTCTGCCCCGCCGGGCTACCTCAACGCCAGCAAACTTGGCCAAGCCTCCCGTGTGGCTGCGGAAGTGGTTGTCGATGAGCTCCGCCACCACCTCGTCGTTGCCTACCTTGGTACCTGGTGTAGCCTTGAGAACAAAAGTCTGGCCGCTGGGCGTGTCCAGCAAAAATTGCTCCCGGCCTTGGTGAGATTCCACCCGCACCCGCGCCTCGTGGAGCACCACCGCCGCATTGATGATCTCCACCTCCCGTCCGCCTTTGATGTCGCTGCGCTCTGGCAGGCGCACGATGCCACCGTGCTCGGTGACCAGCGAGGTTTCGGCAATGACATCCCCCGGCTGCACCCGATCCCCGTTCTTTACCACTGGCTCAGCGCCGGGAGGCAGGTTGTACACCTGGCCAGACAGGACCCAGATCAGCCCTTGCCGCTGGGCAGTAGAGGTGGTGTTGCCCTGGCGGTCGGCTTTCTCCTCGATGAGCAGGTCGGTAAAGCGAATTTCCCCTGCCAGATCGGCCACCACTTCCTTCTGGGCTTTCTCGGTGCTCTTGCGCACCGCTTTGGCTACAGCCACTTCCGCAATTAACTGATCCCGCTGCACCAGGGCCCCATCTCGCACCAGCAGGGTGGATCCCTGGGTCAGGTCGAAGACTTCCCGCTGTCCCTCTGGCCCTTCCAGAACGATTTGGTTGTTGACCTCCACCTGGAGGGCATCGTCGCCGTGGCGGGTGCGGAAGGGGCGAGTGCGCAGGTTTTTCGGGAAGCGCACTACCCCGGCAAAGGGGGCGCGGATTTGGCGAGCCACCTCCCCTGTAAACACCCCTCCCGTGTGGAAGGTGCGCATGGTCAACTGCGTGCCCGGCTCTCCAATCGATTGGGCGGCAATGATCCCAACCGCCTCCCCCAGATCCACCAGCCGAGAGTGGGCCAGGCTCCAGCCGTAGCACATGCGGCACACCGAGCGGTTGGCTTCACAGGTAAGGGGAGAACGCACCATTACCTGCTGGATGCCCGCCTCCACAATGGTTTTGGCCAAGTCGTGATCTACCTCTTGGTTGCGGCGGGCCAGGATCTCCTGGGTTTGCGGATGCACTACATCTTGGGCCAGCACCCGCCCTACCAGGCGCTCCTCCAGCGGCACAACGACTTTATCGCCATCCATCAAGGCCTGGAGCGGGATCCCTTGATCCGTGCCGCAGTCGGCCTCTCGCACAATCACGTCCTGGCAGACATCCACCAAGCGGCGGGTGAGGTAGCCGGAGTCGGCAGTCCGCAGCGCCGTGTCCACCAAGCCCTTGCGCGCGCCGTAGGAGGAGATGATGTATTCGGTCACGGTTAAGCCCTCGCGGAAATTGGCCTTGATGGGCAGGTCGATGATCTCCCCCTGCGGATTGGCCATCAGGCCGCGCATGCCCACCAACTGCCGCACTTGCGAGACGTTCCCCCTTGCCCCCGAGTGGGCCATCATGTAGACGGAGTTGAGGGGATCGTTCTGGCGGAAGTTGTTGAGCATTTCCTCCTTAATTTGCTCATTGACTTGGTTCCAAGTGTCGATGACCTTTTGGTAGCGCTCCACCTCGGTAATCTCGCCGCGGATAAAGCGCTCTGTGGCCGCCTCGATCTCCGCCTCTGCCTGGGCCAAGAGCTGCCGCTTGCTGGGCGGAATGCGCAGGTCTTCAATGCTGATGGAGACGGCAGCTTGGGTGGCGTACCTGAAGCCCAATGTCTTCAGGGCATCCGCCATCTGCGCTGTGCGGGCAGTGCCGTAGCGGGCAAAAGCCCAGGCAATGAGGTTGTGCAGCTCTTTCTTGCCGATTTGATAGTTGCGAAAGGGAATAGGAGGCGGCGAGGTCTCGGCCTTAGAGCTAGAGGCAGGCTGCCACCGCAGGCTGGGGGAAATTTGTCCTTTTTCGCTCATGGCTATGCCAACAGAATGTCCTGCACCGTCTTGTTGAAGATGATCCGGCCTGGCGTAGTGCGAATGTATTGACTGATAACGTTGCCCTCTTGATCCTCGCGGATGCGGCGGTAGTTGGTGATCTTGAGGCGGGTACCGCCTGGCTCCTCGACAATCTGGGGCTCTGACTCTTTTTCTCCTTTGCCCAACTCCATCGGGCCGCTGTAGCGCACCCAGATTTTGCTGTGCAGGCCAATGATGCCGCGGTCGTAGGCAACAAGAGCATCCTCCAGGCTAGCAAAATAGCGGTCGTTAACCTCGGGTGCCTCGGGGTTGTCCACCGTCAGGTAGTAGCAGCCCAAAACCATGTCTTGGGTAGGGGTAATGATGGGGGCACCCGTGGCTGGGGAGAGGATGTTGTTGGTGGCCAACATCAGCAGGCGCGCTTCCGCCTGGGCTTCCAAGGACAAAGGCACATGGACAGCCATCTGGTCGCCGTCAAAGTCAGCGTTAAAGGCGGGGCAGACCAAGGGATGGAGCTGAATTGCCCTCCCCTCCACCAGAACCGGCTCAAAGGCTTGGATCCCGAGGCGGTGCAACGTGGGAGCGCGGTTGAGCAAAACTGGGTGGCCGTCGATGACCTCCTCCAGCACGTCCCAAACCTGCGGGTCATTGCTTTGGATGAGCTTTTTGGCGGCTTTGATGTTGTTGACGATATTTCGCTTGATCAACTTATGGATGACGAAGGGCTGGAACAGCTCAATGGCCATCTCTTTGGGCAAGCCGCACTGGTGCATGCGCAGGTTGGGCCCCACCACAATCACCGAGCGCCCTGAATAGTCCACCCGCTTGCCCAGCAGGTTTTGCCGGAAACGGCCCTGTTTGCCCTCAATGATGTCCGACAGGGACTTGAGGGGACGATTGTTGGCTCCCACCACCATGCGCCCGCGCCGCCCATTGTCAATGAGGGCATCTACCGCCTCCTGCAGCATGCGCTTTTCGTTGCGCACAATGATCTCCGGCGCCATGATCTCCTGCAGGCGCGCCAGGCGGTTGTTGCGATTAATCACGCGGCGATAGAGGTCGTTGAGGTCACTGGTGGCAAAACGGCCCCCATCCAACTGCACCATCGGGCGCAGATCGGGGGGGATGACCGGCAGCACCCGCAGCACCATCCACTCAGGCCGAGCTCCCGTGGCAATGAAGTTGTTGATGACCCGCAGCCGCTTGATCAGGCGGGCTCGCTTTTGGCCGCGGGCACTGGCGATTTCCTCGCGCAACTTCTCCGCCTCTTTTTCTAGGTCAATGTCTTTGAGCAGGCGTTCGATGGCCTCGGCCCCAATCATGGCCCAGTTTTCCGGCAGCTGCAGGTTGGATCCCTCCTCGTACATCTGATCTTCGATCTCAAGGTATTGATCCTCCGTCAGCAGCTGCTTGTAGGAGAGGTTGGGGGCATTGCCCGGATCCACCACGACGTAGGCGTTAAAGTACACCACCTGCTCCACGTCGCGCAGCGGCATGTCCAGCAGGGTGGCAATGTAGCTAGGGATCCCTTTCAGATACCAAACGTGGGTAACCGGGGCAGCCAGCTTGATGTAGCCCATGCGATAGCGGCGCACCCGCGACTCCGTCACTTCCACCCCACAGCGTTCGCAGACAATGCCGCGGTGTCGCACGCGCTTGTACTTGCCACAGTGGCACTCCCAGTCCTTAACCGGCCCGAAGATGCGCTCACAGAAGAGACCATCCATCTCCGGCTTGAGGGTGCGGTAGTTGATGGTCTCTGGCTTGGTAACCTCTCCCACGACTTGGCCGTTGGGCAGGGTGCGCTGGCACCACTCCATAATCCGCTGGGGAGAGGCCAACCCAATCTTGATGTAGTCAAAGCGCTGCTCTGGTCTGGCCATAGCCATTTCTCCTGACTTGCTGCCTTAGCACCTAGATAGGAAGGAGAGAGGGATCCTCCCCCCTTTCCTCCCTTAGCTGAAACCTGCCTGGCGCCACCTAAAAATCGTCCTCGTCTTCTTCCTCGTCCCGGCTGCGGCTAGCTACGAAGCCTTCCCTGGCTGCTGGGGAGAGATCCTCAGCCGTAATTGACTGGTAAGTGGGCCGAGAAGGGACATGGCGGGTCGAGACATCGGCCATTAGGTCTACCTCCACATGGTGGGGCTGGCCTTTGCTGTCCACCTCCACCTTGTACACGGAGACGTCCAGGCACAGGGACTGCAGCTCCCGCACCAACACCTTGAAAGATTCCGGCGTGCCCGGCCGAGGAATGGGCTTGCCCTTGACGATGGCGTTGAGGGCCTCGTTGCGCCCCACCATGTCGTCCGACTTGACAGTCAGCAGTTCCTGCAAGATGTAGGCCGCCCCAAACGCCTCCAAAGCCCACACCTCCATCTCCCCAAAGCGCTGGCCACCCTGCTGGGCTTTACCCCCCAGCGGTTGCTGGGTTACCAGCGAGTAGGGGCCGGTGGAGCGGGCGTGGATCTTGTCGTCCACCAAGTGCACGAGCTTCAGCATGTAGGCCCGGCCCACCGTAACCGGCTGGTCGAAGGGCTCGCCCGTGCGGCCATCAAACACCTGCACCTTGCCGCAGTATTTGCCCTCAGGGTTGAAGATCCAGTCCTTGCCGGTCTTCTCGCGCGCCTCCCGCAACTTGGCTTCCACGGTCAGTCGGGAAGCCTCCAGGCCGTGCATTTCATCGAAGGGCATTAGCTTAAAGCGCACCCCCAAGTGCTCCGCGGCCCAGCCCAGCAGGCACTCGTACACTTGGCCCACGTTCATGCGGGAGGGCACTCCCAGGGGGTTGAGCACCACGTCCACCGGCGTGCCATCGGGCAGATAGGGCATGTCCTCAACCGGCAAAATGCGGGAGATGATGCCTTTGTTGCCGTGGCGGCCAGCAATCTTATCTCCCACCTGGATTTTGCGCTTGAGGGCAATGTAAACTCGCACCACCATGTTGGCCCCCGGCGGCAGCTCATCCCCCTGCTCGCGGGTAAAGATGCGCACATCCACCACCCGCCCGCGCTCACCGTTGGGCACGCGCAGGGAGTTGTCCCGCACATCGCGAGCTTTCTCCCCGAAAATGGCCCGCAGCAGCCGCTCTTCCGGAGGCTGATCCGACTCCCCTTTGGGCGTAACCTTGCCCACCAGAATGTCGCCGGCTTCCACCCAAGCCCCAATGCGCACGATGCCGTTTTCGTCCAGGTTGCGCAGGGCATCTTCCCCCACGTTGGGGATCTCGCGGGTAATCTCCTCTGGCCCCAGCTTGGTCTGCCGGGCCTCAATTTCGTATTTCTCGATGTGCACGGAGGTGAAGACATCATCGTAGACCAGCCGCTCGCTGATCAAGATGGCGTCTTCGTAGTTGTAGCCCTCCCAGGGCATGTAGGCCACCAGCACGTTCTGGCCTAAGGCCAGCTCGCCGCCCTCGGTTGCTGGACCGTCAGCCAGCACCTGGCCGGCCACTACCCGATCCCCCGCGTAGACCAGAGGACGCTGGTTGAGGCAGGTGTCTTGGTTGGAGCGCTGATATTTTTGCAGGCGGTAGACAATGGGATCTCCCCCATCCTCGGGCCGCACCACGATTTCATCGGCGGAAACATAGGTCACCACCCCGTTGGTGCGCGACACCACCACCATGCCGGAGTCCCGCGCCGCCTGGGCTTCCAGGCCTGTGCCCACGTAGGGCCGCTCTGGCTTGAGCAGGGGCACCGCCTGGCGCTGCATGTTGGCTCCCATCAAGGCGCGGTTGGCGTCGTCATGCTCCAGGAAGGGGATCAACGAGGTGGCCACCGAGATCACCTGCACCGGCGACACCTGTACGTAGTGCACCTCACTGGGGTGAGCAGTGGTGAATTCTTGGCGGTAGCGCACGGGCACCACCTCGGCAGTGATGCGGCCTTCGGCGTCCACCGGCACGTCCCCTGGCGCCACGCGGTACTCGTCCTCTTCGTCGGCGGTGAGGTAGACCATCCCCAGGTCTTTGCGCACCACGCCATTCTCGACGCGGTAGTAGGGGCTTTCGATAAAGCCGTATTGGTTGACGCGGGCGTGGGTAGCAAGAGACCCAATCAACCCGGCGTTGGGTCCTTCGGGGGTTTCGATGGGACAGATGCGCCCGTAGTGGCTGGGGTGGATGTCCCGCACGGCAAAGCCAGCCCGCTCCCGCGTCAGGCCCCCAGGGCCCAGAGCCGACAGCCGCCGCTTGTGGGTCAGCTCTGCCAGGGGGTTGGTCTGATCCAAGAACTGGGAGAGCTGGCTGGAGCCGAAGAACTCCTTAATAGCTGCCACTAGGGGCTTGGGGTTAACCAGCGAGGCAGGGGTAAGGTTTTCCGACTCGGAAACCGTCATGCGCTCGCGAATAATCCGCTCCAGGCGGTTGAGGCCCACCCGCACCTGGTTTTGCAGCAGCTCGCCCACCGAGCGCACCCGCCGATTGCCCAGGTGGTCAATGTCATCCACCTGGCCAATGTCGTATTCCAAGTTGATGAGGTAGTCGATAACGGCCAGAATGTCGGTAACGGTAAGCACCCGAACATTTTCGGGCACCGTCAGGTTGAGCTTCTTGTTGAGCTTGTAGCGCCCTACCCGCCCCAGGTCGTAGCGCTTGGGATCAAAAAAGCGCGACTCTAGCAGTTGCTGGCCGCCAGAGACCGTAGGAGGCTCCCCGGGCCGCAGCTTGCGGTAGAGCTCCATCAGCGCCTCTTCTTCGCTGTAGTGCCCCTCCTCTTCCATGGTCCTTTGGAAAAATTCGGGGTGGCGCAGGCTGTCGTAGATCTCCGAGTCACTCAGGCCCAAAGCTTTGAGCAAAACTGCTGCCGAGAGCTTGCGGGTTTTGTCGATGCGCACCCACACCAGCCCCTTTTTGTCCGTCTCAAACTTCACCCAGGCACCACGGTTGGGAATGAGGCTAGCGCTATAGGTGCGGCGGCCACTTTTGTCCAGCTCCGCCTTGTAGTAAACGCCGGGGCTGCGCACAATCTGGTTGACGATCACCCGCTCCGCGCCGTTGATGATGAAGGTGCCTCGATCCGTCATCAAGGGCAGCTCGCCCATGAAGACGTCCATGTCTTTGATTTCGCCCGTCTCCTTGTTGATTAAGCGCGTCGGCACCCGGATTTGGGCTTGATAGGTGGCATCCCGCCGCTTGGCCTCCTCTGGGTCATAGCGCGGCTTGTTGATCTTGTACCCCTTGGAGGGATCCCCAGGCCGGTAGTCTGGCAGAAAGTGCAGCTCCAGCTTGCCGGTGTAATCGACGATGGGAGAAAAACTCAGGAGCTCCTCTTCAAACCCTTCCCGTAAAAACCAGAGGAAACTTTCCCGCTGAATCTCTACCAGGTCAGGTAAGGTAAGAACAGGGGAGGGAACAGCTAACGAGCTCATGCGTTGCTTAGCAGGGCTTGCGCTGCAGTCAGGCCTCCAATTATAGAAGCCCCGCCAACGATCGTCAACGAACTTTACAAGGGTTGGCGGCAACTCCTGCCTTTAGCCTGGGAGCTAGCAAGCTCTGCTTCCTCTCCAACCTGCCTTAAGGATTGTTCACATCCATTCACACTCGGGCGGATTATTCTAAGCTTAAGCCATTGACCGCCAGTCGAGTGCTGCTTAGATAGGGATGGCGGGGAAAAAGAAGCATCGAGCCCCGGAGAAGGGCGTTTAGCTGCCGCAGCGAGCGGTCTGCGTTGCCTTTGCCGGGTCTGCTGCTGAGGCATCCCTCGCTGCCTCCATGAGCCGGTCAATGGCCGGAGCCAAGCAACTTTTTACAAGGAGGGTTTTGTGAGTAAGGGTTTGCCCAGCCAAGAAAATCAAAACGCTGGCCTGTCAACCCAGTTGCGGGAGGGCACCAAGCAGTCCCACACCATGGCCGAGAATATGACCTTTATCAAATGTTTCCTCAAGGGAGTGGTTGATAGGCGTACCTACAGCCGCTACGTGGGCAATTTCTACTTTGTCTACAGTGCGCTGGAAGAGGGGTTTGCGCGGTTGCGAGAGCACCCGATAGTGGGTCAGCTCTACTACCCCGAATTGTGGCGCAAGGCCAGCCTAGAGAAAGATTTGAACTATTTCATCGGTCCCCATTGGCCCTCTGTGGTCAAGCCCTCTCCCGCTTGCCAAGTCTATGTCAACCGCATTCAAGAAGTGGTGGAAAAAGATCCGGTTCTGCTGATTGCCCACGCCTACACCCGCTACATTGGCGACCTGTCGGGCGGCCAGATCCTGAAAAACATTGCCCGCCGGGCCCTGCGCCTGCCACCGGGGGAAGGCACCGCCTTCTATGACTTTGAACAGATCCCGCACGAGGGCAAGTTTAAGCAGCGCTACCGCGCTCAACTGGATGCGCTGGGGCTGGACCAGGCTACTATCGAGCGCATTGTGGCAGAAGCCAACTACGCCTTCAAGCTCAACATGGACTTGTTTAGAGAGCTGGAGGGCAACTGGCTGCTGTCCATGGCACGCCTAGCCTGGAACTCGCTCCTGGGTCAGTTTCAGCGCAAGCCTGCCCCCTCAGAGGCGGCTGCCCCCAGCTCGTAAGCTAGGGCTATTTCCAAAGTTTCGCCCCTCTCTCCCAGGGAGGGGGGCTGGGGGTGAGGGCTAGTTGCACCCCAGGGTGTCGCGGGTGGCCCGGCCGGTAACCGGGTTAACGCCGCTAGCCCGCTCGCAGAGGATGGCGAGGGCATCCTTGCGGATTAGAGCATTGGTAAAATCTGCTCCCTCGATCTCGACCCCTTCCACCCGCACCAGCCACATCATGCTGTCTTGCAGTTGGGCTTCCCGCAGATCAGCACCCTGCAAATTGGCCATGTCCAGGGTGGCGCCGCGCAGATCCGCCCCGCGTAGGTTAGCTTTGCTGAGGTTGGCCCCGAAAAAATTGGCTCCTGCCGCCTTCACGTGGCTGAGATTGCTCTGTCGCAGGTTGGCTTTGAGAAATTTCCAGCCGCTCAGGTCTTGTCCGGCAAAGTCTGCCCCCTGCAGCTCCCGCTTGCTGTAGTCTTCCGCCCAGGCCGGGGATCCCAGCAGGAATAACCCCAAGGCCAGCAGAGGGAGAACCGCCAGCACGGCCCGTAAACAGCGGGCCCACCTAGGCCCTCTTTTCTCCGTCGAAGCTGGACCTGTAGCGGACACTGCAGTGGACATGGTGGATCTCTCCCTTCTAGGGCCTTATATCCTATCCTACTGGCTGCGGATCTGGGCTAACTTGGGCTCCTATAGGTCGGCCTCAACTGTCCATGTCCACAACCGAGGTGTTCAATGCCCAGGAGATGGCTAGGCAAATGGCGGCTTTGGCGGCCGCTATTGGCAGGGATCACCCCCACCTGGACAGGCTGGTGTTGATCGGCATCCGCACCCGCGGGGTGCCTTTGGCCTACCGGCTCCGGGATGGCATAGCCGAGCTGTTTGGGATACCGCCCCAGGTAGGGGAGTTGGACATCACCTTCTTCCGCGACGACCTGGGCTCTGGCCGGCTGCGCACTCCTGATCGCAGTGAAATGCCCCGGGATCTCACTGGCCAAGAGGTGGTGCTGGTGGACGACGTTATCTTTCACGGCCGCACTGTTCGGGCGGCTTTGGAGGCCCTGAACCACTTTGGGCGCCCAGAACGGGTGCGCTTGGCCGTGCTGATTGACCGCGGCCATCGGCACTTCCCCATTCAGCCGGATTACTGCGGCCATAGGCTGACCACAACCCCCGAGCAAATGGTCAAGGTGCACCTGCGCGAAACCGACGGCGAGGAGCGGGTGCTGCTGATCAACCCTGATCCTGAGTGAGCTCTCCAGAGTGCGCTAGGGTGGGGATATCGGCTCAAGGTTTTGCGATGTCCCAGTTGCCGGAAAGCCGCCGCTATGCGGTTTTGGGCAGTGGCGCCGTGGGAGGATTCTACGGGGCCAAGCTACAGCAGGCCGGCTTTGAGGTGCATTTCCTGCTCCATAGCGACTACGAGCAGGTGCGCCAAAACGGCTTGTGGGTGGAATCCTGCTGGGGAGACTTTCACCTGCCCCAGGTCAATGCCTACGCCTCCGTGGAGGCAATGCCCCCTTGTGAGGGAGTAATCGTGGCCCTGAAAGCCACCCAAAATCACCTTCTGCCCCGGCTGCTGCCGCCTGTGCTGGCTGAAAAGGGCGTGGTGATCCTGCTGCAAAACGGCTTGGGCGCAGAGCCGGAGATTGCCAACTGCGTCGGCCCTGAGCGCGTCGTGGGTGGCCTCTGTTTCATCAGCTCCAATAAAGTTGGCCCTGGCCACATCCGCCACCTCGACTATGGCTCGGTACTGCTGGCCGAATATGGCCCTGGCTATGCCCCCCAGGGGATCACGCCCCGTCTGCAACAGCTCCAGGCCGATTTTCAAAGGTCTGGGATCCCTACCTCCCTCTCGCCGGATCTGATGGAAGCCCGCTGGCAGAAGTTGGTCTGGAACATTCCCTTCAATGGCCTCTCGGTTGTTTTCAATGCCGACACCCAGCAGATGATCCGGGATCCGGAAGCCCGCGCCCTGGCAGAAGCCCTGATGCAAGAGGTGGTGGAGGGAGCTGCGGCCTGTGGTCGCCGGCTTCCCCCTTCCCTAATTCCCGAGATGCTGGCTAACACCGAGAAGATGGTCCCCTACCGCACCAGCATGAAGATCGACTACGAGCGCAAGCGTCCCCTGGAGCTGGAGGCTATTTTTGCCAACCCTCTCCGCTATGCCCAGCAGGCTGGAGTCCAAATGCCGCGGGTGGAGATGCTCTACCGGCAGTTGCAGGTGTTGGATCGTCTCAATCGAGGGATCCCTGCCTTTTCCCCCACTTGCGGCTAGACTCAGCCCCAGGGGAGGGCTGAGCTCTTTATGCCCTGGGGATCCACCCACGATCGCCTCATCCTCTGGACAGCTCCCGGCATTACCTTGGCAGCGGCTTTGCTGGGCAACAGTGCCGCTGTGGCTTTGGCGGTGGGGTCGGCCTATCTCTTCAGCGGCCTGATGTTTTCCGGGGATCTGGACACTGACTCTCGCCAGTATCGCCGCTGGCTGTTCCTGCGCTGGATTTGGCTTCCCTACCGCCGCTGGCTGCGGCACCGCTCCTTCTGGTCCCACGGGCCGCTGGTGGGCACTGCTCTGCGGCTGCTCTACCTGGGCTTGTGGGTGACAGGGGTAGGCCTGACCGCCGCCTGGCTGGGATCCCACCTGGGCTGGTGGCCGTGGCAGCCGGGGATCTGGCGGGACAACCTCTGGCAGTGGCTGCAAGCCCACGCCGAGACCCTGGGGTGGGTGGGCCTAGGGCTGGAGCTGGGATCTGTCAACCACAGCCTTAGCGATTGCCTGGTCTCCTGCTGGCGCCGTTGGCGCAAAAGATGGCAGGGGGAGGCCAAAAAAGGAGAGCCAGTTTCCCTCAGATCCCGCAAAAAAGCTGCTAGGAGGGGATCTCGGCAGCCGTTGAGGAGCTCATCTCCGCTAAGCTGATCGGGGCAGAAGCCTTTTGGATGGCCCTTGGTGCAGCCGCTGCGTAGCTATCGCCGTCTCTTTCCCTTCATTCGGCCCCATCTGTGGATGTTGCTGCTGGGGCTAGTCTGTACCCTTGGCTTTGTCCTCACCATGCCTGCCCTTGCCTACTTGATCGAGTGGGTGGCTCGCTCCATTGGCGCTGGGGATCTCAGGCAACTGCGGACGTTGGCCTTGATTGGGGTGGTGTTCTTCTTAGTGCGTGGCGCCTTCCAGTACGGCCAGGACACCCTCATGGCCAGGGCCTCCCTGCAGATGGTGTTGGAGCTGCGGCAGCGAGTCTACGCCCACTTGCAGGGATTGGACGTGGACTATTTTTCCGGGAGCCGCACGGGTGACCTTGTCTATCGCCTCACCAGCGACCTGGATCGGGTGGGGGAGGTGGTACAGCGGTTTTTCCACCGCTTTATCCCCAGCGTGCTCACCATCCTAGCCGTGGTGGCCTACTTGTTCTACCTCAACGGCATCCTCACCCTAACCACCCTGGTGATTGCTCCCCTGATGGGCGCCCTGATCAGCTGGTTTGGAGAGCGGCTGCTGCAGCGCTCCCGCCGCAACCAGGAGAGCATGGCCGACCTGTCTTCTCTGTTAACGGAAGTCTTTGCCGCCGTCAGCCTCACCCGCGCCTTTGCTGCCGAGGACTACGAGATCCGCCGCTTCAGCGCCCTGGCCGAAAGCAACCGCCTGGCTCGCTTTCAAACCGAACAGGTCAAAGCCATCCAAGACCCGGTGGTGGGCTTTCTCTACGCCATGAGCGTCCTGGGGGTATTCTGGGTAGGGGGCTGGCAGATTAGCGAGGGCAACCTGACCGGCAGCCAGTTCCTCGGCTTCATTGCGGGGGTGGCTCTGCTCATCGATCCCATCGTCCACATCACCAATAACTACAGCGACCTAAAGCAAGGGGAGGCTTCCGTGGAGCGGATCTTTGAGCTCCTAGATACCCGACCCCGCGTGCGCGAGCTGCCTGGCGCCCGCCCCCTGCCGCCGATTCAGGGCTGGGTGGAGTTCGATCGGGTCTCCTTTGCCTACAAGCCGGGCCAGCCGGTGCTTAAAGACATCAGCTTTCAGGTAGCTCCCGGCGAGATTGTTGCTCTAGTGGGATCCTCCGGGGCCGGCAAGTCGACTTTGGTGAATTTGATCCCTCGCTTCTACGATCCGCAGCAGGGGTGTATTCGCATCGACGGCATCGATATCCGCACCGTCACCCTCAAAAGTTTGCGTCGCCAAATTGGCATCGTCCCCCAGGAGATTACCCTCTTTTCCGGCACCATTGCCAGCAACATCGCCTATGGCCAGGAGCCCTTTGACCTGGAGGCAGTGCGCCAGGCGGCCCGGGTGGCCAATATTGATAGCTTCATTGAGAGCCTGCCTGAGGGCTACGCCACCCGAATCGGCGAGCGTGGGATCACCCTCTCCGGCGGTCAGCGGCAGCGGCTAGCTATTGCCCGCGCCGTGCTGCTCAACCCCAAGATTCTCATCCTGGACGAGGCGACCTCCGCTTTGGATAACGAGTCAGAGGCCTTGGTGCAGGAGGCCCTGCAGCGGCTCATGCAGCGCTGTACCGTTTTTGTTATTGCCCACCGCCTCTCCACGGTGCGCAGCGCCCATCGCGTTTTTGTCCTCGAAGAGGGGCAACTTCTAGAGCAGGGCAACCCCCGCGAGCTCCTGGTTAAAGGAGGACGCTACGCCCAGCTCCACTGGCGCCAGTTTCAGTAGCTCCTAGAGCCCCCACCGCTGGCGGAAAGGGCAATAGAACTCTGGGTCTTGGGGTGCACCCCCCGCAACTCCACAGATGGCTGCGGCAAACTCCACTGCCCGCTGCAGCAGTACTGCTTCTGGCCACCTTCGCAGCAGGCCTAGGATGGCCACAGCGCTAAACCCATCCCCTGCCCCTACTGTATCCACCAGCCGTAGCGCTGGCACCGCCTCCGCCCGATACACCCTCTCAGCCGTAAACAAGAACGCCCCTGCCGCCCCCAAAGTTAGGAACAAGCCCTTGAGGCCCAACTGCGCCCGCAAGAGCTGCCCCTGCTCCACCACCTCCCCGCCAGGGATCCCTTCCAGCTGAACCACTTGCTCTAGCTCCGCCTGGTTGAGCTTCAGCCAAGTGCAGGTGCGCAGCATCTCCCGAATGGGGCCTGGGTGCCACCAGGGATCCCGCAAGTTGAGGTCCAAAAACACCGGACAGCCTAAAGCCAGGATGGCCTCCTGGAAATGGCGGTGGGCTGACTCTTGCCGTGCGGCCAGACTACCCCGGTAGAGGAGGCTGGGCTGGAAGGCCCTAAGGACAGCCGGATCCAGCTCGATGAAGTCATAGGCCTGCTCCGGCAGGATGGCAAAGGTTGGGATTCCCTCTCTGTCGAGGGTGACCTGGACTTGACCGGTGGGGTGAGCTGGATCCCACTGCAGCCCCTCTAGACGTAGCCCCTGCCGCCGCAGCGCCCTCAACACCTGTTCTGCTGCCTCATCCTGGCCAATGCGGCTAATCAAGAGGGGATCCAACCCCAGTCCCTTGAGGTTCCAGGCCACATTCAAAGCGGCTCCCCCCAGCACCACCCTGTCAGGGAAGCAATCCAGAAGAACCTCTCCCAAGATCAGCGGCGGGCCAAGCGGCGCTTCGAGAAGAGCCATCCTGGTTTCTAGAACGCGGGAACGCCGTGCCGCTCCAGGATTTGCTGATAGGTGTTACTGCGGAACCAGCGCTCGATCTCTCGGGCTCGCAGCACCGGCAACGGATGGGTACGGCCAAGGGTTTGGAGTTGCTTGAGCTCCAGTTGCCAGAGATCGCTATCCAGCTCCTCGTAGGTGCGGGCTTGTTCCAGAAAGGCATCCACGTTGAGCTTGGCGGCCAACTGCGGCGAGCCGCCGCACAGCTTCATCAGCACTGAGATTACGGTTCTGGCGTCCTGGGTAACCAGCAGCGCTGCCCGGTCGCAAGTAAACTCAGCACAGCGCAGCCAGTGCAGCAGTTGATCCTGGAGGGCCCGGTAGAACAGGCCGCCAAAGGGAAGCAAGCTGGTGGAGAGCATGAGAAGGTTGGCCATCGTCAGATAGACGCCGTGGTTGCATTTGAGATGACCCAGTTCATGGGCAATGACAGCTTGCAGTTCCTTTGGCTCCAGCAAATCCAGCAGGGAGCTGTGCAAGACAATGAAAGGCTTTTTCCCCTGCATGGCAAAAGTGTAGGCGTTGGGCACAGGGTTTTGCCGCACATAGAGCTGGGGCACCTCCAGATCCAAAATGCGGCAGGCTTGAACCAAAAGCTGGTAAACTTCCGGCAACTGCTGCTCGTTGATTTGGATGCTGGAGGCAATGTTATCCAAGTAGAACATCTCACCCGCCGTGGAGCCAAGCAAGTTTTGAATCAGCAGGCCTAGGCCCGGCAGTTGCTGCAGAGAGCGGGTGGCTTGCAGATCCACTGGATGGCGAAACTCGTCGGCCCGCAGGCCCAAGAGGATGCGAGGCTCGCTGGAAGCAGTTGGCATAGAGGGCGTGGAAGACATACGAGGCTGCAGGAAAACGGTAAGCTTGAGAGGCAAAAAGCAGTAGCGACGCTCCTCCCATTCTGCCTCAACCAAGGGTAGGGGGTAAGGCGGAGCAAGCTATCATGGCTGAGGACAAAGGTGGGAGAAAACCGCGTGGAGGCAAAATCGATCTTGGTGGCGGTTGCCCTGATCCTCTCTTTGGCAAGCTTCTACTTTGGCACCCGCAACGGCTTCTACGACACTGACAAGTATCATGGCAACGGCTCTGCTCACTAGGCGCAAGCACACCGCCCCTCAAGAGGCTGGCAGGGCCGGGGAGGCCTGCGTGCAGCGGTACCTGGAAGAGCAAGGCTGGCAGATCCTGGCCCGGCGGTGGCGCTGCCAGTGGGGGGAGGTAGATCTGGTGGCCTACAAGGCAGGGCTGCTGGTTTTTGTGGAAGTTAAAACCCGCCGCGGCCAGGGCTGGGATCAGGGCGGACTTTTGGCAGTTGGGACCCGGAAACAGCAGCGCTTGATCCAAGCTGCCCAAGCCTTCCTGAGCCAGCATCCCCAGGTAGCGGAAGCAGCCTGCCGCTTCGATGTGGCCCTCGTGGAATATCGGCCTGGTGGTGGCTACGCTTTGGCCGACTATCGGCAGGGAGCTTTTGAGGTGGAGCGGTAGCGCCGCTCATCCAGCCAAGTTTGTAAAATTACGGCCGCCGACTGCTGATCGATTAAACCCTTCTGGGCTTTGGCGGGTATCCCTGCCTGGCGCAGATCCCACTCCGCCTGCACGGTGCTTAGGTACTCGTTAACCGTCTCTATGGGTAAATCCACAGCCGCCTGGAGAGCCCGCACAAAGCGCTGCACCTTGCGGGCTTGGGATCCCACCGAGCCATCGGCCAAAAGAGGGATCCCAACCACCACCACAGTGGCCTGGCGGCGGCGAATCCACGCCTGCACTTGGGCGATATCTTCTGCAAGGGAACGGCGCTGGATCACCCCCAGGCCAGTGGCCAACAGCCCCAGCCCATCGGAGCCGGCGACACCAATGCGGCGATCGCCCACATCCAGCCCCAGCGCCGAAAAGGGCTCCCTTGTGGGAGAATAGTTCAGGCTTGTCGACATGCGGGTCTCCATCTTGGCGACATTGGAACGGCCTCTCCCTGTCTGGAGTCCTCGTTGGGAGTCTTCTCATGAGCAGTGCTACTCTGTCTCTACCTAAGCATGAAGTCAAGGATCTGAGCCTTGCTCCCTTGGGCAAGCAGCGGATTCAGTGGGCGGCGCGGGAGATGCCGGTGCTGGCCCAGATTCGGGAGCGCTTTGCCCAAGAAAAGCCCTTGGCTGGCCTGCGTCTAGTAGCCTGCTGTCATGTCACCACCGAAACTGCCAATCTGGCCTTGACTCTGCAGGCGGGTGGAGCCGAGAGCGTCCTCATTGCCAGCAACCCTCTTTCCACCCAAGACGATGTGGCCGCTAGCCTGGTGGCCGACTACGGCATTTCAGTCTTCGCCATCAAGGGGGAGGATGTGGAAACCTACCGCCGCCATGTCCAGATTGCCCTGGATCACCGCCCCAACCTCATCATCGACGACGGCGGCGATGTAACGGCGGAGCTGGTGCAGCGTCGGCAGGAGCAGCTCTCCGAGCTCATCGGCACCACGGAGGAGACCACCACCGGTTTGGTGCGCCTGCGGGCCATGCTGAAGGCGGGGGTGCTCAGCTTCCCGGTGATGACCGTTAACGACGCTGCAACCAAACACCTGTTTGACAACCGCTACGGCACTGGCCAATCCACCCTAGACGGGGTTCTGCGCTGTACCAACCTTCTCCTGGCCGGGAAGACGGTGGTCGTGGCCGGCTATGGCTGGTGCGGCAGGGGAGTGGCGATGCGAGCCCGAGGCATGGGATCCCAGGTCATCGTGACCGAGGTCAACCCGGTGCGGGCCCTGGAAGCGGTCATGGACGGCTTTCGCGTTCTGCCCATGGCCGAGGCTGCCCCCCTGGGGGATCTGTTCATCACAGTCACGGGCAACAAGCATGTCCTCCGCGGCGAGCACTTCGACGCCATGAAGGATGGGGCAATGGTCTGCAACGCCGGCCACTTCGATATCGAGATTGACCTAGGGGCCCTGCAGGAGCGAGCCGTTTCCCGGCAGACAGTACGCCCCTTCGTGGAAGAGTACCGTCTTCAATCGGGCAAATCGGTATTCGTGCTGGGAGAGGGCCGGCTCATCAACCTAGCTGCTGCCGAAGGCCACCCGGCTAGCGTTATGGACATGAGCTTTGCTAACCAAGCGCTGGCCTGCGAGTACCTGGTGAAAAACCGGGGTCGGCTGGCTCCAGGGCTGCACCCCATCCCCCCTGAGGTGGACGAGGCCATTGCCCGCCTTAAGCTCAAGGCCATGGGGGTCCAGATCGACAGCCTCACCCCGGAGCAGATTGAGTATGGCAACACCTGGACTGTAGGAACCTAAAGGACACGCTGCTGCTAGTGGACTCTTGCCCAGCTTCCCAACTTGAAATGCAGGGGTGCTTCTGATAAGCTCTGGGCGGGGTTCTCCCTAGCTGCACGTTGGAAGGAGAGGGGGATGGCAGCGCGGGTAGGCATCAATGGTTTTGGCCGCATTGGACGCTTGGTGCTGCGGGCAGCTTGGGGTTGGCCGGAGCTGGAGTTTGCCCACATCAACGAGATCAAGGGCGGGCCTGCTGCCGCAGCTCACTTGCTTAAGTTCGACTCGGTGCAGGGCCGCTGGAACCTCGACATCGAGGGATCCGACCAGAAGTTGCGCATCCAGGACAAAATCCTGACCTTTAGCGAGTGCAAATCTCCTGGCGAAGTGCCCTGGGCTGAGTTGGGGATCGACCTGGTGCTGGAGTGTTCAGGGAAGTTTGTGAAAGCCGCAGAGCTGGAGGCCTACTTCAAGGCCGGGGTGCGCAAGGTCATTGTGGCTGCCCCTGTCCAGGACAAAGAGGCCCTCAACATTGTCATGGGCGTCAACGACCACCTCTACGACCCGTCCCGCCACCACCTGCTCACCGCCGCCTCCTGCACCACCAACTGCTTGGCCCCCTTGGTGAAAGTCATCCACGAGGGGATCGGCATCCTGCACGGGGTGATCACCACCGTCCACGCTGTTACCAACACTCAAACGCTGGTGGATGCTCCCCACAAGGATCTGCGGCGAGCCCGCTCGGCTTTGCTCTCCTTGGTGCCCACCACCACCGGTTCTGCCACAGCCATTGGCCTTATCTACCCCGAGTTAAATGGCAAGCTCAACGGCATTGCGGTGCGCGTGCCCCTGCTGAATGCCTCTTTGACCGACGCCGTGTTTGAGGTGAGGCGGCCTACCACCGTGGAAGAGGTTAATCGTCTTTTAAAAACGGCAGCCGAGGGCGAACTCAAGGGCATCCTAGGCTATGAGGAGTTGCCCTTGGTTTCCGTGGATTTCAAGGGAGATCCCCGCTCCAGCATTGTGGATGCCCTCTCAACCCTGGTGGTGGACGGCACCCAGGTAAAGGTTCTGGCCTGGTACGACAACGAATGGGGCTACGCCAACCGCATGGCGGAATTGGCCCGCAAGGTGGCCCTTAGTCTGTAAGTCCTTTGGAGACCTGCCCATGACTGCTGCCTCAAGCGCCCAAGCTGCTGCTGTGCGCAACTACGCTCTGGTAACCGCTGCCTACTGGGGTTTTACCATCACCGACGGCGCCATCCGCATGTTGGTGCTGCTCCACTTCCACAAGTTGGGCTTCACCCCGATTCAGATTGCCATGCTGTTCCTCTTCTACGAGATCTTCGGGGTGATCACCAACTTCCTGGGCGGCTGGATTGGATCCCTCTTTGGCCTGCGGCTGACCCTCTACGGCGGCATTGCCATTCAGATCTTTGGCCTGGTGATGCTGGGGGTGATCAACCTGCAGTGGCCGGTCTGGGGCCAGGTGGCCTATGTGATGACGGCCCAAGCCCTAGCCGGGATCGCCAAAGATCTCACCAAGATGAGCTCCAAGAGCGCCGTCCGCCTGGTGGTGCCCAGGGAGGCTGAATCCCGCCTCTTCCGCTGGGTGGCCATGCTGACGGGATCCAAAAACGCCCTCAAGGGGGTGGGGTTCTTTGTGGGAGCGGCCCTGCTGCAGATCTTCACCGAGATCTACGGCGATCCCATGGGCTTCCGCATGGCCAACTTCGTGCAGGCGGGGGCGCTGGCGTTGATCTTCTGTTCGGGGGCGCTGCTGCCAGCAGACATGGGCAAGGTTAAGGCGAAGATCCCCTTCAAACGCCTGTTTTCCAAAAGCCGCGAGATCAACCTTCTCTCAGCAGCCCGCTTTTTCCTGTTCGGGTCGCGGGATGTGTGGTTTGTGGTGGCCCTGCCCGTGTTTCTCTACGACAGCCTGGGCTGGACCTTCATGCAGGTGGGCAGCTACATGGCCATCTGGGTCATCGGCTATGGGATCATCCAGTTTCTGGCGCCGCAGCTGTTGGGAGGGGGTCGCCCGGGCCGCGCGCCCAAGGCCCGCACTCTCCAAATCTGGACGTTTACCTTGACCGCAGTGCCGGCCATCATTGCCACCGCCTTCATGGCCGACCTTCCGCCGGAGTGGGTGGTCACTGGCGGCCTCATCCTCTTTGGGATTGTTTTTGCCTTTAACTCGGCGGTGCACTCTTATCTAGTGCTGGCCTACACCGAAGACGACGAGGTGGCCCTCAATGTGGGCTTCTACTACATGGCCAATTCTGGCGGGCGGCTGCTGGGAACGGTAACTTCGGGGCTTGTCTTCCAGTTCTACGGTTTGGAGGGCTGCCTCTGGTTTTCCACCCTGTTGATTTTGATGGCGGGGCTGTTTTCGCTGAAATTGCCGGATCCCACCAAAACCCCTGTGGAGTGGGTGGTCAAGCCTGGCGACTGAGTGTCACTCCAGCAGGACCAGGTTATCCCGATGGACAGCGGTATCGACTCCCTCGTAGCCCAAGATGTAGGGGATTTCAGCAGTTTTCTTGCCTTTGATCCGCCGCAGTTCCTCGGCGCTGTAGTTGACTAGGCCCCGCCCCACCTCTCGCCCGCTGGGATCGCACAGGCGCACGGCAGCCCCCGCCTCAAAGTCGCCAGAAACGTCGGTAATCCCCGCTGGCAGCAGCGAGCGCCCCTGCTCACAGATTGCCCGCACGGCTCCCTCATCCAAGGTCAGGGATCCCTCGGGGATAAGGCCGTAGGCAATCCACCGCTTGCGGGCGCTAACCGGCTGAGGAGCGGGCTCAAAGCGGGTGCCAATGGGCTCGCCGGCTAAGATGGCTGGGATCTGGTCGGGCCGTTTGCCGTTGGTGATCACGACCGTCACGCCGGCAGCGGTGGCGATTTGAGCCGCAGCGAGCTTGGTTGCCATGCCGCCGGTGCCCCAGCCACTGTTGCCGTGGGCTTCCGCCTTCACCCGCAAAGGCATGCCGTGCTCCACCCGCTCGATGGGCTCGGCGGAGGGATCGCGGTGGGGATCAGCGGAGTAGAGCCTGTCCACATCGGTGAGGAGGATCAGCCACTTGGCCTGCACCATGCTCGCCACCAGGGCAGAGAGGGAGTCGTTGTCGCCAAACTTCAGCTCCTCCACCGCCACCGTGTCGTTTTCGTTGACGATGGGGATAACCCCCATCTGCAGCAGTTGGGTGAAGGTGCGATTGGCATTGACGTAGCGGCTGCGCTCCACGAAGTCGCCTCGGGTGAGCAGCACCTGGGCAATGGGTTGGTTGAGAGCAGAGAAGAGATCGTCGTAGAGGCGAATCAGCCGTCCCTGACCCACCGCCGCCACCGCCTGCTTTTCCGCAATTGCCGTCGGCCGTTGGCGCAAGCCCAGGCGGGCACAGCCTATCCCCACCGCCCCGGAGGAGACCAGGATTACCGCATAGCCCTGGTTGCGCAGCCGCGTCAGCACCTCCACCAGGGGCCCCAACACGGAAAGGCGCAGGGAGCCCGTCTGCGGATCCGTCAAGCTGGAGGTGCCGATTTTGACGACAATGGTTCCCTCTGTAGCTGCCATATCGCTAAATCGCTAACCCTCCCACCCCACGGCAACCTAGGGCCTGGCTTGCCCGCGGGGTCGCTCCGAGGGAGAATATTATAAGTTTGCCTCCCGCTCTCTTTCTTTGCCTGTGAATCCTGTCCGCACCTTTTCGGCCACCAAAGCGGCTTTTTTGAGCGCCTACCCTCGCCCTATTCACCCTGCCTATCGCCGGGTGGTGGAAGAGTTGCTGGTGGAGCTGCACCTGGCCACGGTCAACAGCGCCTTTGTCTACGATCCCTTTTTTGCCCTGGGGCTGGTTACCCTCTACAACGGGCTGATGGAGACTTACCCTTCTCCTGAGCAGCGCGAGGTCCTCTTCAACGCCCTCTGTAAGGCTCTCCACCTCAAGCCGGAGGTGGTGCGCAGGAATGCCCGTGACCTGCTGGAGCTCCTGCGCAGCGGGGATCCCCAGCAGCGCTACAACCTGCTCTGCCTCAAACCAGAGGCGGAAGATGTGGGGGGGCTAAAGGCCATCTTGCAGCGCATGACCCAGCCTCCCTATGCCTACAGCCGAGTTTTGGCCGTTGGCCTCTACACGGCCTACGAGGCAGTAGCTGCCTCCCTCTATAAGGATCCCGAAGAGCGCAGCCGCCGCTTTCTGGAGGAGGTGATTAGGAAGCTGCCTTTCTCGCCAGAGAGGGTGAAAAAAGACCTGGAGCTCTACCGCAGCAGCTTGGACCGCCTGAAGCAGGCGCGCGCTGCTCTCGAGGAGATGGTAAAAGCGGCCCGGCGTCAACAGGAACGTCGCCAGTCGGCGGCTTCCCTGCCTGGCAGCTCCACTGCCGATCCCCCAAGATCCAGCAGCTAGGCCAAGTAAGCAATCCAACTCTCGACTACCTCTGGCGAACCATACCAGCATCGCGCGCCGCGGCCCGAGTGGTAGCAATTGGGAAGGGTGAGGTTGATAGCTCCCGGCAGATGGGCTGCCTCGATGGGAGTGATGCCATCTCCCCAGAGTTCTCCCTGGCCGGCAGTGAGCCGGTAGCTGTTGTAGGCTAGCCAGCTGAGGTAGTGCTCTCGCCGCCACAGGGATCCCCAGCCCACGCGCCGTCCTTGGATGGCCTTGCCAGCCACGCACACGTACTTGACCTGAGGCCAGAAGGCGCCTGGGTAGTGGGTGTTCACAAAGTCCAGGTTGCGCCTTGTCCAGCGCTCCCGGCTGGTGTGAGGGGATCCCAGGCTAATCAGGGTGGCCACGTGATCCCGCCCCTGCCAGACCTGACCTCCGTAGGGCACCGATCCCAGGTAGATGCGAGCAATCCAGCCGCCAGCGGAGTGGGCCACCAAGTTCACCTGCTCAGCTCCAAACTCGGCCTGGGTACGTCGGACAGTGGCCTGGAGAGCCCGCAAGATAGGCGTGACCGGCCTTCCTCCCAGGGTGGGCAGCCAACTGGCTACCCGCAGCGGTACCACTCGCGCTGGATAGCCACGCTTCTCCAGCTCCCGGCGCAAAGGCTCGTACTCCGAGGCGCCCGCCAGATAACCCGGCAAGATCACTGTGGGCAGGGGAGCCATGGGCTAGCGCGGGTACCAAAACATGCCCTTGATCCCCTCAGGGTCGGCCGTAAAGCCAAGCCGCTCGTAGAAGCTGACCACTTCCCGGTCGGCAAAGAGGGTGATGTTGCTGATGTCCTGAGCGCGCAGCTCCTGAATGACCTTTTCCATCAGCCGCCTGCCCAGCCCTCGGCCCTGAAACTCAGGATGGACCACTACATCCCAAATGGTGGCGTTGAAGGCATGGTCCGAGGTGGCGCGGGCAAAGCCAATGAGACGTCGGTAGCTGCCCCGCTGCTGCCACATCGAGACCACCAAAAAACTGTGCTGCAGAGCTTTCCTAACTTTGTGGATGGGGCGACGCGACCACCCTACTGCATCGCAAAGCTCTTCCAGCTCGTACACATCTACGTTGGGATCCAGGCTAAAGACAATAGTCTCCCCCCCCACCGCCACCGTCTCCTGGCGAGGGGCAGGTGTAGCCGTTTGCGTTGACGCTTTGGCGGTGGCAGCCCCTGCTGACCCAAACAGGCCTTTCCAAAAACCCATGAGTGGAGTAAAAGCCCACCTCTGTGAGCATGTCCCCAGTATAGCCAGGATTGGCAGCAGAAACGGCCAGTCTGCCCAGGTGCTTCCCTGTCGGCCTGGAGAAGATTTCGAGGGAGACTTATAATTCAGGCTGGCCGGCGAGAACGTTTTATGGCTACCCCTGGCACTGGCACCCTCGTCAATGCCCTCGCCATCCTCTTGGGCAGCGGCCTTGGCTGGGCACTAGGCCGTCGTTTGCCGGAGCGCATCAGCCAAACCCTGCTCCAAGCTATGGGCTTGCTGGTGTTAGTTCTGGGGATGCAAATGGCCCTTACCCTCAGCAGCGCCGCCCAGGCAGTCACGGTCTTGCTGGCCTTGATCGGGGGAGCTTGGCTGGGGGAATGGAGCGATCTCGAGGCTACCTTTGAGCGGCTGGGACAAGCCCTAGAAAAGCAGGTAAGCCGCTGGCTAGGCCCTAGCCCCATTGCTTGCGCCTTCGTGGCCCCCAGCATTCTCTTTTTGGTTGGGCCCATGACGCTGCTGGGATCCATCCAGGATGGCTTGGGGGATCCCTCGCTGCTCCTGGTCAAAGCTGCGCTGGATGGCATAGCCACCCTGGCTTTTACCGCCAGCCTGGGCTGGGGTACACTGTTTTCCGCCCTGCCGGTGCTCCTGGTTCAGGGAGGAGTGGCCTTGCTAGCCCGACAACTGCAGCCCCTGCTGCGCCCAGAGCTGCTTGCGGCCTTGGAGGCCACCGGTGGGATCCTCATCCTAGGTATTGGCATTAACCTGCTTGGCCTAGCGCGCCTTCGGGTGGCCAACCTGTTGCCGGCTTTGCTGATTGTGGAGCTGCTGGTGGGATTCTTCCCGCTGTGGGATCTTGACCTCTAGTCTGTCCAGAGCAAGGAGCAACTCCCCTCAGCTTGGCGGCAAGTGACGCTGGGAGATCCCGCTAGTGGGGTAGGAGAAGCCTCTATGGCCACCTTCCTCCGCGACTGGAGCTACCGCTTTCCCTGGCTTTACCGCAGCATTAGCCGCGCGGCGGCCCTGGCAGTGGGGGGATATGCTCGGCTGCGGCGCTTGCCCCTGCAAGGGATCCCCATCCAACCTCAGGATCGGGTGTTGGATCTCTGCTGTGGGCCGGCGGAAGTGACACCGCTTCTGGCCGAGCTATGTCAACATGTGGTCGGCGTGGATGCCTCACCCAAAGCCCTAGCAGCAGCCCGCCAGCGCCTACCCAACGTTGAATTTGTGGAAGCCTTTGCCCAGGATCTGCCCTTTCCCGCCGACAACTTTGACTGGGTACACACCAGCTTGGCCCTGCACGAGTTGACCTTCCCCGACCTCGAACAAGCGCTGCGCGAAGTCTGGCGGGTGCTCAAGCCAGGGGGAAGGCTTTTACTTCTCGATTTGCACGCGCCCCACCAGCCCCTACTTTGGCCTGGACTGGCCCTGTTTCTAGCCCTGTTTGAGACCGAGACTGCCTGGCACTTCCTCAAGCTGGACTTGCCCCAGTACCTGCAGCACCAGGGCTGGCAGGCCGTCCGGCAAACCCTGCACGCTGGAGGAGCCCTGCAGGTCATCCAGGCGCAAAAGCCTGTTGCTTGATTTGATAGAGCAGTTAACCCTGGTGCCAGAAGGGAGTGCCCAGAACAGGCGTGCTGGGCTGGGGTGTTTCCTGCGGAGCCATTGCCCCCGCTAGATAAGCTTGGCGGCCTGCACGCACCGCTGCCGCGAAAGCCTCGGCCATCGCCACCGGATCCCGGGCTAGGGCCACTGCTGTATTGAGCAGGACCCCATCGAAGCCCCACTCCATGACCTGGCAAGCGTGGGAGGGCAAGCCTAGGCCGGCATCCACAATTAGCGGCGCCTCGATCCGCTCCCGCAGCAGACGCAGGTTGTAGGGGTTGAGGGGGCCTTTGCCCGTGCCGATGGGAGCGGCCCAGGGCATGACCACCTCACAACCGGCATCCAAGAGCCGCTGGCAGAGCACTAGGTCGTCGGTGCTATACGGCAAGACCTTAAACCCCCGCCGAACCAGCTCGGCAGCGGCAACGGGCAGTTGCACCGGATCCGGCTGCAGGGTGTAGTCATCGCCAATCAGCTCCAGCTTGATCCAGTCGGTGCCAAACACCTCTCGGGCCATCTCCGCCGTCGTGACCACCTCCTGCACGCTGTGGCAGCCGGCGGTGTTGGGCAAAAGTGGGATCCCCAGCTTCTGCAGTAGGGCCCAAAACCCCTGAGAGGCCTCTGGCCCTAGGGCACCCTGGCGCCGTAGGGAAACCGTCAACAGACAGGGCTGCGCCCGCGCCACCGCCTGTTCCAAAATAGCCGGCGAAGGGTAGCGGGCTGTCCCCAGCATCAGCCGGCTGGGCAGAGCCTGGCCGTAGAGCACCAAGGGATCCTCATCGGCCTGGATTGAAGGGGAAAGCTCAAGAAGAGTGGACATCGCTGGGACAGAGTTTAGGACAAAGAGGAAGGCACCTATGCCCTAGCCCCCGGCAGCCGGCACAAGGATCTCGACCTGGTCGCCCTCTTGCAGACGGGTTTGCTCGTAGCGGGCGCGCGGCACAAACTCCAGGTTAACCGCCACTGCAAAGGGGCCACAGACCTCCACCTGGGCGATGGCCTCGGCCAAAGTTGCGCCCTCTGGCAAATCGTAAGGCTTCTGGTTGATCAAGACCCGCATGGCGACAGAGACTCCTGGGGAAACGAGGCAGCCTGCACCTGAAAGGGGATCCCCAGCTGCTGGGCTAGGCGGCAACTGCCGTGGTGAAGGTACTCCAGGACGGCGTCGTGAAGGGCCGGAGCAATGAGAAAACCGTGGCGATAGAGGCCGTTAATCTGCAACAGGCGTGGGGACGGCTCCACCACTGCCGGCAAGTTGTCTGCTAGGGTGGGACGGCATTGGCTGCCTAATTCTAGGATACGCGCTTCGGCAAAGGCAGGGTGAACCGTGTAGGCGGCGCTGAGCAACTCCAAAGCCGAGCGGACGCTCACGGGCGAGCGATCCTCGGATTCAATTTCAGTGGCTCCCACCACGAATAGGTGCCCTGGCTTAGGAGCAATGTAGATGGGATAGCGAGGGTGTAATAGCCGCGTTGGGCGCCGCAGCGAAACTTCTGGAGCGTACAAACGCACCACCTCCCCCCGCACTCCCCGCAGCGGTTTCTGCCCGCCCCATTCTTTTTGGGCTCCCAGACCACGGCAGTCCAAAACCCAGCCGCCGGTCTGCTGCTGCCAGGCCCGCGCTCGCTCGAGATCCCAAGAGGATCCCCACTCCACCTCCACCCCGTGCTGCCGCAGCTTGGCCAGCGTAGCCGACAGCAGTTGGCGGTTGTCTAGTTGACCCTCCTGGGGAAGATAGAGACCCTGGCTAAATCGGCCGGCCAGCGAGGGCTCCAGTTCAGCCAGGGCCTGGGCATCGAGCGGCTGGGGGCGGGGAAGATGGGGGAGGCGTTCTCTCACCGCGGCCAGCAAGTTGGAGAAGCGCTTGGCTTCCCCAGCATCTTGACGGTGCCAGAGGATCAAGGTGCCCTCCTGCTGAAAGAAAACGGGCTCTGGCAGGCTGGCTAGCAGGGCGGGCCAGCGGGAGAGGGCGTAGTACCCCTGGGCCACCACGCTGGCTTCGGTGATGACCGACTCAGCCAAAGGAGCGAGCATGGCCGCGGCAAAATGGGCGGCGCTGCTTTCTGGGGCGGTGGCCGGGGCTGCTTCCACCAGGTGCACCCGATGGCCGTCTTCGAGCAGGCTGGCAGCCAACAGGCGCCCCATGAGGCCGGCCCCGAGGATGAGGACGGGATCCGGCTGGGCCGTCCGGGGCGTGGGCGAGGGCTTGGTCTGAGGAGAGCCGCTGGGAAGGGTCATTGGCGGTCAGTGGAGTCAGAAGCTGCAGGTAGGACTCCGCAGCAGGCCAGCAGCCTGGGCCTACCTAGTAAAGATCCCGCAGGACATCCACGAAGTGATAAGGGGGCAAGGGAGGACTCCAGTCCAATTGCCAGTGGGGGTGCTCCGCCAGCCAGGTTTGGGTGAGCTGGGCGGCAACTTCCCATTCGGCGGGAGTGAGTAAAAAGTATAGCCGCAGCACTTCTCCTGACTGGGGATCCCCCCTCTGCACAGGCCAGTTAGGGGGCCAGAGCTGCTGCAGCACGGCTAGCTCCCGCTGTTGTTGCTCCTGGGCCTGGCGCTGTTGCAGGTAGGCCTGCTTGCGGGCTAGCAGGTAGGCCGTTCCACTGGGGGCGGGCGGGGGATCCCCAGGAAGCGGGGTGTGAACCCTGCCTTTGAGGCAATACTCGGCTCTTTTCCCGAGAGCAGCTAGCGCCTGTTCGTACTCCGCCTGCTGGGTTAACAAGTGGGCTCCCAGCTTTTCGGCCGAGAGAAAACATGTGCCAAAGCGAAGAGGCAGAAGGGGTGTCTGGGCAAACAGCCGGCAGATCACCTCGTCATGGCGCAGAGCCGAACGCAGGAGTACCTCGTCCGAAGCTTGGAGTGCCGCTGGGTTGGGTAGGGGCTCAATAGCGGCGGCAATGCGGCCCCCCGGCGGGGAGAACACCTGCAGTGGCCGCTGGATGCCAGGGGTTTGCTGGATGAATTGGCAAAGGGATGCCCCCGGCGTTGGCAAAAACGCATAGGCGTAAAGGATCCCTGCCGGCGGCTCTGGCTGAGCTGACCACGGCATGGTTCAATCCAGGCTGGGCTTTTCTTCTCAGCTTAAAGCCGCAGGAGCCAGGACGTTCGCTTGCCAAGCCTCACGCCACCCCTGCTGCCGCTAGGCTAGAGAGGGGGTTCAAGAATCAGCACACGTAAGTATGACTAGTGGCCCAGACTTCCAGTCTTTGGAAACCTTTCAAAAAGAAGAAATTGAACGCTTGCGGGATCTGCTCCCCGCTTCCTTCCGAGCTTGGATCAAAGTGGTTCCTCACTCGGGGGGCGAGAGGCTGCTGGTTTCTCGCCGCCAGGCTCCCTGGCAGCCCCAGGGCACCATTGCCATTGACTTTCGCCGGTGGCAAGGGATCCCGCAGCCGCACCGAGATCTCCTGTTTTTGCGGGAGGTGGGCTGGCTTAGCCATCGCAACTGGCTGCAGCCAGGGTTTTACCAATCGCTGGCGCTGTTTGGGGGCATTACCACCCTGGTGGAGCTCTCTCTGCAACACCCCTTTTCTGCTCTTCTAGCGGGGGGCATTACGGCCCTCTCCGTTCGACAGATCTGGCAAAGCCTCCATCGCGAGAGCGCCCCTTTCGATGCCGATGAATTTGCCCTGCGCCGCGCCCAGTTCCGCGGCTATACCCGTCAGGAGGCAGCCCGACACTTGGCAGAGGCCCTGGAACAAACCCTGAAGCTGGATCCCTCTGACATCCTGACGGCGCTGCGGCTGCAGCGGCTGAGAACCATCGCCCGCAACCTCACTCCCTCACCGGGGAGCTCCTGAGGTCAGGTGCACCTGGGTGATGGCTACCCGACCGGAGAAGCAGACATCGGTGTCGGTTTGGGGATCCCGAGCGCGCTCTGCGTAGCGCCCCTGGTAGCGGAACCACAGCAACTCCAAGCCTTCTCCCTCTGCTTCCACGGCGTAATCGAGCGGCAGCGGCTGCGTGCAGAGGGGACAGTAAACTCGCTCCGGCAAAGGGGATCCAGGCGGCAGGTGGGGCAAGTTCACGTTCCAAAAGGCGCCTCTAGGTAAGGGTTGCTCCATCAGCTCTGCCAAGATCTCCCGCGTCCACCGCTGCGCTTGCTCCCAATCGATGGGTTGGCTTCCTGCCCGATACTGGGAGATGGCAATTCCCCGGATCCCCCGCAGCGCCGCTTCCCGCACCGCTGCCACCGTGCCGGACAGGTACACATCCGTTCCCAGATTCCCTCCCTCGTTGATGCCAGAAAGCACCCAATCCACGGAAGGGGCAAGCTTAAACAAGGCCACCCGCACACAGTCGGCAGGGGATCCCTCTACAGCAAAGGTGCGCGTGCCACGGGCCCAGGCGCGGAAGGGCCGCCCCGTCGTCACTTGGTGGCTACAGCCGGAAATCGGCTGGTGAGGGGCCACAATCCAGCAGTTTTCCTCGGCAACGAGAGCGCTGAGGGCTAGCCTGAGGTGCGCCAGCCCTGCCGCCTCGATGCCATCGTCGTTGGTTAGCAATACCTTCATCTAAATTCCTCTGCCGGCAGCTCCTTGGGTTAGCCTAATCGCAAGTCCCTGTTGCAGATGGGTTTGAGGTCAAGGGCAAGGCGGAGCCCGTCTCTCTTTATAAGGCAGATCCCCGGCGTTCTCTTCCCCCAGTTGAGGCTTGGCAAGACTCAATGGCGTGGAACTCTGCACCGCTAGCAGGCGTCTACGGGGCTAGGTGTTCTAGACTCTTTTTTGGCAAGTCTCCTCTCCCCCTATGCCTTCTTCCCCTTCCGAAAAACCTGACCGGCAGAGCGTGATTTGGCTGGTGGCTGCTGCAGGGCTGACGGTCTTGCTCTGGCAGTTTCCCTGGGGCAATTACCTCCTCTATCCCTTTACCCTGTTGGCCACCTGGTTTCATGAGATGGGCCACGGGCTGACGGCGCTGCTGTTGGGGGGAGAGTTTCATCGTCTGGAGATCTATCCTGATGGCTCGGGGCTAGCTATCTACAGTGGCGAGCTGTTTTTAGGACGGGTGGGGCGGGCTTTGGTGGCCGCCGCTGGGCCGATGGGTCCGCCGCTGGCTGGGGCTCTGTTCATCCTCGCTTCCCGCCGCCGCAGCACAGCTTGGCTGGGGTTGGTGTTTTTGGGATCCCTGCTGTTGCTCTCGACGCTGCTCTGGGTGCGTTCTCCCTTTGGCCTCTTGCTCCTCCCCGCCATGGGTTTGGGCATCCTGGCGGTAGCTTGCTGGGCTTCCCCTTGGTTGCGGGGCTTTGTCCTGCAATTTCTGGGGGTGCAGGCCTGTGTGAGCACCTATCACCAGGTTGACTATCTCTTTATGGAGGGTGCTGTCATCAACGGGCGGCTGATCCTCTCCGACTCCAGCCAGATAGCCCAAAGCTTATTTTTGCCCTACTGGTTCTGGGGAGGGGTGATGGCGGTGTTTTCTTTGGCTGTGCTGATAAGCAGCTTGCAACTGGCCTTCCGCGACTAGCCAAAAGGGGCAAAGCCGCAATTTTGGCAGTGATTGCTATCACCCAAAAATCCGTTGCCCATCACTGCCCGGCCGCAAAAGCCGCCGCTACAGTAAGGGGCGTGAGGAGTGTGGGAGCGGACAATGTGGAGAGATGTCATTGGTCTGGCTTTGGCGGCCATGCTGCTATCTGTGAGCAAAACGTTGGCAGATACTCTGGGCCAAGACCCAGCCCTGGGCCAGATCCAGCCAGCCAGCCCTGCTGCTAGCCTGTCCCGCTAGAGGGGGTGCCCAAGCCGTTGTTGCGTTGCCATTTTGTGCAACACTCATCCTAAGAGTTGTTGAAGACACCGTCCGACGGGTGGGAGCAGTAGGCTTGGGATCCCCGATGCGCATAGCTCTGTTTACAGAGACGTTCTTGCCCAAGGTGGATGGCATTGTTACCCGGCTTTGCCATACAGTGCGCCACCTAACGGCCCGCGGCAACTCGGTGCTGATTGTTGCCCCTCAGGGAGCACCCAGGCGGTTTGCGCGGGCACGGGTTTACGGGATCCCCGGCTTCCCCTTGCCTTTGTACCCAGAGTTGAAGCTGGCTGCTCCCGGCCCGGCCATTGGCAGGCTGCTTAGCCGTTTTCGACCGGATGTCATCCACGTGGTCAACCCAGCGGTTTTGGGTCTGGGGGGCCTCTACTACAGTCAGACCATGAGGATCCCCCTGGTGGCCTCCTACCACACCCATTTGCCAAAGTACCTGAAGCACTATGGGCTGGGCTTTCTGGAGGGGGTTTTGTGGAGCCTCCTCAGGCTGGGGCACAATCTGGCGCGGCTCAACCTCTGTACCTCGACGGCCATGATGCAGGAGCTCACTGCCCACGGCATCGAGCGAGTTCACCTGTGGCAGCGAGGAGTGGATACGGAGCTCTTCCATCCCCAGGCCGCCAGTCCAGAGATGCGGGCCCGCCTCAGCGCAGGGCAGCCCGAGCGGCCGCTGTTGCTCTACGTGGGTCGGCTCTCCGCAGAAAAAGAGGTGGGGCGGATCCGGGTGCTCCTGGAGCAGATCCCGCAGGCGCGTCTGGCTATTGTCGGGGATGGACCGGAGCGGCGATCCCTGGAACAGCATTTTGCCGGCTATGACGTGGTGTTTACGGGCTACTTGCAGGGGCAAGAGCTGGCGGCGGCCTTTGCTTCTGCCGATCTATTTGTGTTTCCCTCCCGCACCGAGACGTTGGGGCTGGTTTTGTTAGAGGCCATGGCTGCCGGCTGTCCGGTGATCGCCCCCCGCTGCGGCGGCATTACCGATGTGGTGGACAGCGGCCGCAACGGCTTTCTCTTCGATCCCGACTCCGACAGTGACTTTGTTCAGGCCACACGGCAACTGCTGGAGAGGGCCGACCAGCGTCAACTTTTCCGGCAACAGGCCCGCCAGGAGGCCGAGCGCTGGAGCTGGTCCGCAGCCACGCAGCAGCTAGAGGAGTACTACCGCGCTGTCATCGCTGAGGCAGGACGTAGTCGGTAGAAATGACGTTCCAAAACACCTGGGCCAGGTCAGGCAGAGAGTGGCCGATCCCCTTCAATGGCCCGCACTTGCTCGACAAAGAACTCTTCTAGGGACTGCCGTTGCCAATGCACATCGGTTACCACCGCCCCCGCCTGGTTTAGGAGATTGAGCAGCTCCGGCAGGGATCCGCTCCATTCTCCCGACCAATGGGATCCTTGGATGGAGAAGTGCTCAAGGCAGTCGCGGAACTGCTCTACGGCGCCGCCGTGCCCTTGCACGCGGTAGCTCTTGCTCTGGCCCAGCAGCTCGTCCAATGTTCCCTGCTGCACCAACTTGCCGCCGACCATGAGGCCAATGCGGTTGCAGATCACCTCCACATCCCCCAGGATGTGGCTGTTGAAGAATACCGTTTTGCCCTGCTGCTTGAGAGACAGGATGATCTCCCGCATCTGGTAGCGGCCCATGGGATCCAGACCCGACATCGGCTCATCCAGAAACACCAGCTCCGGGTCGTTGATCAGGGCTTGGGCCATGCCCGTGCGCTGCAGCATGCCCTTGGAGTAGGTGCGCATTGGCTTCTTGCGGGCCGTATCTATAGAAAGCCCCACCAGCTCCAGCAGTTGCGGGATCCGCTCCTTGAGGAGGCTGTCCGAGAGGCGAAACACCTTGCCAGCAAAATGGAGAAACTCCCAAGCGGTCAGGTAGTCGTAAAAATAGGGGTTCTCCGGCAGATAGCCCACCCGCTGCTTGATGGAGCGATCCCCCAGGGGTTTGCCTAAGAGCATGCCCCTGCCGCTGGTGGGCTCGACAATGCCCAGCAGACACTTGATCGTGGTGGTTTTGCCAGCTCCGTTGGGCCCTAGTAGCCCAAAGGTTTCACCGCGGGCCACGGTTAGCGAAAAATCCTTAAGAGGGGTGACCACCTTGGTTAGCCAAAAGCCGGTGCGGTAGGTTTTGCTCAGGCCGGCAACGGCAATGGCTGGCTCGGGCTGGGCGACAGCCGCTCCTGGGGAGGTGACAACCGTCTCGCTCATCGGGAAAAGCTGGAGTTGAGAAAAAGGCTAGCCCGCTATCCAGTTTACGCTCTACTCCCGCCTCGGCTGCAGTTTCCCTTAGAAAGGCGTCTTGACCTTCTTGGGTTGTTTAACCTTCAGCTCGCGAATCCGTTTCAACATCCTCTGGAAGTAGTCTGCGAGGAAGTCCTCGAGGGAGGTCAGGGAAGCCAGTTCAATGCCTAGGGCTTCGCACACCGGTGTCATGTCAGCGTGCATCGGCTCTCCGGCGGCAATCACCTCCACAAACGCCAGCCGGTCGGCAATGTTCCAGCTCCACTGAAAGAACTGAGCTACCTTGCGCGCTCCCCGCAACAGGCCCAGGGGTATGGTCCTGACCTTGGCCTTTTTGCCAGAAAGCTGCTCGCACAGGGCAATGACCTCTTGGGAAGTCCAAGCCTTGGGCCCCACCAAGGGAAAGATCTGTCGCTTGGCTGCTTCGAGGCTGAGGGCCCGCACCGCAAACCGGGCTGCGTCTAGGGTGTCGAGGTAGGCCGTGGGAACGCTCTCGCTGGTTACCCAAACGATTTGCTCTTCCAAAATGGGGATGGCGTACTGGCCAATCAGCCCCTGCATGAAGCCCGCCAGGCGAAAAATGGTGTAGGGCATCTGGGATCCGACCAGATACTTCTCAATGTGGTGCTTAAAGTTCATCAGGGGCACATTGGGGTATTCGTGCTGAGCGCCCATGATGGAGAAAAAGATAAAGTGCCCCACTTGGGCGGCCCGAGCGGCGTTGATTAAAGCGACCTTGCCATCCCAATCCACCTGGCGGGTGGTGAGCGTGTCGGTTGGTCGTACGCTGGCACAGTCAATCACCGCCTCAACACCCTCCATGGCCTCTCGGAGCGTGCTTGGCTGCAGCAGGTTCCCCACTTTGAGGTGGGCCCCCCATTCGCTTAGGAAAGCAGCCTTAGCCGGGTTTCGCACCAGACAGGTGACCTGATGGCCCTCCTCAATAGCCCGCCGCACTACCTGACGGCCCAGGGTTCCCGTTGCCCCGACAACCAGCACGTTCATAAAGTTATCATTTCTTAACCTTGGCCTTAGTTTATCAGACTGAGATAGCTCCCAACACACCCCCTCAAGGCCTACGGCCCGCTAGCGCGAACGGTCTGGGAGCAGACCCAAAAAGGGGGATCCCTGCTTGCTTGCCAAGGCCTACGGCCCGCTAACGCGATTGGCCTACGGCCCGCTAACGCGATTGGCCTACGGCCCGCTAACGCGATTGGCCTACGGCCCGCTAACGCGATCAGCTCAGCCATTGGCTGCCGAGGAGCCGGCTAGCTCGTTCATGCGTTGTGCCAAGGCAAAGTCCAGCTCCGTAATGCCCCCGGCGTCGTGGGTGGTGAGATCCACCCGCACACGGTTGTACACATTGGTCCATTCGGGATGGTGGCCCATGCTCTCAGCCACCAAGGCCACACTGCTCATCCAGCCAAAGGCTTCGACAAAGGAGCGAAACTGAAATTGGCGGTGCAGCTTTCCCTCCCGCAAGGACCAGCCCGGCAGGCTTTCCAGCTTGGCTTGGATCTCTGCTTCGCTCAGCTTGACAGGTCTGGACATGGGCGTTCCCCCCAATCGTTGCCACCGCTTTCATCAAAAAGAGAGCTGAGAACAAGGCCTGGCTTACTTACAAAACTTCATAACCTTCTGGATCAGCTGTGCTGGCGCCGCCGAGGGGCTTATACAGCCAGTAGCCTTGCACGCTAAAGTGGGCCTGCTTGTAAAAGTTGAGGGCAGCCTGGTTGTGGCGATAAACCTGCAGGGTGATGGCTGCCAACTGCTGCTGGGATCCCCAGCGTTCCACCTGTTGCATCAAGGCCCTGCCCAGCCCTCGCCGGCGGTGAGCAGGATCCACCCAGAGCAAGAAGACGTAGGCTACCCGCCGATAGGTGGCTTGATCGGTGGAGATGCCGGCCCAAACACCGCCCACTGGCTCCCCTGTCTCTTCTTTCAAGATCCACCAGCAGGGGGTACGCGGGGGGTCAAAGAGGCGATCTAGCGTCTTCTCCAGGTGATCCCAGTGCTTCTGCTCGGGGAAAGATTCCTGCAAAGTGGCCTGCAGTCCCCGCCGCACCCAGGGTCGATCCCAGGCAGAGCCAATGCGCCAACGGTAGCCGGCAGGCAAAGGGATCCCAGTTTCAGACATAGGCAGGCATCCAGCAACCAGAAAGAGCTACAGGAGGGGCTTCCTCTATCGGTGCAGGCTGGGCCATATCTTGGGGTAGAAACGAGCGGATGCTCACCACCACCAGAGTAAACAGGAATACCAGTAGGATCAGGGCGGGAAGGACGTACTGCCGCAAGAGATCCATAGGCTGAGGGTGCTAGACTACAGACTATTTTGCAGCGCCTGGCCCCTGTCTTTCAGGACCCAATTCCCCCAGCCTACTTTGCAAGACTGGCGCGCCTGCAGAAGAAGCGATCCCCTATCCTCGCACCTGCAACAGCTCGCGGCGATGGCTGGGTAGTCGCCAGCACATCTCCAGCCAGCTCTTCAGCTCCTCCGGTTGGCTGGCAAGGCTCATTTCCACCAACAAAATGGCAGCTCGATCGCTAGCTCCTCTGGCTCCCAGCTGAATAAGGGCGGACAGGCTGTCTTCCCGCCAGTAGACGGATACCCCCTGCTGGATTAGAGCCTGGGCTGCCAGCGCGATACAGGAGGTTGGCACCTGGATCTCTCGCCGCTCGTAATCGAGAGGAGGCAGCATGAACGGCAACCCAAATCTTTATCATGTTTTAATCTTCTTCTCTTTTCGCCGGCTTATCCTGAGTCTTTGCAAACTGTGAAGTGAGCTTTTGCGAACTTTTCGAGATTCAGGGACATCAGCGCTCCCGCTTTCTCGCCCTTCTGCAACTTGCCCGAGGCTAGGAAAGCCGGGCAGAAAGCTTAAAAGATGGCGAAAGCTCCTGCCTCCCTCTGAAGGCGGTGGCAACAATACTGGCAAGGGTAGGAGGGAGGTAGCTGCCGATGGAGAGGTGGTCAAGGCAGGTAAGCCGCTGGCTGCCCCAGCTTACTCTGGCAGGCGTGGTGTTGATCCTGATGGCAGCGGGCAGGCCGCTGCGCTTGGTGGGCAACGGCGAGAACATGGTGCTGTTTACCTGGGGAGGGGGGGTGAGCCCGACGCCCCTACAGCCAGGCCTGCACTGGGTACCGCCCTTTGTCTCGCGCACGGTTACCTTCGATGTGAAAACCCAAGCTCTGACCTGGAGGGACGAGGATCCTGACGCCTACGCGCCGCGGCTGCTGGCCCTTTCTCAGGATGGACAGCTGATTGCCGCTGAGGCAACACTGCAATTTCGCATTGTGGACGCTCCCAAGGTTTATACCCAACTGGGGGAGAACTACCTCGATCGCATCGCTCCCATTGTCCGCTCGGTCATCCTCAACGAGACCAGCGGCTTTTCCGCCCAGGCTTTGTATTCCACCGAGCGCCCAGTGCTCCAGGGGCAAATCCGGGAACGGGTGGCCCTTTTGCTCAAGGAATATGGCATCGAGGTTTTGGACTTTCTGCTGCGAGACATAGACTTCGACCCCGATTTTGTAGCGGCTATCGAAGCAAAGACCATCGCCGAAAACGAACTGGTGAAAAAACAATATGAGATCGAGCAGGCGCGTCAGGAGGCCCGCGCCATCATTTCTCAAGCCGAGGCAGAAGCCGGTCAACTGCAAGCCAAAGCCGAGGCCCTCACCCGAAATCCCCAGTACCTGGAGGTAGTGAAGGCTGCCGTGCTGGGATCCCGCCTAGAGACGCTGGTTACTAAGTAGCCGTGCCGTCAGCCCCAATCTGGGAACAGGAGCAACTGCCGTGTATCCGACAGAGGAAGTGCCCCCGCGCCAGAGGCGTTGGTTAGCTGGAGCAGCAATCGCTCTCCTAGCGGCCCTGGGAATGGTTCGCGCCTGCCTGTACGTCACCCTGCCTGGCCACGCCACCGTGGTGTTCAATACCTTTTCCGGGTTGCAAAAGGGGCGGGTGGAGCTGCCGGGGGTGATGTTCCGGATCCCGGGGATCGAGACGCCGATTACCTACACCGTGCTCACCCGCGTTTGGGAGTTTACCAACGACCCCAACTCCCCCAATGCCATCAGCAACGCTATTGCAGTTAACACTGCCGATGGGCAAGCCTTTACCGTCGACGTGGCTATTGCCCTCCGGCCCAACATCGCCACCCTGGACGAGCTGCACGCCACCATCGGCGAGAACTATCTTTCAACAGTGGTGGTGCCGTTGGTGCGCTCCAAAATCCGCGATATCTCCGCCTCTTTCGAGTCTGAGGATTTTTACCGCAAAAGCCAGCGCATGGCCATCGAGCAGCAGGCCCTGGACTTGATCCGCCAAGAGATGCCCACCGTCAACCGCAACGGCCAGACCTTGCCCTTGATAGAGGTAGAAGGCCTCTTCCTAGGCCATGCCGATTTCCCCCAGGCCCTGCGGGACTCCATTGAGCGCAAACAGGTGGCCTCGATTACTGCGCAGACGGCAGCGGTGCGGGCGCAGATCCAAGAAAAAGAAACGGAGCGGTTGTTGATCTTGGCGGCGGCAAACCAGCGGGCCATTGAGCTGAAAGGGAAGGCGGCAGCGAAAAACGCCCAACTAGCGGATCTGCTGTTTTACGAGAAGCTGCAAGAGCGCATCCAAAACCCGACCGACTCCCTTCCCCCCTTGCGCATCATCCGCGTTGAGGGGGAGGCCACTGTGTTCCTCAATGTGGATCCTCACCAGGCAGCTCTGCAACAGGCGCAGTAGTCAAGCTTGGCCCCTTCGTCGGAGCTGCCAGGGCAGGTTGGGGCAATCGGCAGCTTGCTTTGCCTTGGCCACCACAATCACCCCCGCCACAGGGATCCCGGCAGCAGCCAAAGCCTGGTGCGCTGCCTCTACCGTAGAGCCGGTGGTGTAGATGTCATCCAGCAGCAACACCGGCGTAGCCGGAGGGCACTTGAGGGCAAAGGCTCCAGCTAGATTTTGCCGACGCTGCTGGGGGTTAAGCTCGTGTTGGGGCGCCGTGGCCCGCACCCGCACCAGGGCAGTGGGCAGGTGGCGAAGACCCGTGCGCTCGCAGAAAGCCTGGCTGATCAAGGCTGCCTGATTGTAGCCCCGCTGTTGCAGCCGCTCCGCATGGAGCGGAATGGGCACCACTGTATAGTCCTGACGAAGCAGGTCAGAACGCCGCTGCCGGCTCTCCAGCCAGCGGGATCCCAGCCATTCCCCCAAGACCGCGCCAATCTGCCGCTGTCCCTGGTATTTCAGGGAATAGAGGGCTCTCCGCAGCGCTCCCCGGTGGATCCCCCAAGCATAAAGCGGCCAGGGCGAGGTGGTGACCGGCCAGGAGTCGAGCCGCTCCGCCTGCAATTGCCTCTGGCAGTCTTGACAAAACACTCCCCTAGCTGGCCGCTGGCAGAGCGGGCAAGGAAGTGCAATCCACCAATCCAGCCAGCCCATAGCTGCTGCAAGGTGCTCCTGTCGGTTTCAGTCTAGAAGAGGAGCTGGAGACCCGACGGTTGACGGCGGGATCCCTGCTTGCTAGGATTAGGTACTGCCAAATAAAGACTAGCCGTCCTGGCCAACCCATGCCCACCATTCAACAGCTAATTCGCAAAGAGCGAAGCATTGCTGTCCGCAAGAGCAAGTCACCCGCTCTGAAAGGGTGTCCGCAGCGGCGGGGAGTTTGCACGCGAGTGTACACAACAACGCCCAAAAAGCCCAACTCAGCCCTGCGGAAGGTGGCACGGGTTCGGCTGACCTCTGGCTTTGAGATTACAGCTTACATTCCCGGCATTGGCCATAACCTGCAAGAGCACTCCGTGGTTCTAGTGCGCGGCGGACGGGTAAAAGACTTACCTGGCGTGCGCTACCACATCATTCGCGGCACCCTTGACGCTGCAGGAGTCAAAGACCGCAAGCAAGGCCGCTCCAAGTATGGCGCAAAACGACCCAAGCCTGGTCAAGCGCCAGCCGCTACAGGCAAGAAGAAATAGTCTTCTTCCGAGACCAGTTTCCTATCCTGCATTACCCCTCTCTAGACAGTCCCACTATGTCTCGCCGTAGCCGTGCCCCTCGTCGTGAAGTGCCCCCCGATCCCAAATACGGGAGCCGTTTGGTGACCATGCTCATGCGCAAGATAATGATGAGGGGCAAGGCGTCTCTAGCTGCCAGGATTCTCTACGAGGCTCTTGACCTTGTGAGGGAGCGCACTGGCCAGGAGCCGCTGGCCGTTCTGGAAAATGCCGTGCGCAACGTCACCCCTCTGGTGGAGGTCAAAGCGCGGCGCGTGGGTGGGGCCACCTATCAAGTACCCGTGGAGGTGAGGCCAGAGCGAGGTACCTCGCTGGCGCTGCGTTGGCTAGTCACCTTTGCCCGCACTCGCTCAGGCCGTACTATGTCAGCCAAGTTGGCCAACGAGATCATCGATGCAGCCAACGAAACCGGCGGTGCCATCCGTCGGCGAGAGGAAGTCCATCGTATGGCTGAGGCCAACAAAGCATTTGCTCACTACCGCTACTGAGCTTGTCTGGCCAAGTAAGGAGGCAGTGGTTGCTATCCCTCTCCATAGCCTAGGAGAGGCGTAGGATCTGGAGAAAAGTCGGCAAAAGAGATTAAAATTGTAAAGGTTTTTTAGTTTGCCTAGGTCGCAGGGCGACGAGGATTGGGAGGTTAACGTGGCGCGCACAGTTCCCCTAGAGCGAGTCCGCAATATCGGCATCGCAGCTCACATCGATGCCGGCAAGACCACGACGACGGAGCGGATTCTTTTTTATTCGGGCCTGGTGCATAAGATGGGCGAGGTTCACGAGGGAACCACGGTAACCGACTGGATGGAACAGGAACGGGAACGGGGTATCACCATCACGGCTGCAGCCATCACCACCCGCTGGACAAAGCGGGATCCGGAAAACCCCTCCCAGCCTCTTGCCGGTGCGCCAGAGTACACCATCAACATCATCGATACACCCGGCCACGTGGACTTCACCATTGAGGTGGAGCGCTCCATGCGGGTGCTGGACGGCGTGATTGCTGTCTTTGACTCCGTAGCAGGCGTGCAGCCGCAGTCAGAGACGGTCTGGCGCCAAGCTAATCGCTACAACGTGCCCCGCATTGCTTTTGTTAACAAAATGGATCGCATGGGGGCCAATTTCCTCAAGGTTTGCAACCAGATCCGGGAGCGCCTTAAAGCCAATGCCGTTCCCATTCAATTGCCTGTTGGGGCAGAGGAAGAATTCCGCGGCATCGTTGATCTGGTGCGCAGGCGGGCCTACATCTACATGGATGAGCTTGGCAAGGACATTCGCTCCGAGCCGATCCCAGAGGAAATGAAGGATCTGGCAGCGGAGTACCGGGCCAAGCTGGTGGAAGCGGTGGCTGAAGTCGATGAAACCCTGATGGAAAAGTATTTTGCCGAGGAGGACTTGAGCGAAGCAGATTTAATACTAGGTCTGCGCAAGGGCACCATCAGCGGTCAAATTGTGCCGATGCTCTGTGGCTCTGCCTTTAAGAACAAGGGCATCCAGATGCTTCTGGATGCAGTGGTGGATTACCTCCCCTCTCCCATCGACATTCCAGCCATCAAGGGCATACTGCCGGATGGCACAGAGGTGTCACGCAAGGCCAGCGACGAGGAGCCTTTCTCCGCCCTTGCCTTTAAGCTGATGAGCGACAAGTATGGAGATCTCACCTTTATTCGCGTCTACTCCGGCGTTCTGACCAAGGGCACTTACGTGCTCAACTCTACCAAAAACAAGAAAGAGCGCATCTCGCGACTGGTGGTGCTCAAGGCAGATGAGCGTCTGGATGTAGATGAGCTGCGGGCAGGGGATCTGGGAGCGGTGCTGGGCCTGAAGGACACCACCACCGGCGACACCCTCTGCGACGAAAATGCTCCGGTGATCCTAGAATCCCTCTACATCCCCGAGCCGGTCATCTCCGTGGCCATTGAGCCCAAAACCAAGGCGGATGTTGACAAGCTCTCGAGGGCGCTGCAGGCCCTGGCCAAGGAAGATCCCACCTTCCGCGTCTCGGTGGATCCAGAAACCAACCAAACCATTATCTCCGGCATGGGCGAGCTCCACCTGGAGATTCTGGTAGACCGAATGCTGCGGGAGTTCAACGTGGAGGCCAACGTCGGCAACCCGCAGGTGGCCTACCGCGAAACCATCCGCAAGGCCGTCAGCCGTGTGGAAGGGAAGTTTATCCGCCAAACCGGTGGCCGCGGCCAGTATGGCCACGTGGTGATTGATTTGGAGCCGGCAGAGCCAGGTACAGGCTTCGAGTTTATCTCAAAAATTGTGGGTGGGGCCATTCCTAAGGAATACATTCCACCGGCTGAGCAAGGGATCCGCGAAGCCTGCGAGTCCGGTGTATTGGCTGGCTATCCGCTGATTGATATCCGCGTCACCCTGGTGGACGGCTCCTTCCACGAGGTGGACTCTAGCGAGATGGCCTTTAAGATTGCCGGTTCACTGGCTCTCAAGGAAGCCGCTCGCAGAGCCAACCCCGTACTCTTGGAGCCCGTGATGAGGGTGGAGGTGGAAGTGCCCGAAGCCTTTGTCGGGGATGTCATTGGGGATATCAACGCCCGCCGCGGCCAGCTGGAGGGGATGACTACGGAAGGTGGCACTTCCAAGGTCACCGCCAAGGTTCCCTTGGCAGAGATGTTTGGCTATGCCACCGACATCCGCTCCAGGACGCAAGGGCGGGGTATCTTTACGATGGAGTTTAGCCACTACGAGGAAGTTCCTCGCAATATCGCGGAAGCCATCATTGCCAAAAGCAAAGGAAACGTAGCTAACTGAAAAAGGAAGTGAGGATTCATGGCACGCCCTAAGTTCGAACGCACCAAACCCCACGTTAATGTTGGCACCATTGGCCACGTGGACCATGGTAAGACGACGTTGACCGCCGCCATTACCATGGCCTTGGCTGCCCTCGGCCAAGCGACGCCCAAGCGCTACGACGAGATTGACGCAGCGCCAGAGGAGAGAGCCCGCGGTATCACCATCAACACGGCCCACGTGGAGTACCAGACAGAGAAGCGTCACTACGCCCACGTGGACTGCCCTGGCCACGCTGACTACGTAAAAAACATGATCACAGGGGCAGCCCAGATGGACGGGGCCATCTTGGTGGTGTCGGCGGCAGATGGACCCATGCCGCAGACGCGGGAGCACATCCTGCTGGCCCGCCAGGTGGGAGTGCCCAACATCGTCGTCTTCCTCAACAAGGTAGATATGGTGGACGACGAGGAGCTGCTGGAGCTGGTAGAGCTGGAGGTGCGGGAGCTCCTCTCCAAGTACGATTTCCCCGGCGACGAAATCCCAATTGTCAGGGGATCGGCTCTTAAGGCTTTGGAGAAGATGCAAGCCAACCCCAAAACCCAGCGGGGTGAGGATCCCTGGGTGGACAAGATCCATGAGTTGATGGATGCGGTCGACTCCTACATCCCGACGCCAGTGCGGGAGGTGGACAAGCCCTTCCTGATGGCAATAGAAGATGTCTTCTCGATTACAGGTCGTGGCACGGTAGCAACCGGCCGAATTGAGCGCGGCCGCATCAAGGTGGGGGATACGGTAGAGATCGTGGGGCTGCGCGAGACCCGCTCCACCACGGTGACGGGTCTGGAGATGTTCCAGAAGACGCTGGACGAGGGGATTGCAGGCGACAACGTCGGCGTTTTGCTGCGGGGTATTCAGAAAAACGAAGTGGAGCGGGGCATGGTCCTAGCCCAGCCCAAAACCATCACCCCCCACACCCAGTTCGAGTCGGAGGTTTATGTCCTCACCAAAGAAGAGGGGGGCCGCCACACACCCTTCTTTGCGGGCTATCGTCCCCAGTTCTACGTGCGTACCACCGACGTCACGGGCACCATTTCCTCCTTTACGGCTGACGATGGCTCGAAGCCGGAGATGGTGATGCCGGGCGACCGCGTTAGGATGACGGTGGAGCTCATCCGACCCATTGCCATTGAGCAGGGGATGCGCTTTGCCATCCGCGAAGGCGGTCGGACGGTTGGAGCTGGGGTAGTCTCCAAGATCCTGAAGTAAGCTACTGGCTCGCAGCAGGGATTGGGCGCTGGTTACTCCAGAGGACTCGATCCCTGTTGCCTTTTAAGTACACCCTACTCTCTCTTCAAGTATGGCTACTTTAACCCAACAAAAAATTCGCATCCGCTTGCAGGCCTACGACCATCGGCTGCTGGATACTTCCTGCGCCAAAATTGTGGATACAGCCCGCCGAACAGAGGCAGTGCCAGTGGGGCCAATTCCGCTGCCGACGCGGCGGCGCCTCTACTGTGTGCTGCGTTCCCCTCATATAGACAAGGACTCGCGGGAACATTTTGAAATCCGCACCCACCGGCGCATTATCGATATCTATTCCCCCTCCTCCAAGACTATCGATGCTTTGATGAAGCTAGATCTGCCGGCAGGGGTAGACATTGAGGTGAAGTTGTGATGGCCTGGGCGGGGATCTCTAGCGCTCCAAGGTAAGGGGGCAGGCGGTGGCGACGGCAGTCGAGCAAGAAGGACAAAATTCTGAGCCCATCCCCGTCTTAGTGGTAGGAGCCCTGGGCAGGATGGGGCGGGAGGTGGTGCGAGCAGTGGCCCAAACCCCCGACATGAGGTTGGTGGGGGCAGTGGCTCGTTCGCACCTAGGCGTAGATATTGGCGAGGTGTTAGGGCTAGGAGCGTTGGGAGTGGCCATCAGCGACGACCTGGCAGGGCAGCTGTTGCGGCTGTCGCAGCAGAGTACCCGAGGCGTCATGGTGGACTTCACCCATCCTAGCTCTGTGTACGAAAACGTCCGCTCGGCAATTGCTTTTGGGGTGCGGCCAGTGGTGGGGACAACCGGCCTAACGCCGGAGCAACTGGAGCGGCTGCGGGATCTGGCGGACAAGGCTGGCGTGGGCTGCCTCATTGCGCCTAACTTTGCCATTGGCATGATCCTGCTGCAGCAGCTGGCGCTGCAGGCGGCTCAATATTTCGATCACGTGGAGATCGTCGAGCTGCACCACAACCGCAAGGCCGATGCCCCCAGTGGCACGGCTCTGCAGACGGCCCAGCGGCTGGGACAACTGGGCAAGGCGTTCAACCCCCCCGAGGTGGAAGAAAGGGAGCTGATCCCCGGCTCGCGGGGTGGGATCCCTGGCCCCAACATCCCCATCCACAGCGTTCGCCTGCCGGGGTTGGTCGCCCACCAGGAAGTAATCTTCGGCGGCATGGGGCAGACGCTCACCCTAAGGCACGACATCACCGACCGCGTGGCCTTTATGCCGGGGGTGATCCTGGGCATCCGCAAGGTGTTGCAGCTTAAGGGATTGGTCTACGGGCTGGAGCAGGTGTTGAGCTAGTTGCTAAGAGGTGGGATCCCGGCCTCGTCAAGGATGCGGGGGATGAGATGTTCGGTCTTGACGGCCATCAGGTGCACGCCGTTGCAGATCTGGCGGGCCTGGCGCACTTGTTCGGCGGCAATGCGAATCCCTTCTTCCAGGGGGTCGGGAGCCTTGGCCAGCCGCTGGATGATGGCCTCCGGGATCTGCACCCCTGGCAAGTTGCGGTTGATGAACAGGGCGTTTTTGGCAGACTTGAGCAGAAAGATACCGGCCAGGATGGGCTTGCCGGCAGGGCGCCCCAGCTTGTCCATGAAGCGCTCCAGTTGGTCGAAGTCGGTCACCATCTGGCTCTGGAAAAACTGGGCCCCGTGCTCCAGCTTGCGGTAGAAGCGCCGCTCCAGGCCCGAAAAGCTAGGGGATTGTGGCTCTACCACTGCCCCCGGAAACAGGCAGGTGCCGCCGTCAGGAAGGGGTTTGCCGTTGCAGTCAAGGCCGCTGTTGAGGCGCTGGATAAGCTGCAGCAAGCGCACCGACTCCAGGTCAAAGACGGCTCGAGCATCGGGGCAATCCCCGACGTGGATGGGATCCCCCGTCAGGGCTAAAACATTGCGCAGTCCAAGAGCCGAAGCTCCTAGCAGATCCCCCTGGAGAGCCACGCGGTTGCGATCCCGGCAGGCCAGTTGCAGGATGGGCTCAATGCCCGCTTGATGCAGCAGCAGCGAGGCGGCCAAGGGGCTCATGCGGGCAACAGCCCGGTTGGAGTCAGTTATGTTGATGGCGTGCACCCGCTGTTTGAGCTGCTGGGCCAAAGCCAGCATAGCAGTGGTGTCGGATCCCTTGGGTGGGGTGATCTCGGCGGTGAGCAGAAACTCTCCCCGCTGAATGGCTTGAGCAAAGCGCGATGGCGGTGAGCAAGTCAAGGCCACAGTTTTAAGAAGAGAAAGCAGTAAGAAGAGAAAGCAGTGCGCTGGCCTATTATCGATCGTTTGAGAGAGTTTTTCTAGCTAAGGCATTGCTTTTTCTTTAGAGCAGGGGTAAAAGCTGGGGGCTGTAAGGACTCCGTCCCGCTGGCGCGAACATAGCCCTACAGTTGGCAAGCCACCCGCGAGCCTCTAGCGGGCTGGTTTACAGAAGCCCCCAAAAGCGCAGTCTCATTTCTTCCCAGCCACAATGCCCGCACCCTAACCTCTTCCTGCGCTGCTGGATAGGCAGATCCTTGGAGCAGGCTTGACTAGTGTATCTGGGATTCACCAGCACTACGCCAACCTCTTCTTGGGATGGCTCAGGCGTGATTCGAACACGCGACCCAGGGCTTATGAGTCCCCTGCTCTACCGCTGAGCTACTGAGCCAGGGAGGTGCTTAGCCTAGAATAGCATCTCTGCATTGAAACTGCTCCCTAAAAATTGCTCTCCCCGGCTATCTGTGTCAACTCCTTCTCCCCAGGGATCCCTACGGCGATTTTGGCTAGCCCTGCTGCTACAGGTGGGCCTGGTTGCACTGGTACCAGCCCGCAAAGCCCTGACCCTCGCCACCGGCACCACAATCTATCTACAAATAGCTCCTGTGGATCCCTACGACCTTCTGCGAGGTCGGTACATAGCTTTGAGCTACACGCTTGCCCAGTCTCCTGAGCTGGAAAAGTTGCCGGGCTGGTCACCTGAGCTCAGTAAGCCAGGGCTACTCTACCTGCGCTTGGCCCCTCCCAATGGGGATCCTGCTCGACCCTGGCAGGCCATCGGCATCAGCCGCGACCGGCCCAGGGAGCTGCGACCTAAAGAGGTTGTCCTACAAGGGTGGTTTGATGGTGGGCAGCTTAGGTTTGGGATCGAAGAGTTTTTCATTTCGGAAGCGCTGGGAGATGTTTTGGAACTAGAGATCCGCCGCCACCCAGAAACCCTGCGAGCAGAGGTGAAGGTGGATCGCTGGGGCCAAGCAGCGCTGGTGGGCCTTTGGGTAGGAGAACAGCGGTACTAAGAGAAGAGTAAAGCTGGTCTTGCTCTGCCGCCCTTCTAGCCCTCTTTCTTTTTCCGAGAGCGAGTTGCGCTTGTTTTCTTGGCCCTGGCAGATGCTGTGGATTTTTTAGACGACTTCTTCTGGCTAGGAGGTGGCGCTGTAGGAGCTAGAAAAAATACTTCTTTCAGGGCCTCCAACTTTTTGCCTCGTGTAATTTTGCACCCCAGCTTGGTTATGGGGGTTAAGTCCTGCCACCAGCTCCTATCTGCCTCCGCAATTCGCGCGGCTGCAATGGTTACATCAACTCCCTTGAGCGGAGTGCCAGGTTGCTCGGCCAGGTATCTCAACGCGGCCAAGATAGTTTCTCTCGGGGCCTCTGTCAGATTCACCTTTGGGACAATTTCTCTGGTGAGGATTTGGGCCTGCTTAACCTGCTCTGGATCAGGATCGACAACAATGCACCAGAGCCTCTCCAGCCCTGCCTCTCGAGCAACTGCATAGACAAAATGGTTACCAATGGCCTTGTACTGATAGTTGCCAGCCTCGGCCACCAGCAGAGGAACCCAGTTGTGTCCTCCTGTCGCCCTTAGCTGATCTGCGGCTGCTGTAACAAGGAAGGAGGGAGCAGAAAACCCGTCGGCGGGCGTAATGCTCTCAAGGGGTAAGTTAACCAACCTACCTAGATCTGAAAACTCACTCATCGATAAAGTACTCACGGGCAAGACTCTGGTAGCATTCTAAAACTCTCCTGCGCTTAAAGACGGCAGGGACTCCTTCAAAGGCTGCAGTTTTTATCACTGCATATTCAGGTATTCTGAAAATGTATTTGTCCTCATTACCTTTCTTAGGTTTTGGCCGGAAATATGGAAGTAGGTTCATGCTTCTCTCTTGGCTGACAATTTCGTCTATCTCATCATGTGCTCGTTTAATAGTGTTTTCGCTTCCTGAGGAGGGGACGCCATTGAAAAAGATAGGCAAAGTCCTGGGGCCACCATCCTGTCGTGACCTAGCAGTTTCTGGAATAAACTGGGTGATTACTCTAGCAGCATTATTCAGGGAAGACAGATCGTCGGGGCGGGTAGGTATCAAAATAACATCGGCAGCAAAAACACCACTCTGGCTAAAGTAAAGCCATTGAGTTGGGCAGTCGATTAGGATGTAATCATACTCATTGCGAAGAGGGGCAATGAGATCGCGAAGGCGCCGAGTTCCCTTTGGGATATATGCTACTGCCCGGCTATCAGTCAACGTCTCTAGTTCAGGGTCTCTTGGGATAATGTCGAAGATGGGAAGGGTACTCTGCTTGCCTTTGAGTCTGTCAAAGATTTCGAAGATGGAAAATATAATCCGTTTACCCTCGAGTCTATATGTTTGGACAATGGCATGGACGTCTATTTTGGGATCCTTTAAACATTGCGTCAGTGTAATTTTTCCAGGAGTGACTCCCAAACTTCCTGTCAGATCACCCTGAGAATCAAAGTCAACAACTAAGACCTTTTTTCCCTTGGTTGCTAGTGCTGCCGCAAGGTTAATGACCGTCGTTGTTTTGCCTACGCCCCCTTTATTGTTATACACGCATACAGTCAGAGCGCGCTCATAGTTTTCTATCTTGTCTCGCAAGTTACGCACTATGCTCTCAATGTTATCTGAGCTAATATCAAGGTTTGCTGTAGCGGGGTGAACGACTTTTCCGTGCTTCCTCCAAAGCTGGATGTTATTTGCATTGGTGATAATTCCCCATTTTGCAGATTTGCAGTTCTTGGCAAGCAAGTAACTTTCTATCTGATAAACTGCATCTCTATAGTAAGATCCTTCTCTGAGATTAACTGCTCTAGATTTTGCCTCCAAAAGCAAGTAGGGATTCTTCGGGGATCTCAAGAAAATATCTTCAGGATCTCCGTTCTTTCTTGCTGCGAGATCGACCTGGCCGCAACCTGTCTCGAATTCTTCTCTAATTTCCAACTCGTCAAAGCCAAGCGCCTGCAGGAGAGGAACAGCAAAGCGTTGGACAACAATTCGCTCTACCCTCTCGGTGGGAGATATACTCTCAAGCTTCTCTCGGAGATAGCTAGCCTCAGTCATAGGAAAAAATAAGGTGGACAATGCTAACCAAGCTAAAAGCTTGCCCTTAGCCTAGCAATTGCTTTGCCCTCTCTGCCAGCGCCTGGGCTGTCAGGCTGTTGTAGTCCATGAGTTCCGTAGGGGTGGCGGTGGTTTCGCCGCGTTTCCAGGCAAAGATGTCGCGCGGGCCAGTGTAGCGCAGCAATAGGGGCTCCAACATCAGGCTGGATCCGCCGGTTACGCCAATGAGGGCCTCGCCAGCAAACCAGGCAGCAAACTCCTGGTCAGACATGAACTCCCCATCAGCTTGGGCACAGGTGGACCAGGCCACGTCGCCGGGGCGATAGAGGCGGCGGGGGTTGACCACAGAGACAATTTTGCTGCCGATCCCCTGGGCCTTGAGCTGTTCAGCGGCGGCAAAGACGGGCAGGAGGATCATATCTCCCACCACGGCAAAGACCACGGTGCGGGAGCCAGGTAGTTCCTGCAGCACAGTGCAACCCTGCTCCACTGCTTGGCGGGCTTGTTCTAGGGTGGTGCGGATGGGCAAGGGGGTTTTGCTGGCAAAGATCGGGATCCCTTTGTTGAAGGTCGATAAGGCCCACTCGTAGGCAGCTTGGGCGCAGTTGGCGTCGGGGGGAAAGAGGGGGAAAATGTTGCCGTTGCGCATCATGGCCGCTAGGTAGGCCTCAATTTCCGGCCGCTGGTGGGTCCAGCCGTTGCGTCCCTGCTCCAACGCTCCAGCCGTGAAGAGAGCAATAGCGGAAGGGGTGGGGCGGCGCAGCTCCGCCATCGCCTGGGTTACCGTCTGCCAGATGGGCAAGCCGTTGACGGCAAAGGCTTCGTAGGAGCACCAGAGGGAGCGCCCGCCAAAGAGTGCCAGGCCCCCTGTCAAGCCAGCGCAGGCATCTTCGCTCAGGGGTTCGTAGACCCGCCCTTGGGGCTGTTGGTTGTAGAGAGGATCCACTGTGGGGTGGATGACTTTCAGGCCCTGGTTGACATTGGCAAGACCAGAGGCCTCGTTGCCATCGGCATTGGCTACCAGAAAGTCAGGGTCTTTCTGCCCCACCTGCACCACCAAGGCGCCGATGGCAGTGGTGGAGACTTGCTTATCGCCGAGGGGGAACTCGGTTAAGTTCAGGGATCCCAGCGGCGGCAAGGGCCGGACGGACTCCGTGACAACTACCTTGGCGGCTGGTCCACCGGCTGCCCGCTCGCAGTTTTGGCGCACCAAAGCCCAAGCGGCTGGGTGGAGGGCCCGTGCCTGCAGAGCGGCCACGATGTCGGGGTGATCCAAGGTGTGGTGGGCATAGAGGTTGTGGGATTTGGATCCCTTGGCGTGCACGCCTGCTCCTTTGAGTTGTTTGAGGATGAAAACCGTCAGATGTCCGCTCAGCGCTGACTGGATGGCCCGCTCCATCTCGGTCAGTACCCTCTGGGCAAAGGCCAGACGGGCTTCCAGAGAAAATTGGGTGCTATCCACATAGGGGCCGGGCTGCTGGGCATCGTCGAAGTCTTTGGCGTCGACTAGCACTACTTCCTCAAAGCCATTGCCCCGCCAGTACTCGACCATCTGAGCGTTGGTGAAGGTCGAGATCATGCTGTGGTGCTCTTGGCTATAGCCGTTCCAGACCAGCACCGGCAGGAAGTTGGTGCGCTGCGGGAAGGCGGTGTGAAAGTGGATCATGGAGCTCATCACGTAGGGCTCCCCCAAGCCCCCATCGCCGATGGTGACGGGGAAGAGCCGATCCGGGTAGAGCAAGGCTGCGGCCATGGCAAAATGCTGCCCCTGCCCGAGGGGCCCTGCTGGCGCTAGCAGGCCGGGGATGTAGCCAGAGAGGTGACCCAGCAGCCCTTCCCGTTCCCGAAAGCGAGCCTGCAAGTCGGAGACAGTGTGGATGCCCATCTCCGCCAGCGATCCATCCAAGAACATGGCGGCATAGAAGCCGGGCGCGTGGTGGCCCACCTCGGTAGGGATGTTCTTTTGGCCCAGGTACACCAAAGCGGCATAGGCTTCCGCTTGGCTGGCAAATCCGCCCGGGTGGCCCGAGGCTTTGCTGGCGGTCATCTGCAGGGTGAGGTAGCGCAGCGCATCGGCATAGAGCAAGGTCTGGTAGGCGGCCATACGGCTGCCGGGATCCCGCAGCTTGCCTGTGGCAGCATCCACTGCAGGTTCCTGGCCCAGGCGGTCGAATTCCGGCCAGGGATCGCCAAAGTAGCGGATCCCTTGGCAGAAGGCGGGAATTGGGGCAGTTGTCATCGGCCAAGCCTCACTCTTGTCAGGTCAATCCTCACTTTAAACCGGATAAAGCTTTTCGGAGGTTTTAAGCCGAACTCTTCTAGCCGCCACTCTCCCTTGCGCCTCTGGCTTGGGCAGGCAAAAGGTTGCGCGGTCTATCTTCCTCATCGACGACAGAGACTGGGGCAGAGATGGGCTGCTCTTGCTGTTGCCTACAACATCTAGTGTCTCAAACTCCTTGGCTGCTTACTTTTCCACAATATGTAGATCAAAGACGGCAGATGCTCAACCAGTTTGCTTGACCTTATATCGTGGAGACATCTTGAAAGCGAAGACCCATGTCCCTTTTGGAAAAGCTGTGATACATTCAAGGGAGGCCAGAGCGGGATCTTTAAGGAGCCTGCAGCCCTTGGCAAAGAAAGGGAGAGTTCATCCTGTGGTAGCTTGAGTTTCGCAAAGTCTTTGGATTTTCTTTGCCCTAATTGAGGATTCAACACAACTTCCCGACCCACCTATTTGTGCCTCAAGACTAGCTGCCCTATGACCGAGAGTCGTCCTTGTGCCCCCTGCATTGTCGACAGCGGAATTTTGGTTAACAAGCGGGATATTTACCGTCTTTTGGCGGATTTGGGGCGGGTTCGCTACTTCGATATCGTCGAAGGTCAGGTGCAAAGGCAGGGGGAGGGCTATGTGATGGAGGTATTTCAGGATGCAACGGCGGCCACCTTGGTGGCCAATCGCAGCCTCTACCTAAACCTAAACAGCTTCGACTACGCCTGCTTGCGGGATCCCTCCCCCGCTGAGGTGGCAGAGGTGGGCACGGAACGGCCTAGCGTGGTGATCGATCTGGTGCAGGAGCACCGCATCTTGCGTTTGGTTCCCCTGTCGGATCCGCTGTCGGATCCCGCGCAACTGTGGGCAGATACTCGCGCGCTGCGGGCGGCAATGGCGGACGCCTTGGCAGCAAGCTGGAGCCTAGAAGAGGAGGACGGATCTTTCGAGCCCGATTGAAGGGGGGGATCCTCGCGCAGCGTTTCGGCAGGCTGGAGAGAAAAGGGCGCCGGAGCCTGCTGGGCTTCAGTCAGGAAGCTGGCGAAGCGGCCCTCAGGAGTTCCGGCGACTGGCGCACCGTCTCGAAGAAGTAGTGGACATTGGCCTCAGGGGTGGCAGGGTGAACCCCATGGCCCAGGTTCATGATGTGCCCCCGCGAGCCCGCCTTCCGAATCACCTCCAGGGTGCGCTGGCGGATCAACTCCCGCGATCCCAGCAAGACCATCGGATCGAGGTTGCCCTGGACAGCCAGGGATCCCAGACGGGCCCTGGCTTCTGCCATGTCACTCATCCAGTCAAGGCTGAACACGTCGATACCAGCTTTACCCACCCGCTCTAGCAAGCCGGCGCTGCCGTTGATGTAGAGGATCAGCGGCACTTGGGGATACCGAGCCTTGACCTGATCCACAATCTGCTTTTGGTAGGGCAAAGCCCAGGTCTCGTAATCGCTGGGGCTGAGCTGGCCAGCCCACGTATCAAACAACTGCACCGCTTGGGCACCGCTCTCAATTTGGTAGATCACGTAGCGGGCAATGCTATCGGCCAGCTTGCCCAGAAGCTGGTGCAAGAGCTGCGGCTGGGTGAAAGCCAAACTCTTGATGTAGGCATAGTCTTTGGAGCTGCGCCCCTCGACAGCGTAACAGGCCAAAGTCCAAGGTGAGCCAACAAAGCCCAGCAGGGTCGCCTTCCCTTCCACCTCACGGCGCAAGGTCGTAAGAATGGTTTTGATGAAGGGCAAGCTTTCTTCTGGCTCTAACAGTCGGATTTGCTCAATCTGGGCTTGGGAGCGAATTGGCGGGTCGATAATCGGCCCCTGGTTCTCCACCAGCTCAAAGGTAATGCCCATGCCCTCGAGAGGAGTGAGGATGTCGCTGAACAGAATCACGGCGTCGGGGGCAAAGGCGCGAAAGGGTTGCAAGGAGATCTCGATGGCTAGCTCCGGGATCTCGCAGCGCTGCTTGAAGGTGTACCTGCTCTGCAACTCGCGGTAGGCCGCCATGTAGCGGCCCGCCTGGCGCATCATCCAAACTGGGGGGCGATCCACCACTTCCCCGCGGGCTGCCCGTAGCAGGCGGTTGCCATCGCCATCGGGAGGAGGAGAAGCGCTGAGGTAGGCAGGTGAGTGGGACATGAAAAACTCAGCCAGTGAAGACCCTTAGTGCATCCTGACATCGAGATGACAAACGGCGCAAGCTTGCACTCCAAAGATCCCAGTACTTGCAATCCTCGCCATAAGCCAAAGCAAGCCTTGGCAGGAGGGATCCGGAGCTCGGGCGAACATGCGATAATGTCAGCCTGTGGGCCTTGTTGTAGAGCTGCCCGCTAGGGATCCTCTGGGGCTGAGTTGAGAGGAAAACCAGCTTGGTTGCCCAAACTTTCGACCTAGAAACCTACCTAAGCCAGCGGCAGCAACAGGTGGAGGAAGCCCTCTCTGCCGCGGTTAGGCCTGCTTATCCAGAACGCCTCTATGAGGCAATGCGCTATAGCCTCCTGGCAGGGGGGAAGCGCCTCAGGCCCATCCTCTGTCTAGCAGCCTGTGAGTTGGCCGGCGGCTCGGTGGAGCAGGCCATGCCTACGGCCTGTGCGCTGGAGATGATCCACACCATGTCGTTGATCCACGACGATCTGCCGGCCATGGACAACGATGATTTTCGCCGCGGCAAGCCCACCAATCATAAGGTGTTTGGTGAGGATATCGCCATTTTGGCAGGCGATGCCCTGCTGGCCTACGCTTTTGAGTATATCGCCAGCCAAACGCGGGGGGTGCCGCCGCAGCGGATCCTGGAGGTGATTGCCCGCATTGGCCATGCGGCTGCGGCAACTGGCTTGGTGGGAGGCCAGGTGGTGGATCTGGAGTCGGAGGGCAAGGCCATTTCCCTGGAAACCCTGGAGTACATCCACCGCCACAAAACCGGCGCCCTGCTAGAGGCCTCAGTGGTCTCAGGAGCGATCCTGGCCGGGGCCGATGAGGAGCTGCTGGGGCGGTTGAGCCACTATGCCCAGGATATTGGCCTAGCCTTCCAGATTGTCGACGATATTTTGGATGTCACTGCCACTAGCGAACAGTTGGGCAAAACAGCAGGCAAAGATCAAGTGGTTGCCAAAGCCACATACCCTAGCCTGCTGGGTCTAGAGGCCTCTCGGGAGAAGGCCGAAGAGCTGATCCAATCGGCTAAGCAGGCGCTGCGCCCCTATGGATCCCAGGCTGAGCCCCTGTTGGCCCTGGCAGATTTCATCGCCCGCCGCCAGCATTAACCTGCCCCCCTTGGAGGCCTTGCTCCCCCCTTCCTCTGCCGGAGAGCCCTATGCTGCAACAGTTGATGGCTAACCATGTTCTCTGGGTTGCCCTGCTGGCCAGTGGGTTAGCCCAGGCCATCAAGCTCATCCTGGCCTATGTGCGCTCGGGCAAGCTCAACCTGCGGGTCTTGCTGGAGATGGGGGGGATGCCCAGCTCCCATGCGGCCCTGGTGACTGCTTTGGCCGTGGGCGTGGGGTTAGAGGAAGGTTGGGATAGCCTCCTGTTTGCAGCAACGGTGGTCTTTGCCCTGGTGGTGATGTATGATGCTGCCGGGATCCGCCAGGCTGCTGGCAAGCAGGCGCAGGTGTTGAACCGCCTCCTAGAAGAATGGTTGGAAGAGAAAGGCGCCGATCGCTTCCAGGAGCCCTACCTGCGAGAGCTGCTGGGCCATACGCCCATCCAGGTGCTCGCCGGGGCAGCCCTAGGGGCGGCCTGTATTACCCTCTCGTTTGCTTTGGGCATTAGCTAAAGCTTGAGGCATCCTGGAGCAGCCGCATCAGGGATAACCATGGCCTCCAATTCCCAACCTCGTCCCCTCCAACGCTGCCCGGCCTGTGGTAAGCCCATCCCAGCCTACCGGTACAAGTCTCCCTACTGTGACTACTGCGGTTGGCGAGCTGGGGCAAAGCCGATCCCTCGAGAAGGCGGATCTGGGGGCAAGAGAGTTGGAGCCCGGGGGAGTATTCAGAGCCTCAACCTACCCCCCCTGCTGCGGCCACTGCTGAACTTCAACTTTTACCTCTATCTGGGCTGGGGGATCAGCCCTCTGTTTCCCCTGGTGGTGGATCGGCCGCTGCTGGCCGAGTCCAGCTATCTGCTGCTGATCCCACTTCTATTGAGCTGGGGGCTGCTCTACCTGGCAGTGCGGGATCGGCCGCTACCCCAGGATCTGCGGCTGCCGCGTCTATTGCTGGATGTGGCATTTGTCCTGCTGCCTTTCTTTCAAAGAATTAACGTCTCCAAAGCCCCTAACCGACCCTACTGGAATGCCCTGCTCATCTGGGTCATCGGGATCCTACTGCTTGCTGCGGTGTGGCTGTGGAGCTTTAGCCTGCTTCTGACGGCATTGACACTGCTGTTGACCAGCTTCTGCACGCTGCTGTTCTAGCTACGTCCCGTGGGCATAGCGCTTCATCATCGATTAGCTCACAAGCCCAGAATACAACAAATGCTTGGCATAACCACACGTATTTTGGCCAAAGTCCAGGGCCGTTCGCGCTAACTTTGCCCCGGGAAATTACTAGTGGTACTTTCACAAGGTCTCGCCAAGGCTTTCTCAGGGAAGCTTGTCCAGTTTGCCCTTCCCCTTGCAAAGAGGGGGCAATTAGGATGAAGGGGGATCCCGTTGGGAGGAATCTCAGTCAAATGGCAGGTGAGGTTGCTGCGCCATGAAACCGACTTGGCAAACGGATGGAGAGACTTGGTTTCTTCTGCCTCCCCAACCCCGCGCCGTAATCCACTTTCTAGGCGGAGCGTTTGTGGGATCTGCGCCGCAGTTTTTCTACAGCCGTCTGTTGGAAGAATTGGCCCGCATGGGCATGGCCGTTGTAGCCACTGCCTACGCCACCGACCTCGATCACGCCCAAATAGCCTTCAAGGCAGCACGATCTCTCCATAGAAGCCTGCAGAGCAAAGGCTTGATGGACTTACCCCTCTTTGGCTTGGGCCACAGCCTTGGAGGTAAGCTGCAGATCCTCTCCTGCCTAGCCCTCCCTTCTTTGGGATCCCAGCGGCGCGGCAATATTTTTTTGGCCTACAGCAATGCCGGGTTGGAGCGGGCGCTGCCGCTGTTGCAGGTGTTGGTGCAAGCGTGGCCTCAACAGCAACTCAGCGATCTGTGGCGGATGTGGATGGGATCCTCGTCACCGCCGGTAAACCTGTGGTTGGAGTTTGAGCCCTCTCCGGCAGAGACCAATCGCCTCATTGAGGAGCGGTATCCGGTGAGAAACAACCTGCTTGTAGAGTTTCAGCAGGATGATATTGACGATATTCCACTGCTCTATCAGCAGCTTTCTCGCAAGTACGGGGAGCACACCGAATGGCAGCGCCTAGAGGGGGATCACCTAACTCCTCTGGGCTTTAGCTATCCTTTCCTGGTTGGGCAAGAGTTTAGCCCTGTCGACGCTCTTGCACAGCTTCTCTACCAAAACTTGCTTGCCCCCAACTACCTCCTGATCCAGCGCATCAAAGCCTGGTTGTCAGCCCAACTGGCCTAGTCGAGCCAGCTGAGATCCGAGAGGAGATCTTGGGCATAGGAGGAAGAAGAGTGGGCTTGCAGGTAAAGCAACAGGCGTAGGATGTCGCTCATCAGGAAGTAACAGGTCAAGAGGCCACCAGCAGCCGTAGCCACTAAGGTTCCCGCTAGCATGCGCGAGAACTCCTGCCGCTGGAAAGCCTGCTCCATCAGGCGCAGCGCCCAAAATCCCAGCAAGACAACAATAGCAAGGATGATCGACATATCGTAATCTATGCTGTAACTTAGTGTAACATCGCTGCTGCTTACCTACCATGGGCAGGAGGCCAAGGGGTCCAAAGCCTCAGGAAGAAGCTAACCCTGCCTCAGCGGCCAGAGGGAAGGGAGCCAGCTTCCCGCTAATTAGCCAGTTGTCTCCCAAGGTCTGCAGTTGCGGCTCCAGCAGTTGCCAGCTCTGGTTGACCTCAGGGATCCCTTCCCCTTCTACGGGAGTTGGTGCGTTGGCCCCTCCCAGGATCTTGGGAGCGATGAAGGCGGCCACCTTCTGAATGGCCCCATCCTTGAGGGCTGCCCAGGCCAGGGTGCCGCCGCATTCCCAGAGGGCGCTTAGACAGCCTCGCTCAAAGAGAACCTGCGCTGCTCGAGCCGGGGTTACTCGATCCAGGTGCAGCAGCTCCACCCCTTGCTTGGCCAGGGCTCCCCAGAGGGGATGGGCCTCAGTGGCTTCGGTAATCACCAAAGTTGGCGCCTCCTCCACTTGCCACAGGTGGGCCACTGGGGGGAGGTTAAGGGAGCGGCTGAGAACCACCCGCAGAGGCTGGGATCCCTGAAAATCCGGCAGGCGGCAGGTGAGGCGGGGGTTGTCGTGCCAAACGGTTTGGGAGCCAACGATCACGGCGTCGTGCCAGGCCCGCTGGCGGTAAACCCACTCTCGTGCCAAGGGGTTGCTAATCCACTGGCTGTGGCCAGTGGTGGCCGCGCTCTTGCCGTCTAGGGTCATGGCGTATTTGAGCAGGCCAAAACACTGCTTTCGCACAATGGCAAAGGCAAAGCCCTCGTTGAGCTCTTGGCAGTCCTGCTCCAGCACCCCCACTGTCACCTCGACTCCTGCCTCCTGCAGGCGACGGATCCCTTTGCCGGCTACCAGCGGATTGGGATCCTGCATCCCCACCACCACCCGCCGGATCCCAGCCGCCAGAATGGCCTCAGTACAAGGGGGGGTGCGCCCATAGTGGTTGCAGGGCTCGAGGTTAACGTAGAGGGTGGCGCCCTTGGCCAGGGATCCCGCCTGCTGCAGAGCCAAGACCTCGGCGTGGGGCTGGCCGGCTCCTAGATGAACACCTTCCCCCACCACCTGATCCCCCCGGACAATGACGCAGGCTACCCGCGGGTTAGGGGAGGGGCGCTGTGGTGTCGAGCGGGCCAAGGAGAGGCAGCGTTCCATCCACTGCCGGTCGGCGTCCAGGTTCATGGGAGGCGCTTTCGGGGAGCACTTTAGCAGGCGGTGTTTTGGATCCTAGCTGCTTCTTGGCAGGGAGCCGGCTGCGGCACGGCTTTGGTAAGCTGGTTACGGCTTTGGCGGCAGGGATCCCATGGACAGCCTTCAACTTTGGCAGCGCTACTGCGATTGGCTCTACTACCATCCCGAGCTGGAAATTTTTGTGGATATCAGCCGCATCCGTTTTACCCCTGCCCAAGTGGAGGCGCTGCGGCCTCTCTTTGCCCGGGCTTTTGCTGAAATGCAGGCCTTAGAAGCCGGGGCCATCGCCAACCCGGACGAAGGTCGCCAGGTGGGCCACTATTGGCTGCGGGCGCCGGAGCTGGCTCCCACTGCCGAAATCCGGCAGGCAATTCAAGACTGCGTTGAACAGGTGGAGAGCTTTGCCAAAAAGATCCACGGCGGCGTGATCCCGGCAAGTGGAGGAGGGCGTTTCACCGAGCTGCTCTGGATTGGCATTGGCGGCTCGGCCCTGGGGCCGCAATTTGTGGCGGAGGCCTTGGCTCCGCTGCAGCCGCCCTTGAACATCCACTTCATCGACAATACGGATCCCGACGGGTTTGATCGGGTGCTGGGACGGCTAGCAGGCAAACTGGGACAGACCCTGGTGGTTGTCGCCTCCAAATCCGGTAGCACGCCCGAGTCGCGCAACGGCTTGGTGGAGGTGGCGCTGGCTTACCAGAAGGCCGGGATCCCCTTTGCCAGCCAGGCAGTAGCCGTTACCGGTCCCGGCAGCCAATTGGAGCAGCAGGCGCAGCGGGAAGGGTGGCTGGCGGTCTTCCCCATCTTCGACTGGGTGGGGGGGCGCACGTCAGAAACTTCGGCAGTAGGCCTGTTGCCGGCAGCGTTGCAGGGGATCGACATCCGGGCTTTGCTGGCCGGGGCCGCCACCATGGACGAGGCCACCCGCGTACCCCAGCTGGAGCGCAACCCCGCTGCCCTCTTGGCCATGGCTTGGTACATCGTCGGCGAGGGGCGGGGGCGCAAGGATATGGTGGTTTTACCCTACAAAGACCGCCTGGCCCTGTTTAGCCGCTACCTGCAGCAGTTGGTGATGGAGTCCCTAGGCAAGTCCCACGACCTGCAGGGCAACCTGGTGGAGCAGGGCCTAACCGTCTACGGCCACAAGGGCACCACCGATCAGCACGCCTACGTGCAGCAGTTGCGGGAGGGCTTGAACAACTTCTTCGTCACCTTCATCGAGGTGCTCCAGGATCGCGAGCCCGGGATCCCTTCCCCCTTCGTAGAGCCACTGGTAACCAGCGGCGACTACCTGGATGGCCTACTGCAGGGCACCCGCCAGGCCCTCTACGAAAACGGGCGCGACTCCATCACGGTGACGCTGCCGCGGGTGGATGCCCGCTCCGTGGGGGCCCTGATTGCCCTCTACGAACGCGCAGTGGGCCTCTACGCCTCCTTGATCCAGGTCAACGCCTATCACCAGCCGGGGGTGGAAGCCGGCAAGAAAGCGGCTAGCGCCGTCCTGCAGCTCCAGCGTCAGGTGCTGGAGGTGATGCAAGAGCAAAAAGGATCCCTGACCCTAACTCAGTTGGCAGAAAAACTGGGCTGCCCGGAGCGCATCGAAACGCTGTACTGGATTGTGCGGCATCTACACGCCAATGGCCGCGGTCTGGTGCTTGTGGGGGATCCTGGCCGACCCTTGGAGCTGAGCATCCAGCCGCGTCTGGCCTGAGGGTTTAGAAGAGGCAGCCTGAAGAAAGATCTGTATCTCACCTTAAACCCCTCCTGGGCAGCCGGTCTGTCTGCCTAGAATCAAGCAAAAGCCCACTGCAGGAGGAGACGATGGATCAACCTGCTGCCGTCCTGCCTTTGCAAGCCCCAAAAGACGTCTCCCTGGAGGAAATCGAGCAGGAGCTAAACAAAATCTGGTCCTCCAAGGAAGAGAGCGTTGCCGCCCGGGCCGCCACCTTTACCCTGGTGGTGTATGAGTCGCTAGACGATGCCCTGCTGCTGCCTTCCCCCACCGTCGAGGCCATTGCTAGCCAAAACCCCTGCCGCGTCATTGACCTGCGGGCCAAACGGGAGGGAGCCACAGACGACACCCTCGAGGCCCAGGTAGCTGCCTACTGTCCGGTGACGCGCGAACAGCGCAGCTCGCTAGTGTGTTGCGAATACATCACCCTGAAGGCACCGGAATCGGCTCTTGTGCGGGCTTGCAGCACCGTCGCCTCGCTGTTGATCCCCAACTTGCCCACCTTCCTGTGGTGGCAAGGCAACCTGGACTTGAACAGCTTGCTGTTTCAGAAGTTGGTGGCTCTAAGCAGCCGCGTCATCGTCGACTCCCGGGGCTTTGTCAATCCCGAGGAAGACTTGCAGGAGATGAATCTTCTCGTCAGCGAGGGACACCACTGCGGGGATCTCAACTGGCGCCGGCTGCTGCCCTGGCAGGAACTCACTGCCCAAGCCTTCGACCCGCCAGAGCGGCGGGAGTCTTTGTACTGGATAGATCAGGTAACCATTGACTACAAAGCCGGCAACCCCTGCCAGGCCCTCCTTTTCCTGAGCTGGCTGGCCAGCCGTCTGGGGTGGACGCCCACCGAGCGAGCGCAGAGCCGGGAACAGGACTATGAGATTGACCTCATCCGCTTCCAAACTCAAGCTGGAGGTGAGGTGAAGGCAGAGTTGGCCGCCGTACCCCTGGTCTCGGAGACTAGCCAGCCGGGGGACCTCATTGGGCTGCGCCTCACCTCGAGCAACCAGGAAGCCAACGCCTGCACCGTGCTTTGTTCGGAAACCACCGGCTGCATGCGCATGGAAGCCAGGGGAGGTGCCCAGAGATGCGTGGTTCGCCAGGTGGCACCCCTGGAGCAGGATTCCTTGGAAACGCTGCTGGCTGCCGAGTTGCAGCGGCCTGGCCCTGACTATCTTTACGAAGAAACCCTAGGCGTGGCGGCCCAGATCCTCAAGTTGAGCAAAAGCGCAGCAACGGGGTAGAGTCTTGAGCCTGCTTGAAGAAAATCGGTCTTGGGGAGACGGACCCGTTTTATGTTCAAGCTCTACCCAACACACCGCTTGGCCAACGAAAGCCTTGGCTGCTCAGGACGTCCCAAGAGACCTGCTCAAGAAATCCGGGCCGGCTGTTAGCGCAGGCCTAGGACAAAGGCCAGCACACTGTGGCCCACTAGTGCTTCCACTGCGATGCTAATGGCAAACCCCAGCATGGCCAGCCGCCCGTTCCAGCGCTCAGCTTGCTCCGTCCAGCCAATTTCCCATGCCGGTGGAGCTTCGCCCTCTTGCCCATACTGCGGCACATAGGGTGGACGAACAGCACCCTCCCAGCCTGCAGGGCGCTTGGAGTTAAAGAACGCTATCGAACCCAGGGCAACGGCAGCCACTAGGCCAGTTACCATCACAGCGATGTAGGGGAGGAAGGGGTTGTCAAGCATTGCTGTCTAGTGTCGAAGTGCTAAGCCAACAAGCTGGCTGGAGAAGAACTGGGATCCTAGCGGCCCGCCACCGCTTTCTCCAGCTTGCCTTGCCAGAGCTACCGCAGTCCCAGCCACTGGGCGAGGGTGCTGGCGAAAACACTGTGGCCCACTAGCGCCTCGGTGGCGATGCTGATGACAAAACCCACCATAGCCAGGCGGCCATTCCAGCGCTCCGCCTGCTCCGTCCAGCCCGGGATCCAGTCGTTGGTGGTGTCGTAGTACTTAGCTACGGAAGCAGAATCCAGGCGAGAAGGGATCCGGGGAGAGGGTTGCATGGTTAATACCTCATAACCTTTCTCAAAGAAAATTAACACCAAATTACAGTTTGTGACAACTCTCTTCTGCCGGCAAGGGAGAGTTTTCGGGGTGGATCCTAGAGCGATGCCATACTGAGGGAGGTAGGCTTCTGCGCAGACTATGGCGGTATCCCCTCTTTCTTCCCCCAAGCTGGGCCAGGCTTTTGATGCCGCTGCCGACCTAGCTGCCCAGGTGCGGCCGGATTTTCCAATCCTGCAGCGCCAAATCAACGGCCAGCCGCTCATCTACTTCGACAATGCGGCTACTTCCCAGAAGCCGCTGGCGGTTTTGCAGGCCATGGATCTCTACTATCGGCACAGCAACGCCAACGTGCACCGGGGGGTGCATACCCTGGGCAACGAAGCCACTGAGGCCTATGAGGGGGCGCGGGAGAAGATTGCCCGCTTTGTCAATGCGCCCTCCCCGCAGGAGATCATCTACACCCGCAACGCCAGCGAGGCCATTAACCTAGTGGCCTACAGTTGGGGCATGAGCACCCTACAGCGGGGAGACGAGATCATCCTGTCGGTGATGGAGCACCACAGCAATTTGATCCCGTGGCAATTCGTGGCTCAGAAGACGGGGGCCTGCCTTAGGTTTATCCAGATCACGCCCGAAGGCGAGCTGGATCTGGAGCACTACCGCTCTCTGCTGGGCAATCGCACCCGCCTAGTGGCGGTAGCTCACGTCTCCAACATGCTGGGATCCATCAACCCGGTTCGGGAGGTGATTGAGTTAGCCCATCGCTACGGGGCTAGGGTGTTGCTGGATGCCTGCCAGAGTGTGCCCCACATGCCCGTGGACGTGCAGGCCCTGGATTGCGATTGGCTGGCCTTTTCTGGGCACAAGATGTGCGGCCCCACTGGGATTGGGGTGCTCTACGGCAAGCGGGAGCTGCTGCGGGCCATGCCGCCCTTTTTGGGTGGGGGCGAGATGATTGCTGAGGTGTACTGGGATCACGCCACCTACGCCGATATCCCCCACAAGTTTGAGGCGGGCACGCCGGCCATTGCCCAAGCGGTGGGTTTGGGGGCAGCCGTAGACTACTTGAGCCAGATTGGGCTAGAGCGCGTGCATGCCCATGAGCAAAAGTTAACCGCTCGCCTCCTGGAGGGGCTCCAGCGCATTCCAGGCCTGAAGATCTATGGCCCCAAGGATCCGGCGCGCCGGGCAGGACTGGTCAGCTTTTCAGCGGAGGGCATCCACCCCCACGACCTGTCTACGCTGCTGGATGAGCAGGGGATCGCCATCCGGGCTGGCCACCACTGCACCCAGCCGCTGCACCGCCACTTGCAGGTGCAATCGACAGCGCGGGCCAGCGTCTACCTCTACAACACCCTGGCCGAGGTGGATCGCTTCCTCGAGGTGCTGGCGGAGGCAGTGGCGTTTTTCAGGGAGGCCTTGGGCTAGATGCTCTACCGCCGCTTTGGGCGCACCCAGCAGCTTATGTCGGCTTTTTCCCTGGGCAGCATGCGGCTGGTCAACGTGCCGCCGGAGCAGGCCCAGGCCACGGTGGCAGCGGCGCTGGAGGCAGGGATCAACCACCTGGAAACAGCGCAGGCCTACGGCCATGCAGAGGTGCTCTTGGGGGAGATCCTGCAGAAGCTGGCAGTGCCGCGGCAGCGCCTGATCCTGACCACCAAGCTTACGCCCGGCGAGAGGCTGCGGGAACGACTAGAGGGATCCCTGCGGCGGCTGCAGGTGGAGTATCTGGATCAGTTTGCCTTCCATGGCATCAACCTGCCCGAACACCTGGAGTGGGTACTGCGGGAAGGGTTGCCGCTGCTCAGGCAGGCGCAGCAGGAGGGGCTGGTGCGCTACATCGGCTTTTCCACCCATGGATCCCTGGAGCTAATCCTAGAGGCCATCCAGACCGGCCAGTTTGACTTTGTTAATTTGCACTACCACTTTTTCCAGCAGCGCAATGCACCGGCCCTAGAGGCGGCGGCCCAGCAGGATATGGGGGTGTTCATCATCTCCCCCGCCGACAAGGGGGGAATGCTCTACCGCCCACCCCAGCGCCTGCAGGAGAGCTGTGCGCCCTTTAGCCCCTTGGAGTTTGCCTACCGCTTTTTGCTGGCGGATCCCCGCATCCACACCCTCAGCCTAGGCATCACCCATCCTGACGAGTTACAAACAGCCCTGGTGGCCCTGCAGGATCCGGAGCGCTGGTGGACGGAGGGCCTAGCGGTGCAGGAGCGGCTGCGCCAAGCAGAAGAGGAGCGCCTGGGGTCCAGCCGCTGTGCCCAGTGCTATGCCTGCCTACCCTGTCCAGAAGGGATCCACATCCCAGAGGTGCTGCGGCTGCGCAACTTGGCCATTGCCCACGAGATGACGGAGTTTGCCCAGTATCGCTACAACATGTTTGGCCAGGCAGGGCACTGGTTCCCGGGAGTACCTGCTGACCGCTGCACCGAGTGCGGCGACTGTCTGCCTCGCTGTCCCGAGCACCTGCCGATCCCAGACTTGTTGGCTGAAACCCACCGCCTTTTGCACCGCTCTCCCATTCGGCGGCTGTGGGAGTGAAGAAAATGGGCCACCTGCTGTCTGACCCCGGAAACTTGCCCCAGAGCCTCTCTGCCTCATTCTAAGATGGGGTCTGGTTCTTTCGAGGATCCCGGTGCATGTTGTTGGAGCTTACCCCAGAAGAGTGCGAGTCGGTGATCCCGCTAGTGCCTACGCGGCTCCAGTACGCCGCTTACTGGAGCGATGCCCTCAACAGCGTAGGCCGGATCATTACGGCGATTTTGGTGGGCGTAGCGCTGCTGGTGCTGTCTCGCGCTTTTGGCGAGGGATCCTTCCTGGGGGCAGTCTCCTTTCTGGCAGGGTTTCTCTCGTTGCTCTACCCCTTCCTGTGGGGGCCCCTCTACACCATCTCCCGCCGGCAGATGGCTTTTCGCGAGATCCCTTACGGAGGGCTCTTCTTTGGCCAGGTCTTGAGTACCCGCCGCTACGAGGTGGTGGTGGAAGAGCGGAAAAAGCTGGATGAGGACGGGGAGCTCTACATCGAGGAGGTGCGAGAGCGCCAGTTTGAGATGGAAATTGGCGATGAAACGGGGGTTACTTACCGCGTGCGGGCTAGGGATGATCCCCGCTACCGGCGAATTGTTAAGAAACAATCGGTGTTGGCGTTGGTGAAAGCCTATTCGCGCGATCTGCGGCGCCGGCCGACTTTGAGCGAAGTCTACGTGGTCAAGCTAGGGGAATGGGTGGGGGATGTTTCCTATTTGGATCGGGAGGCGTTTCTGCAGTTGGCCGATGAGCTGTTGGCGCTCGAGCTAGGCCCGGAGGCAAAAGCCTAAGCGATGTCGGAAGCTGGAATCACCCGCGCGGCTTGGATCGTGGCGGCCTTGGTGGCTTCGGCAGCTCTGGGGCCGTGGCTAGCTCTGCCTTTGGCTGGGATGGTGGCCTTGGGGATTGTCGAACAGGTGGCCTTTGGGGGGCGGCTGTCGGGGTTGCTGGGCGCGCTCCTGGATTGGGCTTCTCCAGCCTATCGGCAGCGGGTCATCCGCCACGAGGCGGGACACATTTTGGTGGCTCACCTGCTGGGGATCCCCTTGCGCGGCTACGTGCTCAGCCCTTGGCAAGCCTTTCGACGGGGGATCCCGGGCTACGGCGGAGTGGAGCTGGATCCGGCCCCCATGCACACCTGGGAAGCCCAGGGGGGCCTCTCCTGGGCAGATCTGGAGCGCTACGGCCTGTTTTGGATGGCAGGGGCTGCCGCAGAGTCTCTGCACTATGGCCAAGTGGTGGGAGATGAGGAGGATAGGCAACAGTTGGCTAAGCTCCTGTCAGGGATCCGGGCTGCCCCGCCTTTGGCCTCTGCTGCTCAAGTGAGGGTTCAAATGAACCGCTTCTTGCGCCAGAGCCGGGCATTGTTGCAAGCCCACCCTGAAGCCTATGCCGTTGCCGTCCAGCACCTGGAGCGGGGCTCCCCCCTGCAAGACTGCCTAGCTGCTATAGCAGCCAGCTTGGAAGAGCGCCGCCAGCAAGCTCCTCCGCCCTCTTTTGGAACCGCTTGCTGATACACTCGAAATCGGGATTCCCCTTTGGGATCGTTGTGTCGCTTAGGGAGGATCTAGCTTGCGTCCCATCCTCATCGCGGGCAACTGGAAAATGCACAAAACCCAGGTGGAGGCCCGCCAGTTTCTCCGCGAGTTTGGCCCAGCCCTGCAAGCGTCGTCTTCAGGGGTGATGCCGCAGCGGCAGATCATCCTGTGCGTGCCCTTTACAGACCTGGCCGTGGTGGCAGAAGAAACGCGGGGATCCGGCATAGCTGTGGGAGCGCAAAACCTGCATTGGGAGGATCAAGGGGCGTTTACGGGAGAGATCTCCGGCCCCATGCTGGTAGAGCTGGGGGTGCGCTACGTTATCGTTGGCCACAGCGAGCGACGGCAGTACTTTGGCGAAACGGATGAAACCGTCAACCGGCGCTTGGCGGCGGCCCAGCGGCATGGGCTCACCCCTATCCTCTGTGTGGGGGAAAGCTTGCAGCAGCGGGAACAGGGGCTAACCGAGTCTTGGATTGTGGGACAGTTGGATCGCGCCTTGACAGGGATCAATCTGCAAAACCTTGTGATTGCCTACGAGCCCATCTGGGCCATTGGCACGGGAAAAACCTGTGCAGCCGCTGAGGCCAACCGCGTCATTGGCCTTATTCGCCAGCATCTGGGCGCTGACCATCTACCCATCCTCTACGGTGGCTCGGTCAAAGCCAGCAATATCGACGAGCTGATGGCCCAGCCGCAGATTGATGGCGTACTGGTGGGGGGTGCTAGCCTCGATCCCCAAGAGTTTGCCCGCATTGTCAACTTCCAGGCCCTGAGTCCTGCGGCAGCGGCTCCCTAGGCTCCTCAGCGAGATTGCCCCCATAGCAGAGCCACGGGGAAAGACTTGAGGACGGCCCCCACGGGCAAGCTGTCGCCACCAGGGATCTCTTCCTGGGTTAAGCCATTCACCCAGTCCAGCCGCTTCCAGCGCGGCAGTTGAATTTCCGTATCTTTCCAAACCGATTCCCCCAGGGGATCTTGGGTTTCGTCAATTAAGGAAGTTAAAAAACGGGGCGCCACCACCAGCACGACTTGTTTATCGTGCTGACGGGCAAAGGCTATGACGTGGTTGGCATAGGAGCCGCTCACCTGTAGAGGAATATAACTGCCTTCCAGAAACAGCTGCGGCTGTTCCTGACGGGCCTTGAGCACCAGGTGGATAAGAAACAGCTTAATGCGGCCATCGTGGCGGTGGAGCAGAAGATCTTGGATAAGTTGCAGGGGATCCTGCTTGATTCGCCGCTGGATTTCTTCGAGGTAAGCTAGGCGACGGGAAAAGTCCACGGGTCGGCGATTGTCGGGATCCACCATGCTGAGATCCCACAGCTCCGTGCCCTGATAGATATCCGGGATCCCAGGGCTGGTGAGCTTCAGCAGAGTTTGAGAGAGAGAGTTAAAGATGCCAAAGTGGGCAATTTTGCGCTGAAAGGGTAGGAAAGACTTCAAGAAGGGGCTTGAGGGCTGCAGGATTTGATCGATGAAAGCAAGGGTAGCTTCTTCGTATTCGGTGTCGGGGCGAAGCCAGGCAGTATGGACTTTAGCTTCCCGAACTGCTTTGATGGCGTAGTCTTTAACTCGCTGGACAAAGGTCGGAACTTCCTCTGGTTGAAAAGGATAGGAGCCGATCAAAGTCTGATAGAGAAAATACTCGTCGTTGCGATCTGGCAGCTCCGAACGCTTGGCTTGCTTGCGGTAAACTTTATAGCCAACATTGAGCTCGTGCCAGAGGTTAATATGTCTCTCCCACTCGGCGGGTATTTCGGAGAGTACGTTCAGGCGGGCCCGCACATCCTCGCCGCGCTTGGTGTCGTGGGTGGAAGAGGCATTTAGGGTCAAAGGCCACTGGGCTGCTCGTTCTTGGTTAAAGCGATGGAACTCCTGGATAGAAATGCCAAAACGACACAGATCGCTGCCTACCTCGTTTAGGGATAGCAGCCTATTGTAAACGTAGAAGGCCGTGTCCTCTACCCCTTTGGCCATGAGAGGGCCGGCCAACTGTTGCAGCCTCATGGCAAAGTAGATTTGCTCGTTCTTCTCCTCCTCCGAGATGTTTTCGGGGAACTCAAGACAGAGAAAGCGCTGTAGGAAATTCAGCTCGTTGACTAAGATGGGCAGGTTCTCCTTAGCTTTCTCTACAGCTTGGCGGATAGCCTGCTGACCTTCTGGGCTGAGAACCCCTTCATGGATGTAGACTCGGTAAACTGGGAAACACACCAAAACCTCTGCCAGAGCTCGGCGCAAGCTGTAGAGAGTAAAGTCGTTGGCATAGCGGTGATGGCTGGTAATTCGCTTAAGCAAAAAGGCAAGGTTGTCCATGTCCCCCGCTAGGTTGCGCTCAATGATTAGGCGTTTTTTGTCTTCGATTACCTGTTCGGGAGACTGCCTTAGATCGGTAAAGTTTTGGTATAGCCTTTCAAACGCCTCCTCGTTCTCAGAGCAGCAAAAGAGGCCGTTCAGCTTAGCCAGGAAGTCATAACCTGTTGTGCCCTGTACCGGCCACTGAGGAGGCAGCTTCTCGTCAGGCCCCAGTATTTTTTCTACAACGATGTAGAGATCTGGACAGCGCTCACGGAGGCGATGGAGATATTCCTCCGGGTTAAATAGGCCATCAATATGGTCAATGCGCAAGCCCGTAAAGCGCCCTTGCTCTGCAAGCTTAAAGATGAGCTGGTGCGTTTTGCGAAAGACCTCCCGGTCTTCTACCCGCAGCGAGATCAAGTCATTGATGGTAAAGAAGCGACGGTAGTTGATCTCTTCAGCACCTACCTTCCAGAAGGAAAGGCGGAAGTTTTGCCGGGCCAAGAGACTGTCCAGCAAGTCAAAGCTTGAGGGATCTCCTGGCTTGCCATTAAAGATGGCAATGTTCTCATCAAAAAAGCTTTGAATATGCGGGCTGGAGGTATAAAGCTCCCACAGAGAGTGCTTAGCAAAATTGATTTGGTCAGTACGCTCTAGGAGGTCTTCTTTGCTAGGAATGAACTTGAGGCTGAAGAGAATTCCCAGTAGCTTGACGTAGTCAGGATGGCTGCGTCCTAGTTTTCGCCTCAGCTTGCCTAAGTTGTAAGTAAAAACATCGGCGTAGGTGTCGATATTGAGAGGAAACCTCAAGTTGAAGTAGTTAATGCTAAGGCCATCGGCATCGTAACGAAGCTGGATTTGTCCGGACTCTAAGCATTTGTTATAGAAATCCCCTAGAAAGGGTGCTAAAATTCTGCCCTTGATGCCAAGGTAGGAGTGATCCCAGTCAACATCGAAGTAATCGATAAAGTCTGAGTTGGGGCCGCTTTCCAGAACATCCATTAGCATTCGATTTTGGCCGTCATAGGCCATGTGATTGGGAACAATGTCTTGGATCCAGCCAATTCCCTGCTGGTGGAGAGTTTCCCATAGAACTTCAAATTTTTCGATTCCTCCCAGTTCGCAGTTGATCTGGGTGGGATCCACCACGTCGTAGCCGTGGGTACTGCCTTTGCGAGCCTGAAAGATGGGAGAGGCGTACAGATCGCTAACACCCAGCAACTTTAGGTAGGGGACGATTTGCCGTGCTGCCTCGAAGTCAAAACCGGCGTGAAACTGGATGCGATAGGTGCAAGTCGGGATCCGCATGGTGACCTCTAACTAGAAAGGGTTTTTCCAGGTTGACATACTCCCTACAGCTGCAGCTGGCTTCTAGGCAGCAGCTAGCAGAGCCTTGGAGCTGCCAATGAGTCCCGAGCTTGTCTCTAAGCCGTCATGGCCTTCTGACGGTAGCATGCTGTCCCATTTTCAGGCTCTACCCGACACAACCTCAGCCAGCGCTGTTTGCAGCTGCAAGGCCAATTGGGAGGGGAGGCTATCTTGCCTCCAAAACAGAGCTGCTGGTGAGCGGCAATGGGGATTTCCTGCCAGCCCTCAAGTAGAGGTGGCCGCCTACCAGCCAAATCACTCCGAGCTCCTTCGCCTAGCAGTACACTTGGCAGGGGGCTGGGATCTGAACCTCTGAGGTTCCGACCAGGTGCTAACGATCCCCGCCCCATCTCCTCAACTTACCAACCCCGACTGGAGAGAGACCGATGTCCACCCACTTGACGCCGCGGTTTGCCGAGGCCATGCGCTACGCCTACCGATGGCACGCTGCTCAAACTCGCAAGGGAACCAGGATCCCTTACCTCAGCCACCTGTTGGCCGTAGCCTCCATTGCCCTAGAGTACGGTGCCGATGAGGATGAGGCCATTGCTGCTTTGCTCCACGACAGCCTGGAAGATGGCCCCCGCTATAGCGGCGAGCCACGGGCCCAGATTGAACAGCAACTGCGGGAGCGCTTTGGAGAACGAGTGCTGCAGATCATCTTAGGGTGTACGGATACTGAAAGCGATAGCTCCCGGGGCGAGCCCAAAGAAAACTGGAAGGAGCGGAAAACGGCCTACCTGAAGCATTTGGAAACCGCAGACGCTTCGGTTCTGCTGGTGGCTGCCGCTGACAAGCTGCACAACGCCCGCTGCCTCCTACGGGACTTTCGCCAGCTAGGGGATCAGCTTTGGGAGCGCTTCTCCGGCGGTAAGGAGGGATCCCTATGGTACTACCGCTCGCTGGCGGAGATCCTGGGACGACGGCTACCTTCGGGGTTAGCTGCGGAGCTCCAGGAAGTGGTGGCCGAGTTGCAACGGACAGCCGAGCCGAATCCGGCGCTTGACAGGGAGGAGGGGGGCTGAAGAAAATGCTGAGGGCAGTCCTATAGGTCACCCGTCTATGGTTCTTGCGGTCGGTACCCCTGCTCCTGGCTTTAATACCGTCGACGCCCACGGCAACCCGGTTTCCCTAGCCGATTTTGCTGGGAAAACGGTGATTCTTTACTTTTACCCCAAAGATGACACCCCTGGCTGCACCAAAGAGGCCTGCGGCTTCCGTGACGCCTACGCGGACTATCAGAGCAAAGACTTGGTGGTGCTGGGGGTAAGCATGGACGACCAAGCTTCCCACAAGAAGTTTGCCGAAAAGTACAACTTGCCCTTCCCTCTCTTGGTGGATAGCGACGGCGCAATTGCCCGCGCCTACGATGTGGACGGAGGCGGCTATGCCAAGCGAGTAACCTACGTCATTGATGGCGAGGGCAAAATTGCTAAGGTCTACCAAAACATTAATACGGAAACTCACGCCCGCGATATCTTGGCGGACTTGGGCCCGTGAGGAGGCTGAACCTGAGGGCTTGCCTCCCAGCCTTTGGGTATGAACGACGACATTCCAGTTGCGCGTCGCTACCCTCCCCCTCCAGCAAAAGCGCAAGGCTCCTCAGGTCCCTGGAGGCTGGGCTTAAGGCTAGGTCTAGCCTTGCTTACGCTGCTGCTCTCAACGGTGTGGGCAGTGGGCGGGTTGCCAGGATCAAAGGAAAGAAGAGAACCCCTGGCGCAAAATCTCTCTGTTTCTCAGCAAGGAGAGGGCAGGCCCTCTCTGCTGGGCCACTATGCCTATGCTGAAGCTCCGCCAGAGACCCTCCAGGTAGTGGGCTATTACCACGGGCGCGAGGTGCGCCTGCGCCACGCCGCTGCCGAGAGCTACCGGCGAATGAGCGCAGCGGCTCTAGCCGACGGGATCCGCCTTGTCCCCATCTCTGGGTTTCGCTCGATAGCAGAGCAGGAGGCTTTGTTTTTTCAAGTAGCCCAAGCGCGGGCTCTGCGGCCAGGAGAACGGGCTGCAGTCAGCGCTCCCCCGGGATATAGCGAGCATCACACCGGCTACGCTATCGACATTGGGGATGCCCAGTTTCCGCAGTGGGATCTCCAGGAGGCTTTTGAAAAGACTCCTGCCTTCCGCTGGCTGGAGAAGAACGCTGCTCGTTTTGGCTTTGAGCTGTCCTTTCCCCGCAGCAACCCCCAAGGAGTAAGCTACGAGCCCTGGCACTGGCGCTTTGTGGGCGACCGCCACAGCCTAGAGACCTTCTACAAGCGCTAGGCGACTCCTCTCTTCGTTTGGTAGAGGAGCTGGGGGAATGTTCAAGAAGCGGATGACGCGATTCGAACGCGCGACCTTCTCGTTGGCAACGAGAAGCTCTACCACTGAGCTACATCCGCACTAGCTAGTAGTGTATCGTGACAAACTTTGCCGCTGTCTGTCAAGGGGGGAAGTGGGCGGCATTTTGTTCCAGAATGGGAGCAGTTCATCTTTCTTTGCAGTTGCGTCAGCCCCTAGCGGGGCCTAGGAAATCGCGATGCGGGTAGCCATTATTGGAGCAGGGTTGGCCGGCTTGGCAACGGGGGTTTACTTGGCTGAGGCGGGCCATGAAGTGCAGATCTACGAGGCGCGGCCCTTTGCCGGCGGCAAGGTGGGATCCTGGCAGGATGCCGAGGGCAACCACATTGAGATGGGATTGCACGTTTTTTTCTGCAACTACAGCAACCTGTTTGCCCTGATGAAAAAGGTGGGGGCCTACGAGAATCTGCTGCCCAAGCAGCACGTCCACACTTTTGTCAACCGCGGCGGGCGGGTGGCCAGCCTCGATTTTCGCTTTCCCCTAGGAGCGCCCTTCAATGGCCTCAAAGCTTTTTTTACCACCAACCAGCTCTCCTGGGCCGATAAACTGCGCAACGCCTTGGCGCTAGGCACTAGCCCCTTGATTCGCGGCCTGCTGGACTACGAAGGGGCAATGCAACAGATTCGCGCTTTGGATCGGGTAAGCTTTGCCGAGTGGTTCCGCCAGCACGGCGGGTCTGAGGGTAGCCTGAAGCGGATGTGGAACCCCATTGCCTATGCCCTGGGCTTCATCGACACGGAGCAGATTTCTGCTCGCTGCATGCTGACCATCTTTCAGATGTTTGCCAGCAAAACAGACGCCTCTAAGCTCAATTTCCTCAAGGGATCCCCGGACAATTACCTTACCCAACCCATCGTCCGCTACCTGCAAGCCCGCGGCGGTCAGGTTCATACCCGGCGGGGGGTTAGCCGCATTGAAGTCAGCGACTCCCCCCCCTACGCGGTAACCGGCCTGGTTTTGGCCAACGGCGAGCGCGTGGAGGCGGATGTGTATGTATGTGCAACGGCGGTAGAAGGGGCAAAACGCCTGATCCCCCAGGTGTGGCGGCAATGGCCCCAGTTCGACAACCTCTACAAGCTGGACTCGGTGCCGGTTGCCACGGTGCAGTTGCGCTTCGACGGCTGGGTGACGGAGCTCAACCCCCAGGGCCGGGCCAAACGCGCCGCCGACTATCCCCAGCCGCTTGGCATTGACAACCTCCTCTACACTGCCGATGCCGATTTCTCCTGCTTTGCCGATCTCGCCCTCACCAGCCCTGCTGACTACTACAAACCCGGCCAGGGATCCCTGCTGCAATGCGTGCTTACGCCCGGGGATCCCTTTATCTCCATGTCCAACGAGGCCATTGCCCAGCACGTGTTGCACCAAGTGCATGAGCTCTTTCCCTCCTCGCGGCAACTGAACCTGACCTGGTACAGCGTGGTCAAGCTGGCCCACTCCCTCTACCGCGAGGCGCCAGGCATGGAGCCCTATCGGCCGCAGCAGAAAACTCCCGTGCCCAACTTCTTCCTTGCCGGCAGCTACACCGCCCAGGACTACATCGACAGCATGGAAGGAGCCACCCTCTCTGGCCAGTTGGCTGCCCAGGCCATCCTGGCCGCCTGCCGGGATCCCCAGCCGTCGCCGCCAGCCTAGCGGGCCTTCGCTGCCCAGCAGAACAGCGGCAAAGGGAGGCTCTCCCTGCCTCTGGCTCAGCCAGTTGGCTCTGGCAAGCCGGATCCTTTTCCCCTACCATCTAGGCTGGGAAAATGGGTTGGGGACAGCTATGCAGGCGGTAATTCTGGCAGGGGGGCAGGGAACTCGCTTACGGCCTTTGACCCTATGGCAGCCAAAGCCGTTGCTGCCCTTGTTGGAGGTACCTTTTTTACACTGGCTCATTGGCCGCTGCCGTCGAGCTGGCTTGACGGACATCCTGTTGAGCGTTGGGTACTTGGGCAGGCAAATCGAGGCTGCCCTAGGAGATGGCGCTGCCTGGGGGGTAAAGCTTCGCTACATCGTCGAGGAAACACCGCTGGATACGGCAGGGGCTTTGGTGTTGGCCCAGCCCTATTTCAACGGGGATCCCTTGGTGGTCTTCAACGCCGATATCCTCACCGATCTGGATCTGGCGGCATTGATGCGCTGCCATTTGCAGAGCGGGGCTGTTGCCACCCTTACCCTTGCCCGCGTTGAGGACATCACCGCCTACGGCCTGGTGGAAGTGGGGGAAGGCGGCCGGATCCAATCCTTTCGGGAAAAGCCCACCCCTGCCGAAGCCCTCACCCTGACCACCAACACCATCAACGCCGGCACCTATGTCCTCGATCCAGCCATCTTCAAGGACTACCCCAGCGGGGATCCCCTCAGCTTTGAGCGGCGCGTCTTCCCCGACCTGCTCCAGCAAGGGCAGCGGCTGCAAGCCTACCTGCACACGGGCTACTGGCGAGATCTGGGCACGCCGGCCAGCTACTACCAGGGTCAACTGGATATTCTCCTAGGCCGGATGAGGGATTTTCCGCTCGAGGATGTGGAAGAACGGGCGCCCGGGATCTGGGTTCACAAGACGGCTGAGGTCCACCCTGCTGCCCAACTGCACGCCCCTTGCTACATCGGCGCCTATACCCGCCTGGGGCCCCAAGCCCAGATCCCTGCTGGCACTATCCTGGGCAGCTACAGTTGGGTCAATGGCCCCCTGCAGCCAGGGGCTTACGGGCCAGGCCTCCTCGTGGTTTAATGTAGCGGATAGCAAGCAAAGTAGCGCCCTTGTTCTCTCGTTTTGGGGAGCACATAGGCATCCAGCTATGGCGGAATACAGGCCTGGGCTAGAGGGCGTTCCGGCCACGCGATCCAACATTAGCTTTGTCGACGGCCAGGCAGGGATCCTGGAATACCGCGGCATCCCCATTGAGGAGCTAGCGGCCCACAGTACCTTTCTGGAGACAGCTTATTTGCTGATTTTTGGCAAGCTGCCCACCCAGTCGGAGCTGGACAACTTTGATCAGGCTGTCCGCAGCCATCGGCGGGTCAAGTACCGTATCCGCGACATGATTAAGTCGTTTCCCGACTCGGGCCACCCGATGGATGCCCTACAGACCTGTGTCGCCAGCCTGGGCATGTTCTACCCGGTGCAGGAGGCAGATCCCGACTACGTCTTTGTCACGGTTACCCGCCTGCTGGCCAAGCTGCCGACGATGGTGGCCATGTTTCACCAGATGCGGCAGGGCAACGATCCCATTCCCCCTGACGACAGCCTGGATCATGCCGCCAATTTCCTCTACATGCTCTCGGGCAAAAAGCCAGATCCCTGGCTAGCTCGCGTTTTCGATACCTGTCTCATCCTGCACGCCGAGCACACGGTTAACGCTTCAACCTTTGCCCTTTTGGTGAGCGCCTCGACCCTGGCTAGCCCCTACAGCAGCCTGGCCACAGCGGTGGGCACCCTTTCGGGGTTGCTGCACGGCGGGGCCAACCAAGAGGTAATGAAGCTGTTGCGGCAGATTGGCTCAGTGGAGAACGTCCGCCCGTTTATTGAAGAAAAGCTGGCTAGAAAAGAGCGGATTATGGGCATGGGGCACCGCGTCTACAAAGTGAAGGATCCGCGGGCCATCATCCTGCAAAAGCTTGCCGAGGAGCTGTTCGAGCGCCACGGCCACGATAAGTACTACGACATTGCCCTGGAGGTAGAGCGGGTGTGTGCAGAGCTGCTGGGACCTAAGGGCATCTACCCCAACGTGGACTTCTACTCAGGCTTGGTCTACGCCAAGCTGGGGATCCCAGAGGATTTGTTTACACCGGTGTTTGCCATTGCCCGGGTAGCCGGTTGGCTGGCCCATTGGCGGGAGCAGTTGGCGGATAATCGCCTCTTTCGCCCCACCCAGGTCTACACCGGCAAGCGCCAGCAGCGCTACATCCCCATTTCGGAGCGGAGCTAAGGTTAACCCCCTTGGACAGGGTGCGAAGATCCCCTGGCTTGCGTCGGGCTGGCTTTGGCCAAGGTCCCTTGCCCCTGCGGGACCCGAGGTCCTCCAGATCCACCTTGAGGATCCAAGGGCATAGGTGCCAAGCCCGACAAGGGTGCCGGGGTTGCGATCCCCAAAAGTTGGGGGTGTAGACTACGCAACCAATTGGCCAGCGGTGGTTCCTAGAAACTGGCAAAGCTAGAGGGCCGCCAACTGGGGCACACCCACCAGTTTCTCGCTCAGCTCCCAGAGCAACTTGGCTTTGGCCTCATCCTTTGCTTCGTCAGAAACCTCCTGGTTAAAGGGCCTGGCATGCTTCCGTTGCCGGTTGCCCCAGCTCCAGTAGAATCCCGACTGGCGAAATTCGGGATCGGCCACCACCTGCGCCACCCGCTCGCCGGCCAGCTCCTGGGAGACATAGCCACCGGTGATGTATTTTTGAAACCAGGGGAAAAGCTTTTGGAACAAGGGATAGTGATGGCGGAAGAGGCCGCTTTCCGCCACACAGCCGGGGTAAAGGGAGAGAAAGGTGATGCCGGTGCTCTCGTGGAAGCGGCGGTGCAGCTCCCGCATGGTGATGATGTTGCAAACTTTGCTGTCTTTGTAGGCCTTGACGGGATCGAACTTGCCGCCGTCGGCCATGCTGATGGGTTCCTTAAAGCCCTGGGCAAAGCCCCGCAGATCCCCCAGGTGAGGTTGGGGTGGGATCTTGCCTCCCAGCTCTTTGGGGTTGTGGGTAACCGTTCCTAAGATTACCAGCCGCCGATCCGGGTAAGGGGAGCGCTTGAGATCCTCCAGCATCAGGTGGCAGAGGAGGAAATGTCCTAGGTGGTTGGTGGCCATGGTTAGCTCATAGCCCTCGGGGCTGCGCAGGGGCTGCTTGAGCAGGGGCATGTAGATGGCGGCGTTGCACACCAGGGCATCCAGAGAACGGCCCGACTGACGGAACTGCTCGACAAACTGCCGAACACTGGCCAGGCTGGCCAGATCAATTGGCATCAGGCTGTAGCTCCCCTCTGGGATCCCCACCTGCTGGGCCATCCGCCGGCCCTTGTCCAGATCCCGACAGGCCATTACCACGTGCCAGCCCCGCTTGGCCAAAGCCAAGGAGGCATACAGGCCAACGCCTGAGGAAGCACCAGTAATCACGACGGTGGGTTGCATTTGTCCTTCCATATCCAACTCCTAGACGGTTTCCTGAGGGGGGATCCCTCAGATCCCTGCAGGATCCATCTTGGAGTGGAAAGGGGTCTAGACAAGGAATTGATAAGGTTTGCGACGCTTTTCCGGGCCATTTCCTTCATTTTTAGATACAAGCTTGGCCTTGCCAGCTCAGGTAGATCCAGGTGGCCAAAGCCGCACCGCTGTTGCGAACGAGGACTAAAGAAGGTCGCTAGGGCTTCCCAGCACCATGTGCGACCTCGCCAGCGCACCTTCTGCCTTGACGTGGGTTAGCTAAGCTCGTAGGCGAGCAGGTACGTTTCTTCGGGTAGGCATTTTACCTAGGCTAAAGTTGGCTCCGCCTTTGGCCTGTGTGATCGCTCAAGAGCAAGGAGCAACTACCGTCAGCTCGACGGGAAGTGACGCCTGTGGAGATCCCTCTAGTGGGGTAGTGGAGGTGAACTCTGCTGCTAGCTATGGGTCGTGGAAGCAGGAAGAAAGCCTCAACCTGGAGCACAAGTCCGCTTTTGTCCGGGGTTGTAGAAGTCTTTCAGAGCGGATCAAAGGCAAAGGTAATCTGCACAGCCCCCGTGGAATCCACCTCAACCTTGCGCAGGACTTCCCGCAGGTAGGCGCGGCGCTCGCTTTCGCTGAGATCCTGCCAGAAGGGCGGGAGGGAGAGGGTTTGGACGGTCTGGGTGAGGTTGGCAGGGGGGAGCTGCTCTAGCTTTTGGGCCAAGCGGGCTGTCTCTGCTCGCAGCTGGTAGCAGCGCTGGGCTAGCGAGGGCTCGTCCAGCAGGCCGGCTTGTCGCAGCTCTTCCAGTTGCCGCAGCCGCTCGGCGTTGGCCTGGAGTTGGGCCTGGAGCTGTTGGCGAGTTTGGGCTAGAGCCTGCCGATCCAGCGTCTGGAGCCGTTGGGGCAACTGCTCACAGACCTGTCGAATTACCTCCTGCTGGACTTCAGCGTAGCGGAGGCTATAGCGGCAGGTTTGGCAGCGCAGGTAGAGGTAAGAAGAGCCGTTCCTTTTGCCCTTGCTGGGGGTTGTTTGCACAATGCGTAGCAGGCTGCCACAGGCCCGGCAGTGGACGAGTCCGGCCAAGGCGCGGGAGGCGCTGGCGCTGCGGCGCGGGATCCCTCTGTTGCGTTTCAGCCAGCGATCGATCTGGGCGGCTTCGGTGCGGCTGAGGAGAGCTGGGTGAGTATCGCGCAGAACAGTACCGTCGGCGTAGGCCAGATCCCCCCGGTAGACCGGGTTGAGCAGCCAGTTGCGCCCGGTGGCTACTGAGATGCGCTTGTGGTGCTTCTCCGCAATGAAGCGCACCGCCTGGCGCAGAGATCCGTAGAGGAGAAAGTGCCGGAAAAAATCCTGAACAATGGGGGCCTGGCGGCAATCGGGGATATAGCGACCCCCTTCGCGGCGGTAGCCAAAGGGAGGCGGCCCGGGGGGAGGCTTGCCTGCCAGACGGCTTTGAGCCTGGCTTTGACGGCGACGGCGGCTTTGCAGGTGATGGGGAACCTCGGCCAGCAACGGGATCCACTCGCCAGCAGTGCTAGGGGTTTGTAGGCCATCTGCCCTGACCAGGCTAAGGCGGACCCCAGCCTGTTGGATTTGCAGCAGCCGCCCGTGCACCTCATCCAGCTGATCCCCCAAATCCGACAGGCGCACCAGCAGCACCTGCTGCACCGAGCCACTGGCCACGCCCTGCAGCAGCTCCTCCAGGTAGGTACGGGATCCCCAGTCGTGCCAGAGAGGATCAGCCCCGTGGGCTTTTAGCCAAGCCAGCTCCTCTTCTGGCCAAGGAGCATAGGCCGGCGTGTAGAGGTAGCCGCAGACGCCCATGGACAAATCTCCTGCCACCGCCGCTGCCCTCCTGCTCGGCTGCCCCCCCGCGATCCCAGGTGAAGGCCGCGACGGCCAGGCCAGCGCGCCTCAGGCCGCCTGCCCTATTCCGCTGCTGTTGCCGCATATTCCAGCTCTTCTTCTGCCACCCTCAAGGGTGCCTCCTCGACCTGTTCCGCCTGTCCTTGCTTGGCAGCCCGCAGTTGCTCGCGGTACTTGGCTGCCATTTCCTCGGCTTTCTCGTAAACCAGCTTGGGATCCCGCAGCATATCGCCGGGATTGGGCTCCAGCTGCTTAGTTGATAGCGAGATCCGGCCCCGCTCCGCGTCTAGGTCGATGATCATCACCTTCACTTCGTCGTTGACGTTAAAGACGCTGTGGGGTGTGTCGACGTGCTCGTGGGAGATCTCGGAAATGTGCAGCAAGCCGGAAACGCCGCCAATGTCAATGAAAGCACCGTAGGGCTTGATGCCGCGCACCGTGCCAACCACCACCTCGCCCACCTCTAGCTTGTTCATCTTCCGCTCCACTAAAGCCCGGCGATGGCTCAACACCAAGCGGTTGCGGTCTTCGTCCACCTCGAGAAACTTCAAGGGCAGCTCCTCGCCCACTAGCTCTTCCTTGGGCTTGCGGGTGCTGATGTGGGAGCCGGGGATAAAACCGCGCAGCCCCTCGATGCGCACCAGGGCGCCCCCGCGGTTGGTGGCAAAAATGGTGGCCCGCACCGTGGCATCCTCTTTTTGGAGCTGGCGCACCCGTTCCCACGCCCGCATGTACTCAATGCGGCGGATGGAGAGGGTCAGCTGGCCCTCCTCGTTCTCTTCAGTGAGGATGAAGAACTCGCGCGTCTCTCCGGGCTGGAGTACCTCGTGGGGATCTTCCACCCGGCTGATAGACATCTCCTGCAGCGGCAAGAAGGCAGCGGTTTTGGCCCCAATGTCGATTAACGCGCCACCCGGTTCCACCGAAAATACTGTGCCGGTTACAATTTCGCCGGGGCTGAAGCGATAGTCGTACTTGTCCAGGAGAGCGGCAAAGTCCTCGGTGGTAAAACCCACGTCGGCAGCAGCGGTAACTCGAGTCATAGGGGCTTACTAGCAGAGCAGTTGCGCAAGTTCAAACCACAGCCAGACCTAGACTAGGAGAAGGCATGGGCATGCCTCCACCTTCACACCCAAAAGGGTAGGTCCTGGAAATACTATCCTAGCTCAAGGAAGAAGCTTTTGTAGCAAATTTCCTCGCCCTCCTGCCAAGCTAGTAAGAAAGTGGCCCAGGGAGCGTTGGGAGAAAGGCAGTTGCATTTCATTGACCAGGTGGAGATTGAGGTGCAGGGGGGAAATGGGGGGGATGGCATTGTGGCCTTCCGCCGCGAGAAGTACGTGCCTGCCGGCGGACCCTCGGGCGGCAATGGGGGGCGGGGCGGCTCGGTGATCCTAGTGGCAGATCCGGGGCTGCAGACTTTGCTGGACTTTCGCTTCCAGCCAGTCATCAAAGCCGAAAACGGCTCAAAAGGAGGACCCAACCAGCGCACGGGGGCCAGCGGGGCGGATCGGCTGGTGCGGGTGCCCTGTGGCACGATGGTGTTCAACGCGGAAACGGGCGAGCTCCTTGGAGATCTGGTGCAGCCAGGGGATCAGCTGCTGGTGGCCCGGGGCGGCAAAGGGGGCTTGGGCAACGCCCACTTCTTGAGCAACCACGATCGCGCCCCCCGCCGTTTTACTAGGGGCCAGCCGGGGGAGCGGGTGCGGCTGCGCCTGGAGCTGAAGCTCATTGCTGAAGTGGGGATCGTCGGCCTGCCCAACGCCGGCAAGTCAACCTTGATTTCCGTGATCTCCTCCGCCCGGCCTAAGATTGCGGATTACCCCTTCACCACGCTACAGCCCAATTTGGGGGTGGTGCCCCATCCCTCGGGCGATGGGGTGGTGTTTGCCGATATTCCCGGCCTCATTGAGGGAGCCCACCGAGGGGTGGGACTGGGGCATGACTTTTTGCGCCATGTGGAGCGCACGCGGCTGCTGATTCATTTGGTGGACGGCACGGTGGCCGATCCTGTCAGGGCTTACCAAGTTGTGCAGCAGGAGTTGCGCGCCTACGGCCACGGGCTCATCGACAAGCCGCAGATTGTGGTTTTAAACAAAATCGACGCCCTCGAGCCGCAGGAGGTTGTCGAGCGCACCCAGCGGCTTGCAACCGCCGTCGGCGCTCCAGTCTTGGCCATCTCGGCAGTGGCCAGGCAGGGTTTGGATGCTCTCCTGCAGCGAGTGTGGCAGAGTCTGGGCCGGGATCCAGAGCCCCCTCGACCTGGGGGCAAGATCCAGCTAGCAGCGCCTCAAGAGAAGCCTAGAATAGGAGTGCCCCCGCTTCCCCCAAGCCCAGAGATGAGTGGCTATGTACGTCTCCGAGGAGGATCTGCCACCCGACTTGCGCCAGATTAAGCGGGCCGTTGAGCAGGCGACGCAGGCAAGGGCAGGATCCTGTCTGGAGCTGGCAATGCTGCTGCGCCTGTTGGAGGATCTGCACCGCACCATTTTGGAGGGAGCCTTCCAAGAAGCTTTGCCCAACACCCGGCAAGAGCTCTATCAAGTACTTCAAGAACTAGAGGAGGCAGGTGACTGGCCCTACCTGCCGCGTTTGCACATCCAGGCGCTGATGCAGCAGCTCAAAGACTGGCCGCAGAGCTCCCTGTCGGTGCCGCCCACCCCTCGTCCTGTGGTGGAGGTCTCGGAAAGCCGTTCTGAGTCTTGACGTTTTCTGATGGCCGAATACTTCAAGCTCCATCCCCAACACCCCCAGCCTCGCTCCATCCAGCGCATTGCAGCCGCGCTCCGCGAGGGGGCGGTCATGCTTTATCCCACCGACACGGTCTATGCCATCGGCTGCGATGTCACTCACAAGCAGGCAGTGGAGCGGGTGCGGCACATCAAGCGGCTTTCTAACGACAAGCCTCTTACCTTTCTGTGCCCTTCGCTTTCCCAGATTGCTCAGTATGCCCAGGTGAGCGATCCCGCCTATCGGCTGATGCGGCGGCTGATCCCTGGCCCGTTTACGTTTTTGCTGCCAGCCACCAAGCTGGTGCCTCGGTTGGTGATGGATCCCAAGCGAAAGACCACTGGCATCCGCGTGCCCGATTCGGCCATCTGTCAGGCGCTGTTGGCCGAGTTGGGTAACCCCATCGTCTCCACCTCTGCCAAGCTGGGCAGGGATCCCATCGGCTCGTTGGAGGTGGGCTTTGATCCGGCAGCGGATTGGGAGGAAGGGGGAATCTTTACCGCCGAGGAAATGCGCCAGTTGGAGAAGCAAGTGGATCTGATAGTGGATGACGAGGCTCCCTATCGGGCCCAGGTCTCGACCGTCATCGATCTCACAGGGCCGGAGCCGCTGCTGGTGCGGGCCGGGCTGGGCTACAAGCAGGTGGCGGATCTGCAGTGGGCAAAAGAGCCGGGCAATTGAGGCACAGACCCTGGGTTTTCCGCCTAGCTGCTTGCTCCTAGAATAGGGTCGTCCTGCCGGTGTGGTCCCATGCCTGAAACCTTAGCTGAAAAAAAGTCGGCGCTGTTGCAGCTTTTGGAGACGACCGACCGGGGCCGCAGGGTTTCCCCTAGCCAAAAAAACCAGATTCTGGCTCACATTGCCGCCCTAGAAGTCCTCAACCCTACCCCTAACCCCCTAGCAGCTCCTGAACGGTTGGAGGGGACTTGGCTGAACCTGTTCACCACTAGCGCCGCTTTGTTGCGGCTGGCCCCTTTGCCCCTTTTGACCACCGGCGAGATCTATCAGTGCATTCGAGCCCAGAAGGGCCAAGTCTTTAACGTGGCCGAAATCCAGGGATCCGGCTGGCTGCCGCGGGGGATCTTGGCGGTGGCAGCCCGCTTCTATCCGGCATCGGAACGGCGGGTCAAGGTGCTGTTCGAGCGGCTGCTTGTGGGACTCCAGGCGTTGATGAGCTACGAGATCGAGAGTTTTCTCTATCTGCTCGAACGGGATCCCGACCGGCTCCCGGTTATCAAGATTGACCTGGGTTGTCGCAAGCCAACGGGCTGGCTGGATATCACCTATTTGGACGAGGATCTGCGGATTGGCCGTGGCAGCCAAGGGAGTCTCTTCGTGCTCAGGCGGGTGGGCGAAAGTAGCTAGCTGGAGACGCACTACCCCACAGCTAAAGCCGGGGGTCTTCACCTCGCGTTTTCTCGATGAGAGCGAAGCTGATCTCACAGAGGGTCTCCAGGGCCCGGTAGGACGCTTGCAACGCCTGCAACTTCTCTTGGGACTGTTCCAGTTGCCGGGCCCATTCCTCTTGTTGAGAGTGCAGCTTTTGGTTTTCCCATTTTGTGCACTGTAGAAGGCGCTCGAGTTGCTGCTGCCGCTGCTGGAGCTGGGCTTGCTCTGCTTTTGCCTGCTGTAGTTGGATCCCTTGGCGTTCCAATTCTGCCTCCAGGGCAGCAACTTGGGATTGCAGCTGGCGCAGCGCTTGCTCTGGGCTAGGCTTGGGTCGTAGTCGCGGCTGGCCGCCGTGATCGGCAGGATCGAACGGAGATAGAGCTTCTAGCAGCGCTTCTCGGAAGCTGCCCCAAGAGGTCGACTGCAACGCCAGCCGGGCCAGCCACCAAACCCCATAGGCAGCCCCTAGCCCGGCCACTAGGCCAGGAATCCCAGCCAAGGAGAGGGAAACCTTGGGCAGGGTCGGCAGGATCTGATCCAGCAGAGCCACCACCCCGGCGAAGACGAGGAGCCCGCTCCCTGCAGCAGCAGCACCGGAGATCCAAAAGGAGCGGACAAGCTTCGCCATCTGGTAGGCCAAGACACTAGCCCTGAGGGACTCATATAACGCCTGCCACCCCCCAGTTTATCTCGTCGCTCTTGCTAGGGCACCTGCCAAGCTCGTTGGTGATAGCTCTCCAAGGAGGCCCAGGGATCCGCTGCCCCTGCGGGGGCATGGTGGTGTTCAGAGTGATGGTGGTGAGGACCGTGCCCATGGGAGTGATGGTCATGGTCGTGGGGATGAGGATGGGAATGTCCTGCTCCCAGCTCTGCGCTCACCACCAGGCGAAACTTGCAGAGGTGGCAGTTCACTGGAGTTTGGCCCTGGAGAGCCTCCTGCTCCAGTTGCTGCAGGGTGTGCAGCACCGTATCCACTATGCCCAATTCTGGCAGCATCAGCCAGTCAATCTCGGGGTGGCAGCGCCGCTGCTCCTGCACTGCCGCCTCGATTCTTTTCACCAGTACCCCTGTAAAGAGAAAATAGGGCAACACGAGAACCCGGCGCGGCTGCCAAGAGAGGGCTCGCTGCAACCCCACGGGCAGGCGCGGATGGGTAATGCCGATAAAGCAAGTCTCCACGGCCGCAAACCCAGACCCTTCCCAGAGCAGTCGAGCCAGCTTACAGGCTTCGGCGTTGGCTTCGGGATCACTGGAGCCGCGGCCGACAAAGAGCAGCACCGTCTCCGCTTCCGGGATCCGCTGCGGCTGGGCGGCCAGCAAAGTGGCCATTCGCTCCCGCAGCATTTGCAAGATCTCAACGCGGATCCCCAGCGGCGCGCCGTAGTGGACGCGCAACTGCGGGTGGAGGGCCTGGAGGCGATCCAGCTCTGTGGTCACGTCGAACTTGTTGTGGCGCGCCCCAAACAGCAATAGCGGCAGAGCCACGATCTCCTGCCACCCCTGGGCCAAGCAGTGTTCCACCCCTTGGGCAATGGTCGGCTGGGCCAGCTCCAGAAAGCAAGGGATCACCGGCCGATGGGGCGTGAGAGCTTGGTAGGTCTGGGCCAGCTCCAGGAAGGCTTGCTGTCCCTCTGGGTCACGGGATCCGTGGCCAATGAGCAACAAGGGCAAGGACGCAGAAGGGGACTGCCCAACGGTAGAGGAAGGAGAAAAACTGAGGGTATTCAACACGAAAACTCCGTTCCTTGGGAATTGCAAAGGTCCAGGAAAAAGCAGGTGGGTGTTTTCGCTGAGGGAGCGGATTGGCGCCCCACTTTCCCCAGCCTGCCTGGGCCTTTTAGGCTAGCCTGCCGCTAGTTGTTCACCAAGGCCCCCCAGGGGGATTGCCGCCTCCGGGGAGATAATTCCAAACCCTTGTCCTGATCCCTAACTCCCTCCTCTCCGAGCAAGAGGGGCTGGGGGTGAGGGCTGAAAGTGCCGCAGGCGCAGGGCATTGGCCACCACCGAGACAGAGCTGAAGGCCATGGCTGCCCCCGCCAACATGGGGTTGAGCAGCCAGCCGGTGAAGGGATAGAGCGCCCCGGCAGCAATGGGGATCCCCAGGACGTTGTAGATAAAGGCAAAGAAGAGGTTTTGGCGAATGTTGGCAAGGGTAGCCCGGCTGAGTTGGATGGCGGCAGCCACACCCCGCAAATCGCCCGATACCAGGGTAATGTCGCCGGTGGCCATAGCCACGTCCGTGCCCGTCCCCATGGCGATCCCCACATCGGCCTCAGCCAGGGCCGGCGCATCGTTAAGGCCGTCTCCTACCATCACCACCCGCCCCTGAGGCCGCCTAAGCTGGCGAATCAAGGCTGCCTTCTGCTCAGGACGGACTTGGGCAATGACTCGCCGGATCCCGACCTGCCGGGCAATGGCTTGGGCAGTGGTGGGGTTGTCGCCAGTCAGCATAACCACCTCCAGCCCCATCTGGTGCAGCTGCTGCACAGCTTCAGCGGAAGTGGGCTTTAGCGGATCGGCAATGGCCAGCAGTCCCAGAAAACTCTCCCCTTGAGCCACGCCAATGACGGTTTTGCCCTCGTTCTCCCAAGCTTGAGCCCGCTCCTTGCTGGCGGGATGGCAAGGGATCCCCATCGCCTGCAGCCAGCTCAGCCGACCAACACGCACCGGCTGTCCCTCTACCCAGGCTTCTATCCCCTCGCCTACTCTTGCCTGGAAGTGCTGGGCTGGCGGGAGCGCGATCCCTTCTGCTTCGGCTTTTTGCACCACTGCCCGGGCTAGCGGATGTTCTGAGTACTGTTCTGCCGCAGCCGCTAGACGCAACAGCCCTAGGGGAGAGGAGGCTGGAGTCCAGATATCGGTAACAGCGGGACGGCCAGCGGTGAGAGTGCCGGTTTTGTCCAAGACCACGGTGGCGAGGCGATGGGCCAAAACCTCCAAGCTCTCAGGCCGCTTCACCAGGATCCCCAGCTCTGCTCCTCGCCCTATGGCCACCTGGATCGAGGTGGGGGTGGCCAAACCCAAGGCACAAGGGCAGGCAATGACCAGCACCCCAACGGCATTGACCAAAGCCAACGTTGGCTTGCCCGCCAGCCCCCACCAGAGCCCAAACGTTACCGCCGCCACTCCAATGACCGCCGGCACAAACCACGAGGTCACTCGATCTGCCACCTGCTGAATGGGAGCTTTGGATCCCTGAGCTTCCTGCACCAGGCGCACGATCTGGGCCAAAAGCGTATCTTTGCCTACCCGCTGGGCCTTCATGACAAAGCTGCCGGTCTGGTTGAGAGTGGCCGCGATAACCTCATCCCCCACCGATTTGACGACAGGCAGGCTTTCCCCGGTTGCCATCGACTCATCTATCGCCGAGGAACCTTCCAGGATTACACCGTCCACCGGCACCTTCTCGCCGGGGCGCACGCGGATGCAATCTCCTACTTGCACCTCCCCAATTGGGATCTCCTGTTCCACCCCCTGGCGAATTACCCTTGCGGTTTTGGGCTGCAGCCCCATCAGCTTGTGGATGGCCTCGGAGGTTTGGGCTTTGGCCCGCTGCTCCATCCACTTGCCCACCAGCACCAGCGTGACGACCACGGCCGCTACTTCGTAGTACACCTCGGGGTGCAGCCCTTGCCGGTGGAAGAAGTCGGGAAAGAGGGTGGCAAAAAGGGAATGGAAGAAGGCGGCACTGGTTCCCAAGGCCACCAGGGTGTTCATATCGGCCGTTCGCCGCCGCCAAGCCGCCCAGGCGCCGCGATAAAACGGCTGGCCCACCCAAAACTGCACCGGTATTGTCAGCAGCAACTGCAGCCACGGATCCTGCAGGGGCAAGCCGGGGATCTCCCTCCCCAGCATCATCGGCAACGATCCCACTAGCAGCGCCGTGCTGATGCCTGCTCCTATTGCCGCCTTCAGCTTCCACTCCCGTTCTGCCGCCCGTTGGGCAATCCGCTCGGGATCCGTCGGCTCCAGCAGTTGCCAATCGTCTTGGAGGAGGTGGGCCCGATACCCCGCCTGCTCCACCGCCTGGATCAAGGCTTGGGGGCTCACCAGCCGGGGATCCCCTTGAACAATCGCCTGTTCGCTGGCAAAGTTCACCGTTTGCGCCGTCACCCCTGGCACCTGGCCCAGCGCCCGTTCAATGCTGACAGCGCAGGAGGCACAGCTCATACCCTGGATGGCCAAGCGCCAAGTGCCGGCAGCCGATGGGGCAGAGGGGTTGGGGGTACCAGAACCAGACATGGCTGCCCTCCGAGTAAAAGCAACGCCAAAGCCTCCTTCCTCCCAACAATGAGGAAAACCCCAGCCGGGAGCTCTGTCCTGCCGACGTCGCTACGCCGGCGGATAGCCCACTTGGGCAAGCACCTGCCGCCAGTCCGTGTCCGTCTGCGCGGAGAGAATCCGCACCTGCTTAGTCTTGGGATCCGCTTCCACTTGGGCCTGGGGATCCCGTTGCCGCACCGCCTGGGCAATGGTCTCCACACAAGCCGAGCAGGCCAGCTTGGGCACCGTCAAAACAACCTGCATCCTGAAAAGCCTCTACACCTCCATAGCTCGATGCTAAGCCTTGCAGGGGGCTAGAAAGTCAAGGGGAGGGAGGCGGATCGTCCAGGTTCCAGCGGTAGTCCACTTGGTAGCCCCGCTGGCGCCACTCTTCTTCCAGTTGCAACTGTTGGGTGAGGGCCTTGCGCAAAGAGGTGATCAGCTCTTGCGTGCGGCCGCGGTTGCCAAAATCCTGTTCCTCGACTGCCGGAAACGTCTGCCGCTCCAAAACCCGCAGCAGAAACTCATAGTGGATGTGGGCTGGCACCGGAATCCGTTTCATCGATCTAGAAGGGATCCATCTTGGTGGCTGGCGAAAAGTTTACGGGGACAACAGGGAGCGCACCCCTTGGCCAGGATCTGGCTGCGTGACCAGGGCTTCCCCCACCAGCACGGCGCGCACCCCCCAGGCTTGCAACTGCTGCAGATCGGCGAAGGTGTGGATGCCAGACTCGCTGACCACCGGCAGATCCCCCAGGCGATCCCGGTAGGCGGCTAGGAGGTTGCGTGTCGTCCTTAAGTCGACTGTAAAGGTTCTCAAGTCGCGATTGTTGATGCCAATCAACACCCGCCCCTTGGCCTGTTGCAGTTGCGGCAAGGCTAAGACTCGCTCCAGCTCCTGAGCGGTATGCACCTCCAGCAAAGCCGCCATGCCCAATCGCTGAACGAGCTTGAGGAAGTAGCCCAAGTCGGCATCCGAGAGAATGGCAGCAATCAGCAGCACCGCATCCGCTCCTAGGCTGCGGGCCCAGAGGATTTGGTAGGGGTAGAGGATGAACTCCTTGCAGAGGATGGGGATCCCTACTGCCTGGCGGATCTGGCGCAGGTACTCGCCGCTGCCCTGAAAAAACCGCTCATCTGTAAGCACCGATAGGCAACTGGCCCCCCCTGCTTCATAGCTGCGGGCAATGGCCACTGGGTCAAAGGGATCCCGGAGGATGCCGCGGCTAGGAGAGGCCCTTTTCACCTCAGCGATGAGAGAGACGGGGTGGGGGGATTGGGTGAGAGCGGCCACGAAATCCCGCACGGGGGGAGCCTGCTCCAGTTGCCGTTGCAATTCCTTGAGGGGAAGCTGCTCCCGCTGGCGCTCCACCTCCTGCTCTTTGTGCCAGACAATGGCTTCCAAAATGTGGCGCGGCTCAGCCTCGGGCGCTGCTATCTGGTAGACCTGCGAGGCGACCACCACCGCTGGGGCAGGGGAACGCCGACGAATAGCAAGCGGTTCACTCTGCAGCTCCATATCGCCCCTGACCAGAACCTTTCACCTCACCCTAGATCACTCTAGGGCTAAGCGGCCAGTTTGAATAGCTACTCCAGGTTTCCCCAAGCAGCCTCTGGCAAAGGCGTTTTTTTTACCCTATCGTTGAGGTTGGGATCAGCAACTGAGATGGCGGGTTAACCTGCAAGTCGAGCGGCGGCCCTAAAGCAGGATTGAGGTTATTGCGGTCCACGTTTGAGGGGGTTAGGCGTGCTGTACCTAGCAGAGCTCTCCAAGCCACTTGGATTTGCCAAGTCGTCTCTGCAACTACTAGCTAAGCAACAGCAGGACAACACCTGGGTGGCCGTCAACGAAGAATCCATCACCCTGGATGGCCGCATTGCTCAAGAAGCCGGGCGCTTCAAGGATGGGGCGCTGGTGCTAGCAGAGGTCTCTGGCAACCGTCAGGTAACTCGCATCAGCGAAGCTGCTCGCCAAGTGGTAACCTACCTGCAAAGTTTCAGCCAACTTCAGCAAAAAGTCCGCAGCCAAGAGGAAGAGATCGAGAATTGGCGCAAGTCCCTCACCTTTCAGGCCCAAGAGCTCACCCGCCGCGAGATGGAGCTGGCTGCCCAAGAAGAGGAGGTGCAGCGGCTGTACGAGCAATACAAAGCGGTCGAGGAGGAGCGCAAACTTCTGGAGAGTCTCAAAGAGGAGCTGACCAACCAGCAAGCCTATCTGGCTGAGCAACAGCGCCTGATTGGAGAGCAGCGAGAAGCTCTCAACCGACAGCGGCAGGAACTGGAAGCTCGCTCCAGCCGCCTTAGAGAAGCCGAAGCAGCCCAGCTCCAGACTTTGTTGCAAGAGGTTCAGGAACATTTAAGTTTCCCTACGGCGCCCCTGGATCTTCTGCAAAGCTTGAAAAGCCAGGTTCAGCAGCAGCAGGAGCACTTCCACCACCAGATGGCCCAACTGGAGCAGGAGCGACAGCAAGCCCAAATTGGCCAAGAGGGGCTGGAGCGGGACTACCAAGCCTGGCGAGAGCGCCGCGCTGCCTGGTGGGGATCCCGCCATGCCCTCGAGCAAAGCCAGGCTAGCTGGCAGGTTCAGCGGCGATCCCTGCAGCTTTACCAAGAGCAACTGCAGAGGATCCTCCAGCAGTTGCACTCTCAGGAGAGCCTCCAGCAAAAAGCCTACCGTTTGGTTCAGGAGTACGACTTCATCGTTGACGGTAGCCGCAACGGAGGGGAGGAGGTGGCGGTCTCAGTGGAGGAGCTGGCGGCTTTGGTTAGCCAAATGCGCCGAGACTACGAGCAGCGGGCGGCCCAGGTTAGCCAGCAGCGGGCTGAGCTGGAGCAGAACCGGCAAACCTTACAGGGGTTACAAGCGCGGCTGGCCACCGCCTCTCCCGAGGAACGGTTTGACCTCGAAATGGAGATCGACTACGCCCAGGCTGCCTGTAGCGCCCTAGAAGAAGCTCTGCTGCCCCAAGAGAAAAACCTGCAGCGGGAGTACGAGGAACTAGCCCGCCACGAGGCTCGCCTCAAGCAGCTACAGAATCAGGCTGCCGCTCCGGTTCGAGTGGATATTGGTCCCCTCCTGGGACAGATGGCCGAGCAAAAGCAGGAGCTGCTCCAGGAAAAAGACCGCCTGCAAACGCTTGTCCACCAACTGGAAGCTTCCCTCTCAGCTCAACAGGAGCAACTGAACCGCCAACAGCAGGACCTGGAGCAGGAGTGGCAACACCTGGAGCAAGAGGAGGAGGCCCTGCGGGCCCGGGCCCGGGCAATGGCCGAAACCTGGGGGCGCCTCAACCAACTGCAAGCTGCGCTTGCTGCTGAGCAGGAGCGCTGGGCAGAGTGGGCAGGGTATCTGGGGCAGTTGGAGGCGGAGCTGAGTCGATACCAAGAAGGGAGCTCCAGCGCCTGGGCTCACCTCCAGCAGGTGCAGGCCCTCTTGGCTGGCCTTGCCCAGGGATAAGCCTTAAGCCTGTCCTAAAGCCTAAGCTCCTTCTAGGGAGCGCGGGGGCAAAGTCGGGATCCTCTTCCTCGCTTGTTGGTTTCAGCAGTTTTTACTTATGTCCACCCCTTCCACTAGCAGCGAAGCCGCTCAACGGGCTGCCCGCCTAGAAAAGGTCCGCCACCTGCAGGAGCAAGGGATCCTGCCCTATGCCTATTCTTTTCCCGTTACCCACCTAGCTGCCGAGTTGCAGGCGCAATTTGCTGACCTGGAGCCTGGCGGGGAGCGGGAGGATGTCCAGGTGGCCGTGGCTGGGCGAATCCGGGCGCGGCGAGTGATGGGTAAACTCGCTTTCTTGACTCTGCAAGATCGCTCTGGCACCATCCAGCTTTACCTGGAGAAGCAGCGGCTAACAGAGCGCATGGGGGAAGTGGCTTTCAAGAACCTAGACAAGCTCATCGACGTGGGCGACTGGCTGGGGGCCAGGGGCTGCCTCAAGCGCACCGAAAAAGGGGAGCTGTCGGTGTGGGTGGACGAATACCAGATCCTGACCAAGGCCCTGCTGCCTCTGCCTGACAAGTGGCACGGCCTGCGGGATGTGGAAAAACGCTACCGCCAGCGCTACGTCGATCTCATCGTCAACCCCGAGGTCAAACAGACCCTGCTCGACCGCGCCAAGATCATCCGCTCCCTGCGGCAGACCCTGGAAGAGCGAGGCTTTGTGGAAATTGAAACGCCGGTGTTGCAGGTCATCCCCGGGGGGGCAGAGGCGCGGCCTTTTGTGACCCACCACAACGCCCTAAATCTAGATCTCTACCTCCGTATTGCCACCGAGCTGCACCTGAAGCGGCTGGTGGTGGGCGGGATCGAGCGGGTTTACGAAATTGGGCGGGTCTTTCGCAATGAGGGGATCTCCACCCGCCACAACCCGGAATTTACCTCCCTGGAGGCCTACCAAGCCTTTGCTGACTATCACACGATGATGGAGCTCACCGAAACCTTGGTGTGCAACGCCGCCCTGGCTGTGCGGGGATCCCTGCAGCTTACCTACCAAGGGGAAGCCATCGACCTCACCCCCCCCTGGCGACGGGTGACGATGCAAGAGCTGGTGGAAGAGGCCACTGGCATCTTCATCGATGTAGAAAAAGAGTGCTCTGAGGAGCTCTTGCCCGCCTTGGCCGCGCAAGGGATCCCCAATCTCTCACCCCAGGACTCTCCTGGCCAGTTGCTGGTCAAGGCCTTTGAGCACTGCTGTGAAAGCCGCCTACGCCAACCCACCTTTGTCCTGGACTATCCCCTGGAGGTATGTCCGCTCACCAAGCCTCACCGCAGCAAGGCAGGGCTGGCCGAGCGCTTTGAGCTGTTCATTGTTGGGCGGGAGACAGCCAACGCCTACTCGGAGCTCACCGATCCGGTGGATCAGCGGCGGCGGCTGGAGGCCCAGGCAGCCCTAAAGGCAGCTGGCAAGGAAGAAGCCCACTTTCTTGACGAAGACTTCCTCACGGCTCTGGAATATGGCCTTCCTCCCACGGGCGGTCTTGGCCTAGGCATTGACCGCCTGGCGATGCTGCTGTGCGATGCTCCCAGCATTCGGGATGTCATCGCCTTTCCCCTGCTGCGGCCCGAAAGCTCCGCCCAAGAAAAAGCCCCCGAATAGGGGCCTAGGCTTGCAGAAGGGCTTTACATCATTACATCATTCCCGGCTTGCTCGGGCGGCCTTTGGCCGGCTTGGGCTCCGGCTTCTCGACGACCACGGCCTCCGTGGTGAGGTACATGGCGGCAATGGAAGCCGCATTTTGCAGGGCCAAGCGCACCACCTTGGCCGGGTCTACAATCCCGCGGGCAAACATGTCCACATACTCGGCGGTCAGGGCGTCGAGGCCGTAGGGCATCTCTTGCTCCAGAACCTTTTCCACCGCTATTGATCCCTCCAGCCCAGCGTTGTGGGCAATCTGATAGAGCGGCGCCCGCACGGCCTGGTAGACGATGTCTGCCCCCACCTGCTCTTCGGCATTCAACTTGGCCTTAAAGTCTGGGATCCCCTTGGAAAGGTGGAGCAGTGTCACCCCCCCGCCAGGGACGATCCCTTCCTCCACGGCTGCTCGCGTGGCGTTGAGAGCATCTTCAATGCGCAGCTTGCGGTCTTTGAGCTCGGTCTCGGTGGCAGCTCCCACCTTGATGACCGCCACTCCGCCAACCAGCTTGGCAATTCGCTCCTGCAACTTCTCGCGGTCGTACTCAGAATCGGTGGTCTCCAGCTGCTTGCGGAGCTGAGCTACCCGCTTTTCTACGGCCGCCTTAGTACTGCCATCGGTAACAATGGTGGTCTTGTCGCGGGTAACCGTGATCTTGCGGGCCGACCCCAGCATGTCCAGAGTGACATTCTCCATCTTGACGCCAATTTCCTCCGAGATGAGCCGGCCCCCGGTGAGGATGGCGATGTCCTCCAGCATGGCCTTGCGCCGCTCCCCAAAGGAGGGAGCCTTCACCGCCACCGCACTCAACACTCCCCGCAGCTTGTTGACCACTAGGGTAGCCAGGGCTTCTCCCTCCACATCTTCGGCAATCACCAGTAAGGGCCGCCCCTCCCGGGCCAGCCGCTCCAGCAGAGGCACCAGCTCCTGCACGTTGGAGAGCTTGTTGCTCGTGATGAGCAGATAGGCGTTTTCGTATTCCGCTACCATCCGCTCGGTATCGGTGATGAAGTAGGGAGAGATGTAGCCGCGGTCAAACTGCATTCCCTCCACTACTTCCAACTGGGTTTCCATCGACTTGGACTCTTCGACCGTGATCACCCCCTCTCGCCCCACCGCATCCATGGCCTTGGCGATCATCTCGCCTACCTCGCTGTCGTTACCGGCAGAGATAGTGGCCACCTCGGTGATGGTCTTGCGATCCTCCACCCGTTTGGCCTGGGCGGCAATCTTCTCCACCAGGTAGGCGGTGGTCTTTTCAATGCCGCGCCGCAGGGCTACAGGGTTAGCTCCTGCCGCAACGTGCTTTAGCCCCTCCTGGATCATGCTCTGGGCCAGGATGGTGGCTGTACTGGTGCCATCCCCGGCCGCGTCGTTGGTTTTGCTGGCCACCTCCCGCATCAACTGGGCACCGGCATTTTTCAAGGGATTGGCCAACTCAATTTCTTTAGCAATTGTTACTCCGTCGTTAACAATCTGAGGAGCGCCAAATTTCTTCTCTAGAACCACATTGCGCCCCTTAGGGCCAATCGTAACCTTGACTGCGTTTGCTACTTGATTGATGCCCTCTTCTAGAGCCTTGCGAGCCTCTTCCTTAAACAAAATCTGCTTTGCCATAGAATCCCTGATCCTCGCTATCTCAACTAGCAACTAGGCCACTTGTTCTAAGTGCTACCGGGCAGAGCGGGATCCTGCGAGGTCGACAGCGATCCCTTCCCTTGGCTAGGTCAAGAGTTAGCACTCTGGAACCTCGAGTGCTAATCTAGCCCAAAGGCGGCAGCCTCAGCAAGATGGCCTGGATGCAGAGATAGCAGGCGGAAGCAGGGAACACTCACGAACTGTCGCTGATGAGGATGTCAGGAAACTGGGCTTGGGCTTCGCTAATGGGGCGGTCGCGCCCACCATTTTGCCAGTAGTTGATGAGCTCAGTGGCTTGGTTGAGCAAGTTGATGCGATCTTCTTCACTAATCCAGCTTTTGCTTTCCAGTTCAGCCTTAAGCTGTTCCCAAGCATCATCTCGGGGCCAGAAGAAGTAGCGGGTGAGAGGACTGCGGTTTTTGGCCACTACTTGATCCACTGCAATGGCCAAATCGTTTTGCAGCCACAAAGCTTTTAGGGCAAATTTCGGCAAGGCTTGTTTCTCCCTAGATAACGACAAGATACAAGCCCGACCTGAGCCGGGCAGAGTTCTATTGTAAACTACCCGTCCTCAGGTAGAAGGCGGTGCTCCCTCCCGGCTGGGTGGGGCTATTGAGGAGCTGGCCTAGCTCTGCCCTTTTTCTTGCGGAGCCTGAAGGGTAGGATGGGGGAGAGGAATGCCTACAGCCAGCTTTAATGGACGACAAGACCGCCCTAGAAACCCTCTCCGTGGTCATGACCACCGTGGGCTCCGAAGCCGACGCCCATCGCCTGGCCCACACCTTAGTGGCCGAGCGCTACGTGGCCTGTGCCCAGGTGCTGCCCCCGATTACCTCCTACTACCGCTGGCAGGGATCCCTGCAGACAGAGAAAGAATACTTGCTGCTGCTTAAGTTGCCCAGCAGTGCTTATCCCCGCCTGGAACAGCGGCTGCGGGAGCTCCACCCCTACCAGGAGCCGGAGATCCTGGCTCTGCCGGCTGCTCAGGTAAGCGCTACCTATCTGGCGTGGGCCCGAGAGCAGGTAGGCTAAGAAGAGCGGTACCCTCTCTAGCATGATTGCCCTCTACCCCGGCAGCTTCGACCCCATCACCTTTGGGCACCTCGACATCATCGAGCGGGCCAGCCGTCTGTTTTCCAAAGTCATCGTTGCAGTCCTGAAAAACCCCAACAAAACGCCTCTGTTTACTCCTGAGCAGCGGCAAGCCCAGATCCTCCTCTCTGTTGCCCACCTAAAAAACGTTGAGGTCGACACCTTTTCCGGCCTGACGGTGGCCTACGCCCGCCAGCGAGGGGCAAAAGTCATTGTGCGCGGCTTGCGGGTGCTATCTGACTTTGATGTCGAGCTGCAGATGGCCCACACCAACAAGCTCCTGGCTCCTGAGTTGGAAACCCTTTTCCTTGCTACTGCTAGCGAGCACAGCTTTGTCAGTAGCAGCTTAGTTAAGGAAGTGGCCAAGCTGGGCGGCCCCATTGACCACCTGGTACCCCCGCCGGTGGCTCAAGATCTGCGGGAGCGTTTCCCCTTAACTTGACCCGCTCTGTCCCCAACTACGAAAACAGGGCCTTGAGCTCTTGCAACGTCTTTCTCACCTTGGCCTGGGCAGCTTCCACCTCTGGTTGGTCGTAGGCTTTGGCGGCAAAGTCGAGTTCTTCCAAGCTGCGGCCCATTTCCTTGGCCAAGCGCAGCATCTCCCGCTTTTGCTGCTGGGGCAAGGTGTTTGCCAGGCTGGTTAGGGTCTTGCGGGTCAGGCCCATCGGCCCGTGAATGTAGGAGCGGATCTCCAGCCAATCCTCAGCGTCCACCAGGCTCTGCAGCCGCTCTACGTGTTGCTCTAGCTGCTGTAGTTCCCGGGGCAAGGCGGCAGCCGCCTGGACAGGAAGGGATCCCAGCCACAGGCCCAACGTTAGGATGGCAAGTAGCAGCAAACTGCGCCAGCGACGCATCATCCTCCACCTCCCACCTGTCTTCACCGGCTTGACTCTTGGCCATTACTTTCTCAGCAACCATATAGTGTACCTGTTGACTGCCCTCCAGCCCTTGGCCGCTCGGAGGAGAAAAGAGCAAATCGGTTAGCCTAGAACTGTAAAAGAATGTAAACGGCGCTCCCATGCAACGCATCATCCTCATGACTGGCAAGGGAGGGGTCGGCAAGACCTCGATGGCAGCGGCGACCGGCTGGCGTTGTGCCGAGCTTGGCCTAAAAACCCTGGTGCTGAGCACCGATCCGGCCCACTCCCTGGCCGACAGTTTCGACCAACCCTTGGGCCACGAGCCGGTGGAGGTCAAACCCAACCTCTGGGGAGCGGAGCTGGATGCCCTGCAGGAGCTGGAACTGAACTGGGGATCCGTCAAGGCCTACATCACGCAGGTGTTGCAGGCCCGCGGGCTGGACGGCGTGCAGGCGCAGGAGCTGGCGGTGCTGCCGGGGATGGACGAGATCTTTGCCCTGGTGCGGGTCAACCGCCACTACGACGAAGGCAAGTTCGATGTGCTCATCATCGACTCAGCCCCTACTGGCACGGCTTTGCGCCTCCTCAGCTTGCCCGATGTTTCCGGCTGGTACATGCGCAAGTTCTACAAACCTTTACAGGGGTTGGCGCGGGTGCTGCGCCCTATTGCCGAGCCGATTGTTAAAGGGCTAACCGGGATCCCCCTGCCAGATGACCAGGTGCTAGATGCCCCCTACGAGTTCTACCAGAAGATCGAGCGGCTAGAGCGCATCCTCACCGACAACCGCATCACCTCGGTGCGCCTGGTAACCAACCCCGAAAAGATGGTGATCAAGGAATCCCTGCGGGCGCATGCCTACCTTAGCCTCTACGGCGTCGCCACCGATTTGGTGATCGCCAACCGCATTTTGCCAGAAGGGGTGGTGGATCCCTACTTTGCCGCCTGGAAGGCTGCCCAGCAGAAGTATCGCCAGCAGATCCACGAGGACTTTGCTCCTCTACCGGTGGTGGAGATCCCGCTTTACCCCGAGGAGCTGGTGGGGTGGGACGCCCTGGCCCGCCTGAAAAAGGATCTCTGGGGAGACCGCAACCCGGCGGAGGTGTTCTACGCTGAGCAGACAATGCAGGTGGTTACCGACAACGGCCAGTACCGCCTAGACCTCTACTTGCCCGGGATCCCCAAAGAGCAGGTGGAGCTGAGCAAAACTGGCGACGAGCTCAACATCCGCATTGGCAACCACCGCCGCAACCTGGTGTTGCCCCAGGCTCTAGCGGCCATGAAGCCGGCACGAGCCAAAATGGAAGAGGACTACCTGCGCATTCACTTTGCCGCCTGAGGGAGCTGCTAGCGGGGAGTACCTAACTGGCTGAGCGTTTTCTCTGGAGGCTGTGATGCACCATCCCGCGCATCCATCGCCAACCGTGGCCCCCATCCATGTGGTGGGCGGGGGGCTGGCAGGGACAGAAGCCGCCTGGCAAATCGCCCAACTGGGGGTGCCTGTTATCCTCTCGGAGATGCGCCCTGTGCGGCAAAGCCCGGCCCACCATACGGATCTACTGGGAGAGCTGGTGTGCAGCAATTCCTTCGGGGCCATAGCCAGCGATCGAGCGGCAGGGCTGCTTAAGGAAGAGCTGCGCCAACTGGGATCTCTGGTGATCGCCACCGCGGATCGCCACGCTGTGCCGGCAGGGGGGGCCCTAGCTGTGGATCGGGCTCGCTTTAGCCAGGCCCTAACAGAAGCCATTGCCAACCATCCTCTCATCACCCTGCGCCGGGAGGAGGTGACCGAGATCCCAGAAGGGATAGCCGTCCTCTGCACCGGCCCCCTGACCAGCAAGCCCCTAGCCAAGGCGCTGCAAGCCTTCACCGGCCTGGAGTACCTGAGCTTTTTTGACGCTTCCAGCCCCATTGTTACCGGGGATTCCCTCAACCGCACAGTGGTGTTTCAGGCTTCTCGCTACGACAGAGGAGAGGCGGCCTACCTCAACTGCCCTATGACAGAGGCGGAGTACGAGCGCTTCTGGCAGGCGCTGGTGGAGGCAGAACAGGTGCCCCTTAAGGATTTTGAAAAAGAGGAGCGCAAGTTCTTCGAGGGCTGCCTGCCCATTGAAGAAATGGCCCGCCGCGGCAAAGACACCCTCCGCTTTGGACCCTTGAAGCCGGTGGGGCTGGTGGATCCCCGCACGGGATCCCGGCCCTATGCGGTGGTGCAGCTACGCCAGGAGGACAGAGCAGGCAAGCTGTGGAACCTGGTGGGCTTTCAGACCAATTTGAAGTGGGGAGAACAGCAGCGGGTCTTTCGCCTCATCCCCGGCCTGGAAGCAGCGGAGTTTGTCCGCTTTGGCGTGATGCACCGCAATACCTTTTTGAACTCGCCGCAGCTTTTGCTGCCTACGTTGCAATTTCGCCGCCGTCCGACCCTGTTGGCTGCCGGCCAGTTGGTGGGCACTGAAGGCTACGCCTGCGCCGTGGCGGGGGGGTGGCTGGCCGGACAGAACGCCGCCCGCCTGGCTCTGGGGCTGCCTTTGATCACGTTGCCGCCGGAGACGATGATGGGATCCCTGTTTCAGTTCATCAGCAGCGCCGATCCCAAGTACTTCCAGCCCATGCCAGCCAATTTTGGCCTCTTGCCGGAGCTGGAGGGGCAAAAGGTTCGCAGCAAACAAGAGCGCTATGGTCGTTACCGGGATCGCGCCTTGGCTGCTTTGGCGGCAACGGGGCTGGTGCGCCAGGTGCAAACTGCCTGAGTTCCTTACCCTCCAAGCGCAAACGGCTGGCTAGCCTGGATTGACATACTCCCCGCCCTGAAGGGCATTCGCGACAGCGGGCCGTAGGCCGGGGATTCTCGTTCTTGGTTCCACGAGCGCACTTACCATGTCAGGTTGCCCCTTCATGGCAGCGGTGCCGCTCTTCCCAAGCGTTCCCCCTTGCGGGGCGGTTCCCTCATGCCCTGAGGTACCGTTCCACACCATGCCCAAGAGTTCTAGACCTCGGCGCAAGATGTTGAGAGCGGCGTTGTGGTCGCGACACAGCACCAGACCGCAACGC